>CAUUAM010000166.1:0-2500 GCA_963543165.1 uncultured Streptococcus sp. | reverse complement strand
CGCTCTGCATATTGGTCTCAGCATAGAGATAAAACTCACTATCAATATCTCCCAACCGCTCCGCCCGTAGCTTGATCTGCTGAGCAGATTCCTCACCACTGACGTAGAGAACTGTCCCCACTTGAGATAACTGGGTCGAGACTTGTAAGAGGAGGGTTGACTTCCCAATTCCTGGATCTCCACCAATGAGGACAAGACTTCCTGGGACCACACCGCCTCCAAGGACGCGGTTGAATTCTTCCATCTCGGTCTTAGTTCGATGGACATTGATGGAGGTCACATCCGCCAGTTTCATAGGCTTGGTTTTCTCACCTGTCAAGGAGACCCGGGCATTCTTGACCTCTGCGACCTCGACCTCCTCGACAAAGGAAGACCAAGAACCACAGTTAGGACAGCGTCCTAGGTACTTGGGTGAGTTATAAGCACAATTTTGACAAATAAATGTCGTTTTTTTCTTTGCTATGATAAACCTCTTTCTAAATTTCTATCTCACATTCAATCACTTGGCAAAAATCAATCTTCTCATTTGGAACAAACTGGCACATCAGCATTCCGTGAGTTACAATGATAATAGTTTTATAATTTTTATATTTTTCCAAAGTTCTTAAAAAACGACGACGCATCTCCAGAGCAGTTTCATAGCGACAAGGAGAATCTTCAGATAAACCTCCTTGATGTTTTAGATAATATTCATGAGCTACCAATACACTAGTCAAATCAGAGTTAGTACCATCTAAGTCTGGACGCCACTCATGAAAAAATGGCTCAACAAATAAGTCCAATCCTGTTTCAACCGCTATATAATGGGCTGTTTCTAAAGCCCTCGTCACAGACGATGAAATAATAATCTCTGCCTTTCCAAAACATGTAGTTTTAGCAACTTCTTTTGCCAGACTGCGACCTTTTCCTGTCAACGGTGCTAAATCACGGCCAAAACCACTATAGAGTTGTGGATTTTCAAGATTATCAAGCATACTATAATCTGGCTCTCCATGACGCACAAAGATAATCTTCATCCTAGTGCCCCCCTGTCGATCCAAATCCAATAGAAGTAACTTCAGCCAATTTCATGGGTTTGGTCTTTTCACCTGTCAAGGACACCCGTGCATTCTTGACCTCTGCAACCTCAACTTCCTCCACAAAAGAAGACCAAGACCCACAGTTGGGACAGCGCCCTAGGTACTTGGGTGAGTTATAAGCACAATTTTGACAAATAAATGTCGTTTTTTTCTTAGCGATGATAAACCTCTTTCTAAATCTCTATCTCATACTCAATCACTTGGCAAAAATCAATGGTTTCATTCGGTACAAATTGACGCATGAGCATGCGATGGGCTACAACTACCACAGTTTGATGTTCCCGATACTTAGCCATGCATTCTAGAAAACGAGACTTCATCTCTACAGCTGTCTCATATTGAACAGGAGAATTTGGGAGCAACTCCCCCTTGTTTTCTAAAAACAGACATCTAGCTGTTTCAAAGTTCTCTATACCTGTTTCATAAACCTGCCATTCGTGCAATAAAGGCTCTACCCTCAAAGGAAGGCCAGTAGCACATGCCAGATAAGAAGCTGTTTCTAAAGCTCGCGTCACTGCTGAAGATACTAGCAGATCAGCTGATTGGAACAAGGGGTTTTGGCAAAGGTCCTGAGCCTGTTTCCTTCCCTTCTCAGATAAGGGAGCCAAATCTATCCCGAATCCAGTATAGGAACGCTCCTCTAACTCAAGGTAATCTGGCTCCCCATGACGGACAAAGATAATCTTCATCTTAGTGCCCTGTCGACCCAAACCCACCGGTCCGTACGCCATCCGCCTCATCTCCATCTGCAATTAAGAAAGGAGCAAAGACAGCCTGAACCACACGTTCCCCGACTTCAAGGACGACTTCCTGATCAGTGATGTTTTTCATCTGTGCAAAGATGTGCCCTTCATTTCCAGAATTTCCATAGTAGTCTCCATCAATAACCCCAACAGAATTGATCAAGACCAGACCCTTCTTACGAGGGTTGGACGAGCGGTCGTAGAGATAGAGCACCTCTCCAGCTTGCATATAGGCCTTGACCCCAGTTGGAACGAGGACGATCTCCCCTGGTGCAATCACTGTACGCTCTGCCACCTTCAAATCATAGCCAGCTGCATGGGCCGTCTCCCGTTTCGGAAGCAAGTCTTGATTGGTAAAGCTTGATACAAGTTCAAATCCACGAATTTTTGTCATCATAATTCCTCTTTCATTCTAAATAGTTTCCATCTCTTCTATTATACCATCACTTTTTGAAAAGCGTCCCTCCAATTCTATTATTCGTAATTTTTTTAAAATTCCCTTTCAGTCAGTAAGTTGCATGTAATTTTCATGTTTGTTTTCTGAAAACAAACATCCTTTATGAGCCGTTTGACATACAATTTGTGCTAAAAAATGCTATTTTTAGGTTGAATATACTCTTTAATTTTGCTATAATTCCCCTTGTAGGGAATAATTTTAAAAGTAAAATATTTTCCTTG
>CAUUAM010000165.1:0-2501 GCA_963543165.1 uncultured Streptococcus sp. | reverse complement strand
ACTCTCTTTTCTTATAGTTTGAAACTATAGCTGGGTCTTGAAAATGGGAAAACCGCTCTCCTCATAATAGTGATAAAATAGTAAGCAGTTAGATTAATTGATTATCGGAGGGCAATATGAGTAAAAAACGCAATATCAATACGATTTTGGCACAGGCAGGAATCAAGTCGGATCAAGCGACGGGAGCTTTGACAACTCCATTGCATTTCTCAACCACTTACCAACATCCGGAATTTGGTCAGTCTACAGGTTTTGACTATACCCGTACAAAAAATCCAACACGCGCAACAGCTGAGAAGACTTTGGCAGCTATCGAAAGCGCAGATTATGCTTTAGCGACAAGCTCTGGAATGTCAGCTATTGTGCTTGCTTTTAGCATTTTCCCCGTTGGTACAAAAGTCTTAGCCGTTCGTGACCTTTATGGAGGCTCTTTCCGCTGGTTTAACCAACAAGAGCAAGAAGGCCGCTTCTCTTTCACCTATGCCAATACAGAAGAAGAACTGCTCCAACACTTGGAAAAAAATCAGGTGGATGTCCTCTATATTGAAACGCCAACAAATCCATTGATGTTGGAATTTGATATTGATCATTTAGCGAAATTGGCCCATGCAAAAGGTGCCAAAGTCGTGGTGGACAATACTTTTTACAGCCCTATTTACCAACGCCCGATTGAAGAGGGGGCAGATATTGTGCTCCATTCAGCAACCAAGTACCTAGCTGGTCACAACGATGTCCTAGCAGGTGTAGTCGTGACCAATGATGCAGACTTGTATGACCAACTCTTTTACAATTTGAACACGACAGGTGCTGTTCTTTCACCATTTGACAGCTATCTCTTGATTCGTGGTCTGAAGACCCTTTCGATTCGGATGGAGCGCTCGACAGAGAATGCTCGCAAGGTGGTCGAATTCTTGAAAACAGCGCCTCAAGTTAAAGAAGTCCTCTACACTGGAAAAGGGGGAATGGTCTCCTTTAAAATTCAGGATGAGACAAAAATTCCTAACTTTTTAAATTCTCTTCAAGTCTTTACCTTTGCAGAAAGTCTGGGGGGAGTAGAGAGTCTTATCACCTATCCTACAACCCAGACCCATGCAGATATTCCAGCTGAAGTTCGTCATTCATACGGTTTGACAGATGACCTGCTTCGTTTGTCTATCGGAATCGAAGATGCGGATGATTTGATTGACGATTTGAAACAAGCATTGGAGGCTTAAGATGAGCAAATATGATTTTACAACCTTACCCAATCGCTTGACCCACCATACCTACAAGTGGAAAGAAACAGAGACAGATCCAGAGATCATTCCGGCTTGGATCGCGGACATGGATTTTAACGTCATTCCAGAAGTGCGAGAAGCGGTAATTGGCTATGCTGACCAAATGGTTTACGGCTATACCTATGCAGCAGACAGCCTCTATCAATCTATCCTTGATTGGGAAAAAAATGAGCACGGTTATTCCTTTGATAAGGAAGCCATCGTTTTTATCGAAGGTGTTGTGCCAGCTATTTCAACAGCCATTCAAGCCTTCACCAAGGAAGGGGATGCTGTCTTAATCAATACACCAGTCTATCCTCCGTTTGCACGAAGTGTCAAGCTCAATCGTAGAAAATTAATCGAAAATTCATTAGTTGAAAAAGACGGACTTTTTCAAATTGATTTTGATCAGTTGGAAAAAGAGATTGTGGAGCATGAGGTTAAACTCTATGTTTTGTGCAATCCGCACAATCCTGGTGGTCGTGTCTGGGATCGGGAGGTCTTGGAAAAAATCGGTCGCCTTTGTCAAAAATATGGAGTCCTTCTCGTTTCAGATGAAATTCACCAAGACTTAGCCTTGTTTGAGCACCGTCATACCAGCTTTAATACGGTTGATCCAAGCTTTAAAGATTTTAGTTTGATCTTAACCAGTGCGACCAAGACTTTCAATATTGCAGGAACAAAAAATTCTTATGTGGTTATTGAAAATCCAAAGCTTCGTACAGCTTTTAAACAACGGCAATTGGCCAATAACCAACATGAAATCTCAGGATTGGGCTATATTGCTACAGAAGCAGCTTATCGCCATGGCAAACCTTGGTTGACAGAGCTCAAGCAAGTCTTTGAAAAACACATTGACTATGTTGTAGATGAATTGCAGGAAAAGACCAATATCCGAGTCATGAAGCCCCAAGGGACCTATCTTCTTTGGTTGGACTTTTCAGCCTATCCTTATACAGATGATGAGCTACATGCTAAAATTCATGACCAAGCAAAATTGATTTTGAACCGTGGAACAGATTTCGGAAAAGAAGGAACCTTGCATGCCCGCCTCAATGTAGCAGCCCCTTTCACACTCATTGAAGAAATTACCAAACGCTTGGTGGAAACTTTTCACAAATAAGTGTTGACTTTCTGTAAGTGAAGGAGTAAAATAAACTCGAAATACGGTAGGTGAGGCTACCACAAGGATACGGATGACTACCGCAAAGCAGTGGAGACACTACTCGTTGGTCAACAGTCCTG
>CAUUAM010000164.1:0-2535 GCA_963543165.1 uncultured Streptococcus sp. | reverse complement strand
TGAAGATGATATAATCATACGAGTGAAATCTACGAAAGAGAGTCTATCATGAGTATTTTAGAAGTGAAAAATTTGAGTCACGGTTTTGGGGATCGGGCTATTTTTGAAGATGTATCCTTCCGTTTGTTAAAGGGAGAGCATATCGGTCTTGTCGGAGCCAATGGTGAAGGGAAATCGACCTTCATGAGCATCGTGACAGGCAAGATGCAACCAGACGAAGGAAAGGTCGAGTGGTCAAAGTACGTGACGGCTGGTTATCTGGACCAGCACGCTGTCCTAAAAGAAGGGCAAACGGTGCGCGATGTCTTGCGGACAGCTTTTGATGACTTGTTCACAGCCGAAGCTCGCATCAATGACCTCTATATGGCTATGGCAGAAGAGGGAGCCGATGTCGATGCGCTGATGGAAGAGGTCGGAGAACTCCAGGAACGTTTAGAAAGTCGTGATTTTTATACCTTGGATGCTAAAATTGATGAGGTGGCGCGTGCTCTTGGTGTTATGGACTTTGGGATGGATACGGATGTTACAGCCCTTTCAGGCGGCCAACGGACCAAGGTTCTCTTAGCCAAACTCCTTCTTGAAAAACCAGATATTTTGCTACTTGACGAGCCGACCAACTACTTGGATGCAGAGCACATCGATTGGCTCAAGCGTTATTTGCAAAATTATGAAAATGCCTTTGTCCTCATTTCCCACGATATTCCTTTCTTGAACGATGTGATCAATATCGTCTACCATGTAGAAAATCAGCAGTTGACCCGCTATTCTGGGGACTATTACCAATTCCTCGAAGTCTATGAAATGAAGAAATCGCAGTTGGAAGCGGCTTATGAGCGCCAACAAAAAGAGATTGCTGATTTGAAAGATTTCGTCGCCCGCAATAAGGCGCGTGTGGCGACACGGAATATGGCCATGTCTCGTCAGAAAAAGCTGGACAAGATGGAACTCATTGAGTTGCAGAGTGAGAAGCCAAAGCCCTCCTTTGAATTTAAAAATGCTCGCACTCCTGGACGCTTTATCTTCCAGGCCAAGGATCTCCAGATTGGCTATGACCGTCCTTTGACCAAGCCATTGAACTTGACCTTCGAGCGCAATCAAAAGGTAGCCATCATCGGGGCCAACGGGATCGGGAAAACCACTCTCTTGAAGAGCTTGCTAGGGATTATCCCTCCTATTGCTGGTGAAGTTGAGCGTGGAGACTATCTTGAGCTTGGCTACTTCGAGCAAGAGGTCGAAGGTGGCAATCGTCAGACACCGCTAGAGGCAGTTTGGAATGCCTTTCCAGCTCTCAATCAAGCAGAGGTCCGTGCCGCCCTTGCCCGCTGTGGCTTGACCACCAAGCATATCGAGAGCCAAATCCAGGTCTTATCCGGTGGGGAGCAAGCTAAGGTACGTTTCTGTCTCTTGATGAACCGTGAAAACAATGTCTTGGTACTAGACGAACCAACCAACCACTTGGATGTGGATGCCAAAGAAGAATTGAAACGGGCTCTGAAAGACTACAAGGGATCTATCCTCATGGTTTGCCACGAGCCAGACTTCTATGAAGGCTGGATGGACCAAATTTGGGATTTTAATGAATTGACTTAAAGATAAAAAGAGAACCGTGTGGTTCTCTTTTCCTTATTTCTTGAAATCATAGTCTTTTAAGATTTCGATCTTTTCAATCTTGATATCTGTTTTTGGTTTGTCCTTATCATCAGTTTCAGCAGCCGCGATTTTATCAACTACATCCATGCCGTCGATAACTTGACCAAAGACGGTGTAGTTACCACCATCAAGGGTTGGGTTTCCACCATTTTTATAGGCTTCGATGATTTTAGCAGGGAATCGGTCTGTTGGAAGCTTGCTAGAAATATCTTCCTTATTTTGGTTGATATAGAATTGACTACCGTTGGTATTTGGGCCAGAATTGGCCATAGCTAGGGCTCCACGAAGGTTGTAAAGGTATGGAGAATACTCATTCTCAAAACCAGTACCAGAATCTTTCGATTTATCTTTACCCTTCCAGATAGATTCCCCACCAGTACCGTCTCCTTTCGGATCACCAGTTTGGATCATAAAGTTGTTAATGACACGGTGGAAGAGGAGGCCATTGTAGTAGCCTTCTTTTGCATGGGTCAAGAAATTCTCAACTGCAAGCGGAGCATATTTCGGGAAGAGCTTCACAGTAATATCCCCTTCAGTTGTCGTGATTTTAACCTCTGCTTCGTCTTCAGCCACTTCATTTGAGAGTTGTGGGAAGACCGCATTTTCATTAGTCATGGCATCGTTAAAATCTTTGCGCAGTTGTTCTAATTTTTTTTGTTCTTTTTCACTAGAGCTAGAAGTTGATGTCTGCTCGGTCTTTTCTTTACTTGAGCTTGAAGAGCTAGAATCTGTCTTATTTGTTGTACAAGCTGTTAAAGCCAAGCCGGAAAATAATAGGAGGGCGATTAATTTTTTCATATTCTTCCTTTCCAACATAGTTGTCTTTTTCTATTGTACCTTAATTTTACAATACTTTCAAATGTAGACAGAAATCTCTGTTCACTA
>CAUUAM010000163.1:0-2659 GCA_963543165.1 uncultured Streptococcus sp. | reverse complement strand
TTCAATGCCTCAACACTGGAAGAAGTTGGAAAACGAGATGATGACGAGTTGATTTTCGTAGAGCCTGCTAAGACCACCCAGCATCTTTTACTCTTTACCAACTTGGGAAATGCCATTTATCGTCCAATTCATGAATTGACAGATACCAAGTGGAAGGATATTGGAGAGCACTTGAGTCAAACTTTGACCAATTTCGAGCAAGAGGAAGAAATTCTCTTTGCGGAGATTGTGGATCAGTTTGAGGGCGTGACCTACTTTGCAGCAACTCAACAAGGGCAAATCAAGCGTTTTGAACGCAAGGAATTGAGCCCATGGCGGACTTATCGTTCTAAATCGACTAAGTACGCTAAGCTAAAAGACCAAGACGATCGTATCGTAGCGGTTGCGCCAGTTGTCCTTGAAGACATCATGATCATCACCAAAAATGGCTATGGTCTGCGCTTCAATATTGAAGAAGTCCCAGTGGTGGGGGCCAAAGCAGCAGGGGTCAAAGCTATTAACCTCAAAGACGGGGATCGAGTCGCTGCCGCCTTTAAGTCGACGACTCCAAGTATGTATATTTTGACCCAGCGAGGCAGTCTCAAACGGATGTTGCAAGGCGATATTCCTGTAACTAGCCGTGCTAAACGTGGCCTACAGGTCTTGCGTGAGTTGAAAAATAAACCCCACCGCGTCTTCAAGGCAGGTCCAGTTTTCACGGACCAAGGAGATTTTGATCTCTTTACGAGCCAGGAAGAAGTAGGAGTGCAAGATCAAATTCTTGCCATTACCTCTACCACTGGACAGGTGACCGAGGTTGATTTGACACAATTAAGCATTTCTGAAAGAACAAGCAATGGATCCTTTGTCAATGATACCATTTCGGATCAAGAAGTTTTTTCAGCCACTATCAAATAAAAGAAGGGGTCGGTCCATTCTAGGACTGACTTTCTTTAAAAATAAATTTTCTGAAAATTGAAAATATCACTTGAAATTCTCATGAAATGGTGTACAATAGTCTACATAGATTGAGAAACTAAATGGACTTTAACCAGGTCAAAAAGAAAAAATTTAAGGAGCACGATCATGACAGTATCAATTGATTGGGAAAACCTTGGCTTTTCATATATGAAATTACCCTATCGTTATTTGGCGTATTATCGCAATGGAGCTTGGGAAAAGGGAGAATTGACAGAAGATGCGACCTTGCATATATCCGAATCTTCTCCAAGTTTGCATTACGGTCAGCAAGCCTTTGAAGGCTTAAAAGCCTACCGTACAAAAGATGGAAGCATCCAATTGTTCCGTCCAGATCAAAACGCCAAACGTTTGCAACGTACGGCGGATCGTTTGCTGATGCCTCAAGTACCTGTTGACATGTTTGTGGATGCTTGTAAGGCAGTGGTAAAAGCTAATGAAGAGTACGTTCCACCATATGGTACAGGTGCAACACTTTATCTTCGTCCACTTTTGATTGGGGTTGGTGATATTATCGGTGTGCATCCAGCAGATGAGTATATCTTTACCATCTTTGCCATGCCTGTCGGTAACTACTTTAAAGGTGGTCTGGTTCCAACTAACTTCTTGATTCAAGATGAGTATGACCGTGCTGCACCACATGGTACAGGGGCAGCTAAAGTTGGTGGGAATTATGCAGCTAGTATGTTACCAGGGAAGATTGCCCATGATCGTAACTTCTCAGACGTGATTTACCTTGATCCAGCGACTCACACCAAGATTGAAGAAGTCGGTTCTGCAAACTTCTTTGGTATCACTGCTAATAACGAATTTGTGACGCCATTGAGCCCTTCTATCTTGCCATCTATTACTAAGTATTCTTTGCTTTACCTGGCAGAACACCGTCTTGGTATGACACCAATTGAAGGAGATGTCTTTATTAATGACTTGGATCGCTTTGTGGAAGCAGGAGCTTGTGGTACCGCAGCTGTGATCTCTCCAATCGGAGGTGTTCAACACGGGGATGACTTCCATGTCTTTTATTCTGAAACAGAAGTAGGTCCTGTCACACGTAAACTCTACGACGAGTTGACCGGTATTCAATTTGGCGATATCGAAGCACCAGAAGGATGGATTGTCAAAGTCGATTAAAACGAAAAAGTCTGAGACCAAAAATGTCCAAGATACAATGAGAAACAGCCTTAACGAAGGATGTAGTAGCTAACGTTTCTCAGTATTCTCTTATAGGCTCAAAAGAATGCCGAATGACCTTTTCGGGGGTGGGATGAAGAAGGAATTTCTATTTAAATTCTTTCTGTCTCACTCCCTTTTCTCTTGCGTCATCAAAAGAATTTTTGTAAAATAGAAAAAGTGAAAAGAGGGTTGAAATGAGTAAAAAAGATAAGAAAATTGAGATTCAAATCGTTGATAGTAAAGTAATCGTCGGAAAAGACACTTTTGATGGGTTCACTTTGTCCATCGGTAAGAAAACGATTGGTGAAATTGCAGACATGGCAGGTCAATTTGCCATTATCAAAAATGGAAATGTGGATTCACTTTACAAAAAGCTTGAAAAAGCCGTTGAAATTTTAATAGAAAATTATAATTTGAATAAATAAGGGCTTGCAATCATAGTAAATCAATGGTATAATAGATCCTGTTGATTTATATGGAGAGATAGCGAAGAGGCTAAACGCGGCGGACTGTAAATCCGCTCCTTCGG
>CAUUAM010000162.1:0-2668 GCA_963543165.1 uncultured Streptococcus sp. | reverse complement strand
ATCTGGCTCTCGTGCTCCTCACTGGTCTGTTCTAGCTGACTGATATTGGTCATGACAACCGCATACTTGACGTCGCTATCTCCGTCATCAGACAAGCCCAAATCCGTCATGTAAGCCCGGTAACTTTCTTTTTTCCCGTAACTATTTGTGATTTGGAGTTGGGAAACCTTGTTAAGCAATTTACGACCAAAGGTTACAGTCTTAAAGTTTAAAAAGCCATTACCTGTTGTCAAATTTTGATAATTTTTGTTAAGCAGAACAACAGTGGTATTGGAAGTAACATCTCCTTTGGGTTCCGATTTGTTATGATCAGGTATCATCATCTCATGCTCAACATCCTCTTTGGAACTAGACTGTTTCTGATCCCGGTTGGCAATAGCTATAATGGAATAGGGATCCTGACTCAGGGTCTTAAGATTCTCATCGACCGTTGTATAGAGACTGGAGCGCATAACCTGAATAATAATTAAGGTCATGGCTGAGAATATCAAGGTGAAGAGACCAAAATATCGGATGAAGTAAGAAAAATCATCTTCTCCGACTGTTTTCTTAATCCTTGTTAGCATCTTTTAAGATATACCCCACACTGCGTAATGTTTGCAAGTTATCAACAAAATCTGTTCCTTTTAATTTCTTACGGATTTTTGAAACATAGACTTCAACCACTGAGATAGTCGTATCACTGTCAAAGCCCCAAAGGCGATCGAAGATCTGTGTCTTTGGAAGGATGACATTTTGGTTTTGAAGGAAATAGATCAAGAGATCAAATTCCTTCCCAAGAAGTTCCACTTCCTTATCATCCACATAAGTCGAATTAGTGGATAAGTTGACCTTCAAGTTGCCATAATTGAGAGTATTTTCATTGACCTTACCTGAGCGCTTCAAAAGAGCTTGAATCCGCATCTTAAGCTCTTCAAGATAGAAAGGCTTGGTGAGGTAATCATCTGCTCCTAGCTCAAATCCATGCCCTTTGTCATCCAAACTTTCTTTGGCGGTCATGATCAAAACAGGTGTTGTCACACCTTTTTCACGCAACTCTTTTAAGACATGGAATCCGTCTTTTTCAGGAAGCATGAGATCCAGCAGAATCAAATCATAGATCCCGCTTTCTGCTTCGTAAAGACCTTCTTCTCCGTCAAAGACCTGCATGACGTCCGCAAAATCATCTAAAAAATCAAATACTGAATTTGATAAACCAAGGTCATCTTCGACCAATAGAATTTTAATCATCGTGTCTTCCTCTTCTCTTTCCTGAGTGAGTCTTTCTAATCTATTCCAGACTATTATAACACGACTTGCCTTCATTTCCTATAGTTAAAACCTTGATTTATCATTAAATTCATTCTGCTTGAGGAAGGGTTATTCTATGAGTTTGTCGTGTTTTCTTTGTTACTTTCACTGTCACTCGTCTTGTTTTGTTTCTTCGAATTCTTTTTGTTGGACTTCTTAGAGGAATCCTGGTTCCCTTCTTGTTGTCCGCCAGATTGGTTCATGCCATTTTCTGAACCATTTCCTTGTGGGCCACCCATTCCATCCTGTGGCATCTGACCAGGACCGCCTCCTTGTGGACCACCATGTCCTTGTCCACCACCTTGAGGACCGCCGTCCTGTGGGCCACCAGTTTGCTGGTTTCCTTGTGAAGCATGGCCATTTTGACTATTTTGTTGCTTGTTGGATCCTTGGTTTTGACCCGTTTGGACCGGTTGAGAAAATTGCTGGTTATTGGAAGATTGTGAGGCGATAACACCGACACCAAAGCCACTTCCAGCACCGACCAACAATCCACCAACTGCTGCCATGCCAATCCACCACTTAGGACTTTTCTTAAGGACAATCATTTTTTCTTTGGATTCTTGAGTTTCTACTACTTGTTTTGTTTCTTTTTGATTCATCTTTTTACCTTTTATCTTTTTATACAAGTACTTGTTTTTTAAATTTTAAAGGGAGCTCGATCCTTTAAGTATGACGATTATACTTCAAGAGTCTTAAGCCTACCTAAATTTTTACTTAAAGTTTCCTAAAAGGATCAAGGAGACATTTGTCACAGCTGAAAAGAAGACTTGACAGGCTTACCTTCTTTTTTGTAGAATAGTTACCATAAAAACAAAGTGAGGTTTACTGTTTTGAAAAAAATCTTTCCCTTAGTTCTCATCTCCATCGGAGTAGCTATGATCTCCGTCCTATCTCAATTTACCATTCCATTTGGTCCAATTCCTTTGACCCTGCAAACGCTCATGATCGGGATTATCGGGACCATCTATAAACCTAGTCATGCCTTTGTCACAGTCTGTCTCTATCTGCTTCTAGGCTTCTTAGGTTTCCCAGTATTCGCAGGCGGTGCTGGTGGCGCTTCGCATTTCCTTGGTCCTACTGCTGGTTTCCTCCTCTTCTTCCCATTCCGGGCTTGGATCACGTCTCTATTTACCAATGCCAAATCTAGCTTTGTCACTATCTTTTTTGCTAATCTCCTTAGTAGTGCTCTCCTCTTTGTATCTGGAGCTATCGGCTTTATGCTGGTTACGCATACCGATATCCAAAAAGCATTTGTTTTGGTGGTTGCTCCCTTTATCCTTGCAGACCTCATCAAACTGATCATTATCACTATCACTAGTAAGGCGATTTTTGCCAGCCTCAAACACCACTGGTACTTCAAATAAGATACAAAGGG
>CAUUAM010000161.1:0-2718 GCA_963543165.1 uncultured Streptococcus sp. | reverse complement strand
CCAATATGCATCAAGAGCTCCACACCTTCTTCAGAAACGATACCGACTGCGTGCTTGGTTGGAAAGAGTACTGTCACCGTCCCATTTACTGGAGAAAGCAATTCTCCTTGACTTGGTTCGATGACAACACCTTGTCCCATCACTCCAGATGAGAAAACAGGATCGATCGCTTGGCTAAGAGGCTTAACTTGGCCTGTAAGTGGGCTCACCAGTTGGACTGTGTTTACAAGGGTTGCTGGTTCTGCATGAGAGGCAAATTCTGCTTCTTCTTGAGCTGCAAATTCTGCTTGAAGCTCAGTACTATCTTCAGTCTTTGTGAAGAGTCCTGCTTTACGGAAGAAGAAAGTCAAAGCCATTGGAACTGCAATAGCCACCAGCATGACTCCTGCAAATGGAAGCATGTACTGTGGTTGAATGGATAAAATCCCTGGCAGACCACCGATTCCGATAGAAGCCGCTGTGATATTAAAGGTAACGGAGAGGAGACCCGCAATAGAAGAACCAATCATCCCTGCAACAAATGGGTAGATATATTTCACGTTGACCCCAAAGAGGGCTGGTTCAGTAACTCCAAGGTAGGCTGAGATCGTCGCTGGCAAAGATACCTGTGCTTCACGCTCATCATGACGGTGCATGAGGAAATAAGCAAATACAGCTGAACCTTGGGCAATATTAGAAAGGGCAATCATTGGCCAGAGACCCGTGCCACCTGCATCTGCAATCAGTTGTGTATCAATAGCATTGGTCATGTGGTGGAGACCAGTAATCACGAACGGCGCATAGAGAGCACCAAAGATAGCACCAAAGAGCCATTTGACAGGTCCAGTTAAGCCTGCAAGAACAACTGTTGAGAGACCTTGCCCGATAGTCCAACCAATAGGACCAAGTACGGTATGGGCCAAGATAAGGGCTGGAATCAAGGACAAGAAAGGAACAAAGATCATTGACACCACTTCTGGGACATGTTTGCGCCAGAAGATTTCAAGATAAGAGAGGGACAAACCAGCAAGAAGAGCTGGAATTACTTGTGCTTGGTAACCAATTCGGTTAACTGTGAAGAAACCGAAATCCCATACCCAATTCTTAGCAATTTCAGCCACAGGTGTTGAAGCAACGGCATAGGCATTCAACAATTGTGGGGATACCAAACAGATCCCAAGGACAATTCCCAAGATTTGAGAGGTTCCCATCTTACGAGAAACAGACCAGGTAATCCCAACTGGTAAGAATTGGAAGATAGCCTCACCAGGTAACCAGAGGAAATGGTTAATCCCTGCCCAGAATTGTGAAACCTCGGTAATGGTCTTGCCATCTAGCATCGACCAATGTACGCCCTCAAGAACATTACGGAATCCAAGGATCAACCCCCCAACGATCAAGGCTGGAATGATCGGCGTAAAGATTTCTGCCAAAGTTGTCATCACCCGTTGGACGGCATTTTGATTGCTCTTGGCTGCAGACTTGGCTGCTTCTTTTGATACACCTTCAATCCCAGAAACGGCTGTAAAGTCATTGTAAAAAATGGGGACATCATTTCCGATAATGACTTGGAATTGACCTGCATTGGTAAAGGTCCCTTTTACCGCAGGGATGGATTCGATCGCCTTAACGTTGGCTTTCTTCTCATCTCCTAGTACAAAGCGCATCCGCGTCGCACAGTGGGTCACGGCAGTGACGTTTTCTTTGCCTCCGATTGCTTGGAGCAGATCCTTAGCTTCTTGTTCAAATTTTCCCATTTGATACACCGCTAGCCTCAGCTAGCATCTCCTTATGTTTATTTGTTGGTGTTGATCAACTAACAAAACTAATTGTAAACGATGTCAAACTTGTCTGCAACTTGTTTGTGGTTATTTCCGTGTTTTTTTGATAAAATTTAGGGTGTTGTATGTAAAAAAACAGACAAGTGAGTTCAAATCATGAAAAAATACCAACAAATCTACCAAATTCTTAAGGAGAAGATTTTAGAAGAGAAATTCTTAGTAGGTGATTTTCTGCCCAGTGAGAATGACTTAAAAGAGCAATACCAGGTCAGTCGAGATACCATTCGCAAATCGCTAAAGCTCTTGCAGGAGGAAGGTTTTATCGAGACTATTCAAGGGATGGGATCTCAAATTTGTAGGCAAGCTCACTTTGACTTCCCCGTTTCCCAATTAACCAGCTACCAAGAAATCGTCAAAGCTTCTGGTCTTCGTTCAGAAACAAATGTCATTCGTTTGGAAAAGATCAGTATCGATGAAAAGGGAGCTAAAAAGACAGGTTTCCCCCTTCATCGTTTGGTTTGGAAAGTAACCCGGCAACGAGTGGTCGATGGCGTCGCTTCTGTCTTAGATATTGATTACCTGGATAGAGAGCTGATTCCTGGCCTGACTAAGGAAATTGCCCAGCGCTCTATCTACCAATATATAGAAGAAGACTTGAAATTGCAGATTGGCTATGCTAAGAAAGAAATTTTGATTTCACCAATCGATAATCGCGATAAGATCTTACTGGATCTTGGAAAAGACCAACACGTGGTGACGGTCCGCTCCCAAGTTTACTTAGCAGACGGTCGGCAATTCCAGTTCACTGAAAGCCGTCACAAATTAGACAAGTTTCATTTTGTCGACTATGCAGAACGGAGGAAATAAAAAAAATGATTCAGAAAAACCTTCTGAATCATTTTTTGGCTCTATAATATTTGTAGTGGGTAAATCCCCTATGGATATTATGGAGCCTATT
>CAUUAM010000160.1:0-2736 GCA_963543165.1 uncultured Streptococcus sp. | reverse complement strand
GCAATTTTCCCTTTTCCTGATTTGTTGGCCACCCAAGCACCGATGGTCACTTCTTGACCAACATAGTCTTTTACTTCGATGATAGTAATCCGTTTTGTCATCATTCATCTTCCTTTTCTCGTTAAACTTGTCCGAAGACATTATCTTCTTTATTGTATCATAAAAAGGCTTTCAGTGCTAGATTCTACCTGTGAAAAGCTGATTTTTTTAAAGATAAGGATCCTCAGCTCAATGCTAAGGATCCGATATGTTTATTTTTCCATAAAGGCTTTGATACGGCGAACCGCTTCTTTTAGCGTATCCAAATCTGTCGCATAAGACAAGCGAACATTTTCTGGTGCACCAAAGCCTGCACCGGTGACCAGTGCTACCTCTGCTTCTTCTAAAATTGCTGTGGTAAAGTCCGTCACATCTGTATATCCCTTCATCTCCATAGCCTTCTTAACATTCGGGAAGAGATAGAAGGCTCCTTGAGGTTTGATGGCTTCAAAACCAGGCACTTCATTCAAGAGAGGATAAATGGTATTCAAGCGTTCCTCAAAAGCTTTGCGCATAATCTCAATAGAGGATTGATCTCCTCTTAATGCCTCAATGGCAGCATACTGGGAAACCGTCGTCAAATTCGATGTCGTTTGACTGATGACCTTGGCCATAGCCCCGATGATCTCAGGATCTCCAACTGCAAACCCAACACGCCAACCAGTCATAGCATAGGTTTTTGAAACTCCGTTGATCACGATCGTTTGCTTGCGAATCGCTTCTGACAAGCTAGAAATTGGGGTAAAGGTGTTGCCATTATAGACCAAACGGCCATAGATATCATCCGCTAAAATCAAGATATCGTGGTCGACAGCCCAGTTGCCAATCGCCTCCAGCTCTTTCTTGCTGTAGATCATTCCTGTTGGATTGGATGGGGAATTTAGTAAGACAACCTTGGTCTTATCTGTACGCGCTGCTTCCAACTGTTCTACAGTCGCCTTAAAGTGGTTTTCTTCTGTTGTCTGGAAAGTAACGGGTGTGCCTTCAACCATCTTGACTTGGTCTACATAAGAAACCCAGCAAGGAGTTGGAATAATCACTTCATCACCTGGGTTGATAACAGAAGTAAAGAAAGCATAAAGGATAAACTTGGCACCTGTACCGACCACTACTTCATTCCGATTCACGGCATACCCATAGAATTGTTTCATATAGTCGCTAATGGCATCTTTCAATTCTGGAAGGCCAGACGCTACCGTATAAAAGCTGGCCCGGCCATCCTCAATCGATGCAACCGCTGCTTCTTGGATGTTGTTTGGAGTTGCAAAATCTGGCTGCCCCAGCGTCAAACTCAATATATCTCGTCCTTCTGCCGCTAAAGCTTTAGCACGCGCATTTGCAGCCAAAGTCACGCTTTCTTCCATTTCCAATACACGATTTGATAATTTCATATTTCCTCCTCAAATCCTAAAAAACACTGGTTACTTTCCCAGTCTTGAAATCCACCACATAATAAGATCTGCCAGACTTAACTTCCCAGATCGGTTTGCCTTTAAAGCGTCCAAAAGTTACCCGATCAATCGCGTCTTTGCTCTTCTCTTTCACAATCGCCTTTGCTTTTTTCTGGCTGATCCCCTCTTTTAAAGGGTAAGTATAGACCTGATCATCTGCCTCCGCCACCAAGACCGCTAGTTCTTGCCCCTCCTGGTCTTTTCCAATAAAGGAAAGATACGCTTCTTTGCCATGGAAGAAACTCTCCGTATCAATTGTAGCCATCGAAGAGTGCGACAGCGCTATGTTTCTTGCTTGTTCCATTTGATCCTGCATGCGATCCGAAGTTTTTTCAGCAAGAAATAGCCAAGAAAAAAGCACCGTCAGGACTAAGACACAGATTCCTATTATATGTTGCCATATGATAAAAAGATAATTTTTCTGTTTCACTCCCTCATTATACACCAAAGCTACCTAGAATTCTATAGATTTTCAAGAAAGAATTATTACTAATATTTCATACCTATATACAATGTTTTAGTATAAAATTGTTTGAGAAACAAACTAAAATTAACACCTTGTATATTTTTTGTTCATAGTTAGATAAATTTGTTACAATTTTGTAACTAATTTGAAAATAAAATTAAACGACAGAAACACTATTTATTGATAAAATAAAGATATGGAAAATTTAAAGAGATTATTCAAAGAAGCAAACGTAGATTTAAAAACCATGATCGTCTTCCACAAGGCAGAACGATTGATCCGTGCATCTGAGGCTCATATCTTTAAAAAGCACCAGTTGACACCAACTCAATTCTCTGTCCTTGAAACTTTGTATAGCAAAGGCGATCTTCGCATTCAAGATCTGATCGATAGCATTCTTGCGACCTCTGGAAATATGACTGTGGTTATTCGCAATATGGTCCGCGATGGTTGGATTACACGCGAAACCGATCCAGAAGACCGCCGTGCATATGTTGTATCTATTACAGATGCCGGTCGTAAAAAAATCGAAGAAGCTCTCCCAGATCATATTAAAAATATTCAACGCTTGATGCAAGTCTTTAATAGTGGCGAGCAAGCTGAGTTAACAGAACTCTTGAAGAAATTCAAACATATCGCCTAAGCCTACAGCTCAAGACGATTCTGACTCCAAAATCCTCTATTTTGGAGTTTTCATCGTGCATTCTCTTTATCTAACAGATCAAAAAACTATTCCTGATGCTTCTCAGGAATAGTTTTATTTATTCTTTCACAAAGACC
>CAUUAM010000159.1:0-2755 GCA_963543165.1 uncultured Streptococcus sp. | reverse complement strand
CCTGCAGTATGTGAATTGGCGCAGATCTTAAGTTCTTGGTTGGGAAGATGGAGAAGAACTTCTTTAAAGAGAGGGAGGCCCAGATCATAGATTGGTTTTCCTGGGCAGGTTGGGTAGAGTCCAAGGGCCGACCAGATGTACCAAGCAGATAGGCTACCATTGTCTTCATCACCTGGGTAGGCTTGAAAATTTGGGTGGAAAGCTTTGGTTCTAATCTGGTGGATAAGGAGATTCGTATATTCGGGGTGAAGACTATGACGGAAAAGATAGGGAATGTGAAAGCTGGGCTGATTGGAGATGGCAATCTGCCCAAATGGAGCTTGGGCCATCTCACTCATTTCGTGGATTTCATAGCCGTAACCTGTTACTTCAAATTGAGGTCTTTGATTGGCCAGATCCAGCAGTCGTTGGGTGAAAGCTCTTTTACCACCCATCAAGTCCATCAGACCGGAGAGGTCGTGTAAGACCCCAAAAGTAGCCTGGGTTGCAGAACACTCTGCATAATCTCCTCCCCAACTAGTAGGAGAAAAAGGTTCTTTAAAGTTCCCATTGGTGGATCGCGCTCTCATGAAGCCTGTTTGGGGATCATATAAATTTCGGTAGGAGAGGCTGGAAGGACCATACTGAGTGGCTGTTTCTATGTGTCCTAATTGCTTGGCGACGGTGGCAATGCAAAAATCACTATAAGCGTAATCGAGGCTGTGGCTAACACTTTCGTGAAAATCTTCAGGTAAGTAGCCAAGTAACTTGTAGCTTTCATTGCCATGGCGACCGAAATGTTGAGTGGGATCCGTTTTTTGGGCTGTCTGGAGCATGGCTGTGAGCATTTTTTCATGTAGGTCTGGTGCAATCCCTTTTGCGACAGCATCTGCGAAGACTCCATCAATGAGAGTGCCTGGCATCATCCCTCGTTCATCTGGGGCCAACCATTTTGGTAGAAAACCAGTATCCTGGTAAGTATTTAAAAATCCTTCGAGAAAGTGACGGTAATAATCGGGGTAGACAAGGCTAAAGAGTGGAAAAGAGGTCCGAAAGAGGTCCCAAAATCCGATATTGGTGTAGGCTTTTCCTGGTTTCATTTCATTATGGGTGACATCCAGGTGCCATTCATTTCCTTTGGCATCTGTTTCATAAAAGGTTTGAGGGAAAAGGAGGAGCCGGTAGAGGCAGTGATCGAAAAAGTCTTGATCACACCCTCCGGTATCAGTCACTTCAATTCGTTTTAGTAGCTGGTTCCATTGATCAGCTGCTTCTTTTTTAGCTTCCTCTAAAGACAGGTGGGGAAGATGACGGTGAGCCATATCTTGGGACAGATAAGAGGTCCCTAATTGGACGGTCACTTCCTTACTAGAAAAGGTGAGAAAAAGATCCTGATCGATGTGAGTGACGGTCTCGATCGGCTGGCTAAATTGCCACTCTAGATAGAAAGAGTAGTGGGTATCTGCGGTGTGGACTTGATCCAGAATCTGGAAATGACAGGTGTGGTCTGTAAGGGTCAAGTCCTCTAGCCCATTTGCAACATGAAAGCAGAGCGTCAACTTTTCTGGCGCTTGAAAGCGCATGACAGCCCCATAGCGGCTTGGAACGAGCTCGCTTTGAATCTGATAACGTTCCGAAATAATGCGGAGGTAGTGGGGCTGAAAAAGAGCTTCTTTGATCGAATAACTGCTTTGGCGCCGAAACAAATCGGAACTTGTAACTGCTCCTGTGATAGGAGTGATGAGGCAAGAAGCGTAGTCCCCTATCCAGGGGCTAGGCTGGTGGGTGAGGCGCAATCCCTGAAAAATAGGAAGATTTGGGTTGAAAAACCAAGCCCCTTGTTCATGTGTCGTCTGGGGAAGAAAGTAATTCATTCCAAAAGGAACTCCGGTATAAGGGAGGGTGTTTCCGTGCGAATAGTGGGGATGATTATCGCTTCCCCAGCGGGTATCGATGGTCTGGCAAGTAGTGTGCATCTGGTCTCCTTTTTTGATCAAGGTTTAATAGACTCTATTTATCTTTGAACATGCATTGGTGTTTTCTTCATTGTATCAAAGTGTTGTCAAATATGATAGCGTTTTTATCAACTAGAAAAGTTTGTAGAAAAAGGGCTATAATTTGCGTATGTATTTCCCTTTTGAAATCTTTTATACTGAATAGGAAAGAATCGATACGTGTGAGGAAAACAAATGACCTATTCAAAAGAAATCGTTAGAGAATGGTTGGATCAAGTAGCAGAACGTGCCAAGGAGTACCCTGAGTGGGTGGATGTCTTTGAGCGTTGTTACACAGATACTTTAGACAATACTGTTGAAATTTTGGAAGATGGGTCAACCTTTGTATTGACAGGGGACATCCCAGCAATGTGGTTGCGTGACTCGACAGCCCAGCTGAGACCCTACCTCCATGTGGCTAAACGAGATCCACTTTTGCGCCAGACCATTGCTGGTTTGGTCAAACGTCAGATGACCTTGATTCTCAAGGATCCCTATGCTAATTCCTTCAACATTGAAGAAAACTGGAAGGGGCACCACGAAACAGACCATACAGACCTCAATGGCTGGATTTGGGAACGCAAGTATGAAGTGGATTCGCTTTGCTATCCCTTGCAATTGGCTTATCTCCTTTGGAAAGAAACTGGTGAGACTAGCCAGTTTGATGAGACTTTTGTGACAGCAACCAAGGAAATCCTTCATTTATGGACGGTGGAACAAGACCACAAGAACTCCCCTTATCGCTTTGTTCGGGATACCGATCGTAAGGAAGACACTTTGGT
>CAUUAM010000158.1:0-2785 GCA_963543165.1 uncultured Streptococcus sp. | reverse complement strand
TCTGTCCCACTCTCTTTTTGTTTGCATTGAAAAAAGTGGCAAAATAGAGTATGATAAACGTGTAAGGATTCCCAAATAGGAGGTGTTCAGATGGACTTTCGTTTAGATCAAAGTTTAGTAGATCTTGGTATTGATACGGTTATGGTCGGAATTGCTAGAAATGTGGATCCCCAAGCAGTCCTGCCCCCTTCTTTTCTTGAAAAGAAGAAAGAGCTTGAACAATGGGCGCTCCAGTGTCAAGCAGAAGAAGTAGCGGCATCCCCTGTCATCGAAGGGTATACAGACCTCTTGCAAAAAGTAGGGCGTAGCATCAAGAAAAATCCCCCAACAGTCCTAGCTCTTATCCGAAACATCCAGCATCGAGGTGCTCTGCCTCAGATCAATAGTATCATTGACATTTATAATGTTGAATGTCTGAGATCTTATCTCGCTATTGGAGGACACGATCTGGATAAGATTGAGGGACCGATTGAATTTACAGTGAGTCAAAGAGAAGATCTCTTCTTCCCCATCCTTTCTAGCGAAAAGCATGTCGCACCGACAGATCCCGTCTATAGAGATCAAAAAGGAGTTCTGGCTTGGTTGGATGTACGCGATAGTGACCTTTACAAATTTGAGGAGACAACAAAACACGCCCTCTTTGTCATCCAAGGTAACAAAGAGACCTCAGTAGAGATGCGCTTAGAAGCACTGGAACGAATTCACAGGGATCTTGCTTCCTGCATGCCCCAGCTTCAATTTGAGAAATTTCTCGTCACACAAAATGGAGTGGAAAAAGTCTCGTAAACAGCGAAAACCATTTTCATGAAATTTTCAATTTGACAAAGTGGAGTATTTGCGGTAAGATATTGTTCGGGCACCTCATTTTGAGGTCGGAGCTCCCTAGCGATTAGGGAGCTATTTTTGTTTTTTCTGCAAAGAGGAATGGCCTCTACAACATTAGAAGAAGAGGAAAGCATATGTCAACAAAATATATTTTTGTCACTGGTGGTGTTGTATCATCCATCGGGAAAGGGATTGTCGCAGCAAGTCTTGGTCGCTTGCTTAAAAATCGTGGATTGAAAGTGACGATCCAAAAATTTGACCCTTATATCAATATCGACCCAGGGACGATGAGTCCTTACCAACACGGGGAAGTATTTGTCACAGACGATGGGGCAGAGACAGACTTGGACCTTGGCCACTATGAACGCTTCATCGATATCAATCTGAATAAATACTCAAATGTGACAACAGGGAAAATTTATAGTGAAGTCCTTCGAAAAGAACGACGTGGAGAATACTTGGGAGCAACTGTACAGGTCATTCCTCATATCACAGATGCTTTGAAAGAAAAGATCAAACGAGCAGCGACGACGACGGATTCAGATGTCATCATCACAGAAGTCGGGGGAACAGTTGGAGACATTGAGTCCCTTCCATTCCTTGAAGCTCTTCGTCAAATGAAGGCAGATGTCGGTGCTGAAAATGTCATGTACATCCACACGACTCTTCTTCCTTACTTAAAGGCTGCGGGAGAAATGAAAACCAAGCCTACCCAACACTCTGTGAAAGAATTGCGTGGTCTTGGGATTCAACCCAATATGTTGGTCATCCGTACAGAAAAACCAGCTGGCCAAGGAATTAAGAACAAGTTAGCCCAATTCTGTGATGTCGCACCAGAAGCTGTCATCGAATCACTTGATGTGGAACACTTGTACCAAATCCCATTGAACTTGCAAGCACAAAATATGGACCAAATCGTTTGTGATCATTTGAAATTGGATGTTCCTGCAGCAGATATGACAGAATGGTCTGCGATGGTCGATAAGGTCATGAACCTCAAGAAGCAGGTCAAGATTGCCTTGGTAGGGAAATACGTAGAATTGCAAGATGCCTACATTTCTGTCGTTGAGGCCTTGAAGCACTCAGGTTATGCGAATGATGCCGAGGTGAAGATTGATTGGGTCAATGCCAATGACGTCACAGCTGAGAATGTGGCAGAACTCCTTGGAGATGCGGATGGAATCATCGTCCCAGGTGGTTTTGGCCAACGGGGAACAGAAGGAAAAATTCAAGCCATCAAGTATGCGCGTGAACAGAACGTCCCAATGTTGGGTGTCTGCCTGGGTATGCAGTTAACCTGTATCGAATTTGCCCGTCACGTTTTAGGATTGGAAGGGGCTAATTCATCAGAATTGGATCCAGAAACCAAGTATCCGATTATCGATATCATGCGAGACCAGATCGATGTGGAAGACATGGGAGGAACGCTCCGTCTTGGTCTTTACCCTTCTAAACTCAAACGAGGATCAAAAGCAGCTGCTGCCTATGACAATCAAGAAGTGGTACAACGTCGCCACCGTCACCGTTATGAGTTTAACAATGCTTTCCGTGAACAGTTCGAAGAAGCAGGTTTTGTCTTCTCAGGAGTTTCACCAGACAACCGTTTGGTCGAAATCGTTGAAATCCCAGAAAACAAATTCTTTGTCGCATGTCAATACCACCCAGAATTGTCAAGCCGTCCAAACCGTCCAGAAGGACTTTACACAGCCTTTATCACAGCGGCAGTTGAAAATCACGATAGCAAATAAAAATCAAGGGATCAGGTCGAGAATCCTGATCCCTTTTTGTGAAAAAATGACAAACCCTGAAAAAAGTTTGAAAAAAATCTTGACAAAAAAGTTGTTGATTGATATACTAGTAAAGTACTCAATCGCGGGGATGGCGGAATTGGCAGACGCGCAGGACTAAGGATCCTGTGACCGCTTTAGGTCGTGAGGGTTCAAGTCCCTCTCTCCGCATC
>CAUUAM010000157.1:0-2836 GCA_963543165.1 uncultured Streptococcus sp. | reverse complement strand
TGAAAACAAACACTTTAATTTAGAAAAAGCACAAACACTCTTACAAGAATTGAGAGGCTAGGACTTTTGTCCCAGCCTCTTTTGTGTTTGAAAAAATTTTCCTTATTGTTTTAAGAATGGCAGATCTGGCTCTTTCTTGGTATAGAGTACCACTTCAATAAAGGTCCCTACTTGGACGGCAAAGAGCAGTCCGACAAGAAGATTAATTCGATGATCTGTTTCATAAAATGGAGAATTCCACAAGAAGTGATTGGCTACTGTTGAGACAAGGCACCAGAGTCCAAAGAGTTTTGCCTTTTGCTGGGTCATTTGAGACAACAAGAGGAAGACTCCAACCGATACAACAGCTGTATAGAGAGCATGTGAAGCTAATCCACCAGAGATACGGTTAATGGCCTCAGTGACAGCGGCTAATTGGCTGGTTTTTGTTTGGCGTGCAACATAGCCTAAATCCTCAATGATCTGAAAACCAAAACCAGAGCCCAAGCCCGCAATGAGAATCGATTTCAGATCCTTTTTGCCAACCATCAAAACAACCCAAAAGGCAACCAGAGCCTTAAAGAATTCTTCTGAAAATGGGGCAGTCAAGGCATCGGTCCACTTGTTAAAGACAGTGGCATCTTTGATCACATGGCTATTTAGAATGTCAATTAAGCTATTTCCTGAAAAACTCAACCATCCTGCTACGAAAGCCCCTCCAAACATTGCAATCCATAGGATGTAGCTTGGTACGGACAACTGCTTAGCCAATCGTTTTGAAAAGAGGTAGAGCGGAATAATAATAGCAGCCAAGACAGACAAGTTTAAGACCAAGTCTCTCCCTGCAGACTGGCTAAATTCTTGTTGAGAAAGATGACCGAGTTCAAACTCTAAGCCAATTCCTGCAAACAGTAAAAAGAGATAGATTGAGGCTCTTTGAATTTTAGTCATCTTGCTTTCCTCCCTTTTGTTTCTTTGAGCGAACCAGGTAAACGACAATCGTTAGAAGGGTTGCCCCAAATAGGCCTGCGGCTAGGATGTAATCATAGTCAAAGTCAACAAGATCAATCTTCTCTTCATAAGCAGCATCTTCTTCGTCATCTAAATCTTGCAGGGCACTTTTTCCATGCTCATCTGCTACCTTTTGTTCAGCTTCTTTTCGAATTTCCTGCAAGCGTTGGAAGGTTTTCTCAGCTCTTGTCATCCCTTCTTCTGTTGCCTTCATACTAGCCTCCTCAGGCTGAGAAGCAAGAGCAATCTGTTCCTTATCGCTCAGATCTTGTTCCACCATCCACTGAGACTCTAATCGTTCCATTTCGGTACGAATCGCCCCATCTTCAAATAAATCCGGATACTTGGCTACAAGATCATTGATTCTTGAAATGGTCCAATACCAGGAACGTTCACTGTAATGATCGCCTAATTCTTGGTAGGCTTGATAGGTATTGGTAATATTGCCATAGTAAGGTAAATAAGGGGCATTCCGCGGACTTCCCATTGACAGCCACATGGTCCCCCCACCAGCACTCGCTGGGACTTCATCTTTCAGTTGGAAAATATAGGCTTCCATGACATTTGGATTAGAAATCGGGTATTTATAAACTGCATCAAACTCTCCTTTTTTCGGGATGCCTTTTCCATCTAGCTCCATTTGATCCTGTGGTTTGTATTTGGTTCCTTCCAAACGATTTCGTTGGAGATTCATAGCATCACGCAGGGTCAATTTCCGATCAGTTGTATGAAGAAGATCAAAAGACGCATCATCATATTTAACAGGAGAGCTTGGGTCTAGCGATTTGATCCCCGACCAAACCCGCGAGCGATCGGCTTCTTGTAAAGGTGGATTATAGGATTGTGACACGTGGAATTTCCCATCCACTTCCTTATAGCTATTTGCTTCTTTGGCAACTGTTTCAAGATCCTTAGAGGCAATCGTACGCTCTGTATCCGATACATCTACATGACCTAAGAAGAAGGTATTCGGGAATACTGCATAGCGATCTTCTGGAAAGAGGATAGCTGCATATTGGTGACCGGATAGGATTTCCATATACCAGACACCTTCTTTATCGGCAATGGTCACAATATTTCCTTCTGCAGCCCCTTTTTCTTCGACGATTTTAGCAATGAGTTCAACCCCTTCTCTTGCGGTTTTCACACTTGGGAGAACAATGCTGGTCAAGCCCGATTCCGCGAGGCCATCCTTGACGTAGGGATCCACTTTTTGGATCTTGTCATTTGCTGAAGCAGATACAGTGGCAGACATGGAAACCCCATATTCATTGAATCCTGCTTCGTCAAAAATCCCCTGATCAGGGGTGACATCTGGGATCGCTGTATACTTATAGCTAATCTCTGGCAAGGGATATTGAAAACCGTTGACGGCATCCTCAAAGATAGCCCCCTTTTTATTGTAAACCCGTTCTCTGACCACAAAATTTTTATTGTGGTTCGGCTCTAAATCTTCGGTGCGCCCCACCAGGGTTGAGCCGTCGGCTGTCAGTTTCTTCCCGATGATGAACCCCGTACAAGCCTCTACAGGTTGAGCAATCAACAAAAGCGGAAGCAAGGCTGCTACAGCTGATCGAAAATAGTGCTTCTTCATCCTAAACTCCTTTTTATAAATGTTTTTCCTTATTTAGTATACTCTTTTACAGTTCGGTTTTGCAAGCGATTCCAGCAACCGTAAAGGATTCGTAAACTATCAGAATTTTTGATGAGGACCCCTTAATAAAAAAAGAGAGATTGAGAAAGAACTCCCTAAAATAAAAAAGTTGAAAAGATTTTCCAAACCTTTTCAACTTTTTTATTTTCTCTGTTGCTGTGCTTGCCACAATTTTCCATAAAGGAGATAGTC
>CAUUAM010000156.1:0-2878 GCA_963543165.1 uncultured Streptococcus sp. | reverse complement strand
CTTATTGCCTCTTTGTGCCCTGCAAAGGTACATTTTTCTTCCCAACCGCTTGATATCCCTCCATCCAAGGAAAGGCGTTGCACTTACAACTGGAAAATACACGTCCTCCTTTCTTGTCCTTCATTGCTTCGATGGTTACTCCTTGTCGTCTAAAATCATATCGAAAGGAAACATAGCGATTTCTTCAAAAGAAATGGTCTGGAGTCGTTCTTTGAGCGTCATATTTTCGTACATATAAAATGCCCTGCATTGATTTTTGACTTGTCGAAATTTGTTCCATACTTCGTATTAAAGAGCTGAGCTATTGTTTCGTGATATTTTGTCAGTCCCAAGGGTGGCGCCGTGGAGGGTGTTGGCATCTCTATAAACATGCCTTTGATGAGTTCTTTACCTTTGCCCCAATTCCAGTTGTTCTTAGCTTCAATTTTCCAGAGTGTCATAAATCTATATTTAAGTGATACTTCATTCTTTTCTATGATGCAAAAATAAAAGCCACCTATGCCAAATCTGGGCATAGGTGGCTAAGAAATGAATGAATTTTCTTTTTACTCTTTTGTGTGTGATGTTATGAAGGTTGTTTTGAGAAAAAGATCAATATCCCCCCCTCTCTCCATGATTGTGCAGGCGAGATGGCAAGCGAGGCGGATAGGACTACAAAATAGAGTCCCTTATTCTCCTCCCTCCTCCTTTATGAGCACATTCTTTTGCCAACTTGTCATTTCTTTACGCATAGTTGCAACAACATCTTTTAATGGCTTTACGGTGTTCTTTTTATTGGTAATTTCAGCAAGTCCATGTAGGAAGATAAACATAGAAAGAAATGTATGACAGCCACCTTCCCACTGAGAAGAGGGGTGCTGTACACACACTGTAGGGATATTATTGATGCGTCCTACTTTGGATTTCATGTTGTCAAACACAGTGGCATATTCTACTGTCCCCAAGTTGCCGATTGCATTTTTTAATTGTTCAAAAGCATTGATACCAAACAATACAATACGCTTGGGTTGTAATATCTCTATTAAGTCCAACGTGCTTTGCAACCCCGCTTGCATCAATTCTTTTTTGAGGTCACTATTACCTTGTTTTGATTCGAATGGAGACAAGTTGGTCCACACAACCTTTACGTCATTATCTATACTTTCTGGATGATAAAAGTCATCATAACCTAAAAAGAAGCGTGCACGCTGATTGAAATTCCAACAGATTTTCCCTTCTTCATTAAATCGTTTCTCCCAGAAAGGATTGCCTTGCTTATATGCATCTGCACTCTTGTTTTGCGCACCAGAGCCTAGATCTCCTCTCGGATTGATCCCGATAACCATAAGATCTATCGGTTGATTGATTTCGTTTAATGGCGACTGCGTATAATACGGAGTCTTATACTGCTCTGATAATTTGTTGAACGTAGGCACATGTTTTTCTGCCCAGTCGGTGATTTGCTCTTGAATAGATTTCATTTTCTATATATTTACTGGTTATACTTTTCGTACATTGTCTTGATTGTAGATTCTATGCTTCCTCTGAGCCATTGGGGAGACAGTACTTCTACAAATGCTCCCATGGCTAGTAGCTCCTGCTGGAAGTCAAATGTCGGGCAGAGGCTATATTCAAATATACTATAGTCTTCTGATGTCTCTTTTTCTATTTGGGAGTGATGCAAAGGCAAGGTGCGGAGGTAGTGTGCGTGCCATTCGGAAACCTTTAATGTGACGGTTTCTAAAGGAGTATTATCCCCTATAATGATGCCGTAAGCATTCTCAAAGCTGTCTTTTGCAGAGAAAGAAGCCGGCAATGTGTATTTCATATGCTCTTCCTTTTCCATCTCTATAACTCTGTCGAGAGCATAAATCAAAACTCTGTCTACTTGCACATTTCTCCCTAACAAATACCACCGTTGTTTAAACTGCTTAATGCAAAATGGCTCCAATAGAATGGTCTTTCCAGTTTTCTTCCCAAAGGCCTTATATCTTAATCGCAAGGTTTTACTTTCCTTCATTGCTGAAATAATCATCGGCAAAAAATTCCTTGATGGAGTTGCTTCCAAGAGTATTCGTTCACGAAGAGAAAGGCTATTCATCATCAGGTTCCCAAGGGAGAACGTATCTATCAGCCAGCCATAAAAAGGGTTGTTATCGATGCCATATGAATTACTTATATAGTATCTGTACTCACCCTGACCTTCATTTTCGATATTGATTGCAAATAGATCTTCAATAGCAATACGCCACTTGTGGAATGTACGTATAGATAGTTCTACTCCTTCACTTATTTCGTCATTAAGCCACAGTTCATTCAGTTCCTTGAATGAGAGTTTGCTATGCTTGCGAAGAGCCTCCAGTAGCCAAATGTATTTTCTAACTTGATTGATGGCCATATCTTTACCTCCTGTTTTACAAAAATACAAAATGTACAATTATTACAGGCGTAAGCTCCTTACTTGAGACATCATAGATTTACGCTGATTATACTGCCCATTGTAGTTTCGTTGTTTTGATAATTGCTGCGTTTTTTACACCTGCAAATATACCATTAGGGTGTGCCTTATAGAGACAGAGGTTGTAAGAATATGGAGTAATAACTAGAAGAGATAATCGGATAAGCTCTTTTCTAGTCTTGATTTGGAGGTGTTGACTCTTCTTATTCTCACTGTGGCTACATCAATCTCTCCATATATCTGACAATCTAACCCAACGGCTTCGAGTTGGGAAAGTAGCTACCCTTTCTCATTATATCTGGATCTCTTGTAACCCTCTTGCTCTACTTTGGCTTTCTGGGTAGAGCTGGGCGGAAAAGAAGCCTGCGGATCAAGGGCGGGGGATACTGCCTGGTTTTGGATTAGAAGTCAGCTGGAATGGGAGTGCCTTTTTGGGTGAGA
>CAUUAM010000155.1:0-2886 GCA_963543165.1 uncultured Streptococcus sp. | reverse complement strand
CTTCCTTTTCTTGAGATACTCTTGGAAAAATAGTAAAATGGAAGGTAAGTGTTGATTAGAAAAGAAGGATAGAACATTTCATGAAGAAGAAAATACGGAAGTTTGAGAATCATTCGATAACACGCAGACTCTACCTGCTGTTTAGTTTGATTTGCCTTCTTTTTTTGATTCTGATTGCCCGACTTGGCTATATGCAGATCTCTCACCAAGCCTACTATACGGATAAATTGGCAAAAGCTACCAAAAAGACGGTCAAACAAGGGAGTGTGCGAGGGCAAATTTATGATGCCACTGGTAAGCCCTTGGTGGAAAATGTGGGAAAACAAGTCTTGACCTTTACGCGGGATCGTAAAATGACGGCCCAAGAAATTCGAGAGACAGCTGGAAAACTATTGCAGTATGTCGATGTAGAAAATCCTCAAGTGACCGAACGGCAAGAAGTGGATTACTATCTAGCCAATACCAAAGTCTACCAAGAGGTCGTAGAGCACCTGCCTGAGAAAAAGAAATTTGATACTGATGGCAATCGTCTACCAGAAGCTAAAATCTATCAAGCGGCAGTGGACAGCATTGACCCTTCAAAACTCGGTTACACAGATGATGAGAAAAAGATTATCTATCTTTATAGCCAGATGAATGCTGTGGAGAATTTTGCGACGGGGATTATTTCGACGCAAGCACTAGGAGCTGAGCAGATTGCGACCATCGCGGCTGACAGTCAGGACCTTCCTGGAATTGCGATCACGACCAGCTGGGACCGCAAGGTTCTGGATACTCCTTTAGCCTCTATCATCGGAACGGTTTCGACCGAGCAGGCAGGACTACCTGCAGAAGAAGTCGAAGACTATGTCAAAAAAGGCTACGCTCTTAATGACCGGGTCGGAACGTCTTATCTCGAAAAGGAATACGAGGAGGTCCTTCAAGGAAAACGCAGTGAAAAAGAAATTCTCCTGGATAAAAATGGCAACATGGAGAAAGTGGTAGACATTTCAAAAGGAGCTAAGGGGGAAAACCTCAAGCTCTCGATTGACTTGGATTTCCAAAAAGGGGTGGAGGATATTCTCCGTTCTGCCTTTAGCGCAGAGTTGCAAGCTGGAAATGCGACCTACTCCGAGGGTGTCTATGCCGTAGCTCTTGAGCCTGATACAGGGAAAGTCCTTGCCATGGCAGGTATTAAGCATCAGGCTGGTAGCCAGGATTTATCAACTGATGCTTTGGGAACCGTCACCAATGTCTTCGTCCCAGGATCGGTCGTTAAAGGAGCCACCTTGACTTCAGGATGGGAAAATGGTGCCATTTCCGGCAATCAGGTATTGACCGATCAGCCCATTGTTTTTGCAGGATCAGCGCCGATTAACTCTTGGTTTACCCAATACGGCAGTCGTTCCATCAATGCAGTAGAAGCTTTGGAATATTCTTCTAATACCTACATGGTCCAGATTGCTCTCAAAATGATGGGCCAACCTTACACTCCAAACATGACCTTGCAAGTGGATCAAGTGGACCCTGCTATGAAAAAACTGCGTTCTACTTTTGCAGAGTACGGTCTTGGAACGTCAACGGGGATTGACCTTCCCAATGAATCGACCGGTTTTATCCCGAAAGAGTATACAGTCGGCAATTATTTGACCAATGCCTTTGGTCAGTTTGACAACTACACACCGATGCAACTAGCCCAGTATGCGGCAACCGTCGCCAACGACGGCAAGCGGGTAAGTCCTCATGTCGTCGAAGGCATCTATGACAATAATGACCAAGGGGGCCTTGGTCAGTTGAAAAAAGCGATCGAAACCAAGGAGCTCAATCAAGTCCATATCTCAGCAGAGGACATGGCTTTGATCAAGCAAGGGTTTTACCAAGTGGCCAATGGTACGAGTGGGTTGACGACAGGGAAAACCGTTGGTCAAGGTGCGAGTGTGCCTATTAGTGCTAAGACCGGTACAGCTGAAACCACTGTCGATGGAGGTAAACAAGCCATTAATACCAATGTTGTGGCTTATGCACCATCGACGAATCCAAAGATTGCAGTAGCGGTGGTCTTTCCGCACAATACCAATTTACAGGCGACGGTCAGTCATTCTATTACGCGCGATATTATAAACTTGTACAATCAGAAACACCCCATGAATTAGAAAGGAAACTATGCTTTATCCAGCACCTATTGCAAAATTAATTGACAGCTATTCGAAATTGCCAGGAATTGGGATCAAAACAGCGACCCGTCTTGCTTTTTACACTATTGGCATGTCAGATGATGATGTTAATGAATTTGCCAAGAACTTACTGAATGCCAAGCGTGAGCTAGGGTATTGCAGTATTTGTGGTAATTTAACGGATGAAGAAACCTGCGAGATTTGTCGAGATGAAACGCGGGATCCATCCCTCGTTCTTGTTGTAGAAGATAGCCGGGATGTCTCTGCTATGGAAAATATCCAGGAATACCACGGTCGCTATCATGTCTTGCATGGCTTGATCTCACCCATGAATGGCGTGGGACCCGATGATATCAATCTCAAGAGTTTGCTCAGTCGCTTGATGGATGGAACAGTTACAGAGGTGATCGTTGCGACCAATGCGACGGCAGATGGGGAGGCAACTTCCATGTATATCTCACGCGTGCTCAAACCAGCAGGCATCAAAGTGACTCGCCTGGCACGAGGTCTAGCAGTTGGAGCCGATATCGAGTATGCGGATGAAGTCACGCTCCTTCGTGCGATTGAAAATCGGACAGAATTATAAGAGAAGTTCTTTCGAAAGGGCTATCATTGTGGTATACTATCAAGTAAGAAATCAAGGGAACAATTAGGGAGAAACTATGAGTAAACAAGACTTAATCCTGTTGTATGGTGGACGTAGTGCAGAACGTGAAGTATCTGTTCTTTCAGC
>CAUUAM010000154.1:0-2981 GCA_963543165.1 uncultured Streptococcus sp. | reverse complement strand
CGGTAACTCCGAGAGGTGATCCAAAAGACGATCAGGTAGGTGATGAGAAAGACGGCACAGACGCTGAGGGTCACGATGAGGACTTGGCCACTATTGATGACACCGAGGACTTTGAGAATCAGGCGGATCATATGGTAGGCAAAGGCCAGGTGGATAAAGGCAAAGATAAGCGGGAGGAAGAAGACTGTCCGCACTTGACGGTTGATGGTCCGTTTGACCTCATTTTCATCCAATCCTACCTTTTGGAGGATGACGAAGCGGTCACGGTCTTCATAGCCTTCTGAAATTTGCTTGTAGTAGATGACAATGACGGTTCCGATCATAAAGATCAGTGACAAGAAAATACCGATAAAGAAGATGCCACCAAAGAGGCCATTCATCTCCGTGACATCATTGGCCCGATTACCCCCATAGAGAAAACTTCCCTGGGCCTGTTGGCTGCTCAATTCATCGATCATCTTGTCAAAGCTGGCTGCCAGCTTGACCTGCTGGTCTTCGTCAACATTGACATTGAAGCCACCATAGATATTGGTATTGATGGCAAGATCTGGAAACTGAGCGACAAAGGCCGAGAGGTCAGGTACGATCAGGTAATTGAAATCCTCCGTGATCATGTTATACATGTTGGGAACGTGATCGGTGATAAAGTCCTTGGTCACTTCTTCCTTGACTTGGAATTCTTGTCCATTGATGGTAAACTGCTTTTGCCCTTTAAGAGCCTTGTTGTGGGCAAAGAGGATGACCTGGTTGCCGGTCAGATCGACCTTTTCTCCTGTCATCTGTTCATAACTTGCTGCATCAAAGACCATAAAGACGGTTTTAGGCATGACGTTGCGTTCATCGGCTGGAAAGACCGTGAAATCCGTACCCTTTTGCGCTTTGACCCCAAAGTTGGCATAGGTCACCAGGTCGCGATTCTTGATCTCAAGCTGGTGCTCAGAAGCAAATTCATCAAATTTCTGATTGATTTGCTCCAGGTCTACCCCTTTTCCTTGAACAGAGAAATCGTGAGGAGCCATGATCTTCTTGAACATTTCGCCACCGACATAGATGTTGGTTGCAGCAGAGATCGTCACCAATACCATGGTCGAGAGGATGGCAATGGTCGCAAGCCCCACTGCATTTTTCTTCATACGATAGATGAGGTTAGAGACCGAAATCATGTTGTTGGGTTGGTAATAATAGCCCTTCTTTTTCTTAAGCAGGTGCAAGAAAACGGTGATCCCTGCATTAAAGAGCAGGTAGGTCCCGATCATGACCAGGATAACGGCTAGGAAGAAGATTACAATCGCAGACATGGGGTCTTTGACTGATAGAGCTAGGTAGTAGCCAAAACCGAGAGAGGCTAAGCCCAGGATGGTTTGGGGCCACAAGAAGCGAGCTTTCTTTTCACCACTCGCTTTCTCACGCGTTAGTTGCAGAGCATTCAATCGAAGAATGCGCCAAGCGTTGAGGAAAACTAGGAGGCCAAAGATAAGGCCAAATGTGACAAAGACCAAGACGACAATTCCAGGTTGGAAGGTGGATACCAGCTGGACTTTCATCTTCATCAGTTTCAAGAGAAAGGCAAAGATCAGCTTGTCAAAGAGGGCTCCGATCAAGACACCAGCTGAGACAGTTACAAAGCCAAAAATCAAGAGCTCCTTGAAGATCATGCTGATGAGATGGCGTTTTTCAAGGCCTAGCATGCTATAAATCCCCAGCTCCTTGGAGCGGTTTTTCATGACAAAGCTATTGGCATAGAGCACGATGATAGCTCCCGCGACATTGACCACGAACAACCCCAAGCCAAGGGTGAAAAGCATTGTTGAGCCACCTCTAAGATCTTGGAGATGAGGATTAAAGGTCAGGGAGTCAAAGAGATAGGCGATGGTCACTGCGAGAATGACCGCAATCGCAAAGGGATAATAGAGCTTGCGGTTCTTGATGAGATTGGAGCAAGCTAATTTAGTGGTTAATCGAAACATCTACTCCACCTCACTTGCCATGACTGTAAGAGTATCCGAGATTTCTTGGAACATCTGACGCTCTGTCTTTTCCCCGCGGAAGATCTGGTTGTAGAGAATTCCGTCCTTGATAAAGAGCACGCGCTTGGCCCGAGCTGCTGCGGCCGTTGAGTGAGTCACCATAAGAATGGTTTGACCCATGCTATTGATATCGTCAAAGACATCCAGCAAAGCAGCCGAAGACTTGGAATCCAACGCCCCTGTTGGCTCATCGGCAAGGAGGATTTCAGGTGAGGTGATGATGGCCCGTGCTACAGCCACCCGTTGTTTTTGCCCACCAGAGATTTCGTAAGGGTATTTTTCTAAGAGCTGGTGGATCCCCAACTCCCGACTCACACTATCCACCTTGCTCATCATTTCCTTGACCGGTTTGCGAGAGAGGACCAGAGGCAGGAGGATATTGTCCTTGACGGACAAGGTATCTAGCAGGTTAAAGTCTTGAAAGACAAAGCCTAGTTTTTCGCGACGGAAGCTGGACGCATCCTTGTTCTTGATGGTTGAGGTGTCGGTGCCGTTGAGGTAGACCCGTCCTTCCGTCGGCTGGTCTAGCATGGCTAGGATGTTGAGAAGGGTCGATTTCCCGGATCCGGATTCCCCCATGATGGCGACATATTCCCCTTTTTCCACGGTGAAGTGAATGTCCTTTAGGGCTTCGACTTGCGTGCCTTGAAAGCGGGTTTTGTAAATCTTTTTGATATGTTGAACATCTAGTAATGACATACTTTTCTCCTTTTACTAGTAGATCAAGAAAAATTCTTGAGTTTGTTGTAAGACTTGACGACCAAATTCTGCCTTTTCCAAATCGGTTTGGTGAGTTGGTTTATTAGTTTTTTTGAGTTCTTTCATCCATTTCAAGAGTTTCATTTTCTTGACCTCCTTCATTTGATGAGACTATTGTATAAAAAATAAAAGGCGGCTACCATAACCTAACCTTTCATTTTAGCGTTTATTTCTTACATTTTTGTAAGATGGGGA
>CAUUAM010000153.1:0-2981 GCA_963543165.1 uncultured Streptococcus sp. | reverse complement strand
GGCTCCATAATATCCATAGGGGATTTACCCACTACAAATATTATAGAGCCTTTTTTTATGAACGATTATCCTGTTTTCTGACCTTATTTCCGGTATTTTGTGTATCTTTTCTAAGACACACAAAAAGAGATCGGCTCAAGGCCAACCTCTAACTTCATTATAACTCTTGCAACAAATATTTAAAAAGCTCTAAATTTCCTTTTTCTTCATTGACCAAGTATTCTGGGTGCCACTGCAAACCCATAATGCGATGGCCATCAACCGCTTCGATGGCTTCGATGGTATGATCACGTGGATCAAAAGCAGTCGCGCGGAAATTCGGCGCTAGATCCTTGATACTTTGACGGTGTACGGAATTGATCCGTGTCGCTTGACCAAAGAGTTGCTCTACGACACTGCCTTTTTGAGTCTCAATTGAATGAGAAGTCCCAAATGGAAGTCCTTGCCAGTGCCCTTCGATAGCTTGGTTCAGCGTGCCTCCAAAGGCAACATTGATCAACTGTACCCCGCGGCAAATCCCTAGAACTGGTTTATTTTGACGGACAGCTTCCTTCAGTAGGGCAAGTTCAAATTGATCCCGCTCGATATTGTAATCGTCGCTCTCGATGGTTTTTTCTTCGCCATAGAGACTAGGATCGACATTTTGGCCTCCACTTAAGATCAATTTGTCAATCGTTTCAACATAGTCCTTAACTAAGGAAGGATCTCCCATCGGGATGACCATTGGAAGTCCACCTGCTTGACGAATCCCTTCCGCAAACTGACTCGAAACGGAGGAATGAAGATTCTTCCCTTCCGGATCAACCGGACAGAGATTAGCGGATACTCCAACAATTGTTCTGCACATATTCATTCCTCCTTTACGTTTTCTTGTATTTATCTTACCACCCATTAGTGATAGTGTCTAATATGTATTTTTTAAAACCGTGATAGATTTTATTTATCACTCTCACCTTCCTCACAAAACAATTGATGATCATACAAGTTTTTTTACCTATATTATGTTAAAATAGAGAGGAAAATAGAATCGTCCTTCAAGGCACACATTTGGCCGTTTCGAAGGCGCAAGCGCTAGATTTCTAGCCTTGTTGAAAAATAGACATAGAAATGGAAGATACAATGGAAAAACAAACCGTTGCAGTATTGGGTCCTGGTTCATGGGGAACAGCCCTTTCACAAGTCCTCAATGATAACGGCCATGAAGTCCGTCTCTGGGGAAATATCCAAGAACAAATCGATGAAATCAATACCTCTCATACCAATCAACGCTATTTCAAAGACATCGTTATTAGCGAAGACATCACTGCTACGACCGATCTGAAAGCAGCTTTGGACGGTGTGGACGCTATCCTCTTTGTCGTTCCTACCAAGGTGACCCGTTTGGTGGCGAAACAAGTCGCTGAAACACTGGATCACCCTGTAACAGTCATGCACGCTTCCAAGGGACTAGAACCTGGTACACATGATCGGATTTCTCAAATCCTTGAAGAAGAAATTCCTGCTTCTCTTCGCAGTGAAGTAGTGGTCGTTTCTGGACCTAGTCACGCCGAAGAAACCATCGTACGGGACATCACCCTCATTACAGCTGCCTCAAAAGATTTAGAAGCCGCACGCTATGTTCAAGAACTCTTTAGCAATCACTACTTCCGCCTGTATACCAATACAGATGTTATCGGAGTGGAAACTGCTGGAGCCTTGAAGAATATCATCGCTGTCGGAGCTGGGGCCCTGCACGGTCTTGGTTATGGTGACAATGCCAAAGCAGCCATCATCACGCGCGGTCTCGCTGAAATCACGCGCCTTGGCGTTAAGCTAGGAGCTAGCCCATTGACTTATAGCGGTTTGTCTGGGGTTGGTGACTTGATCGTTACCGGTACTTCTGTTCATTCCCGCAACTGGCGAGCTGGGGATGCTCTCGGACGTGGCGAAAAATTGGAAGACATCGAAGCCAACATGGGCATGATCATTGAAGGGATCTCTACGACCAAAGTCGCCCATGAACTGGCACAAGAATTGGATGTCTACATGCCGATTACACAGGCCATTTACCAAGTCATCTACGAAGGAAAAGATATCCGCGAAGCCATCCACCACATGATGAGCAATGAATTTAAAGAAGAAAACGAGTGGAAATAAGTTAACCACCCTAACATCAATCCTACCTTTTAGAAAGGAAACTATATGACTAAAGTTAGAAAAGCAGTCATTCCTGCGGCTGGTTTGGGGACACGCTTCCTCCCAGCTACCAAAGCTTTGGCAAAGGAAATGTTGCCAATCGTTGACAAACCTACGATCCAATTCATCGTAGAAGAGGCTCTGAAATCTGGAATCGAGGAAATTCTTGTCGTAACAGGGAAGGCCAAACGTTCGATCGAAGACCATTTCGATTCTAACTTTGAATTGGAATACAACCTCGAACAAAAAGGTAAGACTGACTTACTCAAGTTGGTCAATGATACAACAGCGATCAATCTTCATTTCATCCGCCAAAGTCACCCTCGAGGTTTAGGAGACGCTGTTCTGCAGGCGAAAGCTTTTGTTGGGAATGAGCCTTTCGTCGTCATGTTGGGAGATGACCTGATGGACATCACCAACGATGATGCCTTGCCATTGACCAAACAATTGATGAACGACTACGATGAAACCCATGCATCCACTATCGCTGTGATGGAAGTCCCTCACGAAGAGGTTTCTTCTTACGGTGTGATCGCACCTCAAGGCGAAGGCATTAATGGTCTCTATAGCGTTGAAACTTTTGTCGAAAAACCAGCTCCAGAAGATGCGCCGAGTGATCTCGCCATCATTGGCCGCTATCTTTTGACTCCAGAGATCTTTGATATTCTTGCAAATCAAGAACCAGGTGCTAGTAATGAAATTCAATTGACGGATGCGATCGACACCCTCAATAAGACCCAACGAGTCTTTGCCCGTGAATTTAAAGGCCAACGCTACGATGTAGGTGACAAGTTTGGTTTCATGAA
>CAUUAM010000152.1:0-2993 GCA_963543165.1 uncultured Streptococcus sp. | reverse complement strand
CCGCCACGCGAGAGGCCGGGCAATCCGCCGCAGGATCCAGCGCGATAACCTTGTGCCCCATGTAGATAGCAGAAATAGCCATCATCTGACCCAGCTGGCCACCACCGATGATACCAATAGTTTTAGTTGAGCTCATTTGTAGACTCCTCTGCGATTTTTCCTTGTTCTTCTGCGAAATCTGCCAAGGCTGTCGCAATAGCTTGGTCCTCTACTGAGAGAAGACGGAGAGCAAAGAGGGCTGCGTTAGTCGCACCCGCTTCACCGATCGCCATGGTCGCAACAGGTACTCCACCTGGCATCTGAACGATAGAATAAAGCGAATCCACACCGCTAAGAGCACGTGATTTGACTGGCACACCAATGACTGGAAGGGTTGTTTTGGCAGCAACCATACCTGGCAAGTGAGCAGCGCCACCCGCACCAGCGATGATGACCTTGATGCCACGACTACGTGCTTCTTCGGCATGTTTGAACATGAGGTCTGGTGTACGGTGGGCAGAAACAACTTTCTTTTCGTAGGATACACCGAAGCGATCTAGGACTTCTGCTGTTTTTTGCATGGTTGCCCAGTCGGATTTTGAGCCCATGATGATGGAAATTACTGGTTTCATTTTAAGATACAAAGGGACGATTCGCTTGCGAAAAATCCCGTAGAAAAATAGGAAAACTAACGACGACGTTACGTCTAGGCAGTTTTATCTTTTTTCCTAGGGATTTAGTCCCGTGTTCAGTTAGGAAAACTAACTGAATACTCCTTTCTTAAAGTTTTTCTTTTTTATAATGGTCTTAGGTGGTGGGGACGGAAGCAAACCTTTGGTTTCATTCCTAAACTTTGAGCCTAGGGTCTCAAAGTTTCCCTAGACCAGAACAGGATTTGTTCTGGTCTTTTCACCACGGCAACCATTATCGGGTTTAGCGACTTCGTCGCTTTTGAAATTTTATTTATTTGCCTTGCTTCCGATATCCGTACGGTAAAAGAGGCCTTCTGTGTTTTGGTTGTTGAGTTCGCTGTAGATGATATTTTGACCGTCTTTGACGGTATCTGCTGTTGTGACAAGCATGTAAACACGTCCGCCGTTTGAGAGAAGGCCTTGCCCGTTTTCAGCGAATTTGGCACCAGCATAGTAAGTGATGATATCGCCTTCTGTCTTGGCTGGAAGCTTGACACCTTTCTCATAAGCAAGTGGGTAACCGTTTGATGCTACAACCACACCAAGTGTCACACCCTTGTCCGTCCAAATAATTGCTGGTTCTTTGTCATCCAAAATATCCGTGATATTTTGCGCAAAGTCAGATGTCAAACGAGGCAAGATGATTTGCGTTTCAGGATCGCCGAAGCGAGAGTTGAACTCGATGACTTTAGGGCCGTCAGCTGTCAAGATAAGACCAGCGTAAAGGACACCAGTGTAGGGACGACCTTCTTTAATCATGCCTTCAAGAACTGGCTTGACAATAGTGTCAACCGCTGTGTCAACCACGCTCTGTGGCAAGTGAGGAACTGGCGCATAAGCCCCCATCCCGCCAGTGTTAGGACCCTTGTCACCATCATAAGCACGTTTGTGGTCCTGAGCCGTTGGCATAATGTAGAACTTGTCCCCATTGACAAAGACAAAGAGAGAGAACTCTTCCCCGTCAAGGAATTCCTCGATGACCACACGCGCACCTGAGTCACCGAATTTATTGTCCAAAAGCATCTCGTGAGCCGCTTCTACTGCTTGCTCAACTGTCTCCGCAACGACGACACCTTTCCCAAGGGCCAAGCCGTCTGCCTTGACGACGATTGGAGCACCTTTTTCCTCAATGTAGGCCTTAGCTTCCTCGAAATCTGAAAACGTGCCATAGGCTGCTGTTGGAACATCATATTTGACCATGATTTCCTTAGCAAAATCCTTAGACCACTCAAGTTCAGCCGCAGCCTTGGTCGGACCAAAGGCTTTGAGTCCTGCCGCATTGAAATCATCCACGATACCAGCCGCAAGAGCATCGTCTGGACCGATAAAGGTCCAAGCAATATCGTTCGCTTTTGCGAAGTCAATCAGCTTAGAATGTTCGGAAATTCCGATATTGATCAAATCAAGACCGTCCAATGTCATCCCGTCATTACCAGGAGCCACGAAAACTTGCTCAACGTCCTTAGACTCCAATAATTTCTTGGCAATCGCATGTTCACGACCACCAGAACCAACAACCAAAAGTTTCATCTTGAACCTCTTTTGCGAATTATTTTATTAAATTATATCATAATCGTTCGTTTTGTTCTAATCATTTTGGCAAAACTCTCTCTTTTCCAGTAGAATCCAAACTTTTTTAGCTATTCTCTCCTATTTCCCATTTTTTTCCGAATAGTATAGGTGAGACCTACTAATTGACGAAAAGGAGTATTATGCAAACGATCAAAAAATTTGTAGTACTAACTTGTGCGACATGGGGGTTGCAAACCTCTATAGCCCATGCGGATCAAGCAACAAATGCCATCTATGCCGAAAAAGGGCAGTTGATGATTCATCTTGGAAACGTCCCGAGTAAGTATCAAAAGATCCAAGTCCCTGTTTGGTCTGACCAAAATGGCCAAGATGACTTGATTTGGTATCCTGTGGAGCGCAGTGACAAGGGATTCGACCTAGAGATCCCCTTGACCAACCATTCTGATCAAGCTGGACTTTATCATGTCCATGTCTATGGGGTAGAGGCAAATGAACAGCTAACCGGGTTATTCCCTCTCACGACTAACATCCAACAGAAAGACCCGGCTTCCTCCCAGCCCAAGATCACGATCACACCCATCTCCTCACAAGAATTCGAGGTAAACCTTAAGTTATTCGAGGATGTGGAGGAGATTGTCTTCCCGATCTGGTCAGAAGAGAACGGTCAGGACGATCTGGTCTGGTACCCCGCAAAGAAGATCGCACCTGGGCATTTCCAGCTTCACTTTCAGGCCCAAAAACACAAGGGAAGCGGGCTATTTCACCTTCACGTCTACCAGAAAAAACAAG
>CAUUAM010000151.1:0-3008 GCA_963543165.1 uncultured Streptococcus sp. | reverse complement strand
ATAACCAAGTAGACTTCAAACCACTTCTTGAAGCAGATCCAGAAGTGACTTCACGTCTCACTCAAGAAGAAATCGACGAAATCTTCAACCCAACTTACTACACCAAACGTGTGGATGAAATCTTCGAACGCATCGGTTTGGGTGACTAATCGCAACTAAAAACGGGAATTTGAAAAATAGACGAAAAGAAGCAGAACAAAATCTGCTTCTTTTTAAACTTTTTATAGCTAAACTATCACTAATTATATATATTTTTAAAGAGGTCTTTAGAAATCGTTTTTAACATGCTATACTGAAGCTATAAAAAAGACCGAGATGTCTCAGTCTTTTTGCTTCTTAGTGGTCGCGATCACAGGAAATGAATTTAATCTTGTAGTAGTCACCGCGTTTATAGGTTTCCGTGTATTCAAGGATTTGGCCAGTAGCTTCTAACTTGGTTGTCTTCACTTGTTTAACGGTTGGGAATTTTTCATCGATTTCCAAAACTTTAGCCACCTTACTCGGTGTAGGAAAGACGATTTCATTGACTTCTTCGAAGTGCTCATCATTCATATGAATGTGGTAGTCCTCTTTGAAGCGATCATAGATAGAGCTATAGTATTCCAAATTTGGATAGTTTGGATTGATATATTGTTCAGGAATATAGGTTTGGTGGAAGATATACGTATCATCCCCAATCTGGCGGGTCCGTTCGATCTTATAGTAGAATTGCGTTGGGTTGAGGCCTAGTTTGTCTAGGATGTTCAAGGCATTTCCACGTTTAATAGAGAGAACTTTAACTTTGGCCTTTTGGATGGGGAAGGTTTCAACATCTGAAAATTCAACCAGTTTGTGTTTTCGAGCACGAGAAACAAAGGTTCCTTTTCCTTGCTGGCGGACAATGTAGCCATCGGCAGCGAGGTCGTTCAAAGCACGGACAACAGTGATCGAGCTAACATCATAAATTTTGATGAGTTCAGCTTCAGTATAAAATTTATCTCCATTTTCAAATTTTCCTGAGATAATTTGCTGCTTCAATTCATCTTTGATGTGTTGGTACTTTGGAATTGCCATAGTGCTACCTCTCTTTAGATTTCTCTTATTTAACCCTATTTTAACATATTTTTTCTAAAAGTGTTGACATTTTTAAAAAAATTTATTATATTAATAACTGAAAAGGGTTACATATAAGAAAGGGGGGCGTTTATGGGAGTTTTTGAGATTCGAGATGCTTTCTATTTAAAAGGTCAACCCTTCAAGATTTTGTCCGGAGCGATCCATTATTTCCGAATTGACCCTGCCGACTGGTACCATTCCTTGTATAATCTCAAGGCTTTGGGTTTTAACACGGTTGAGACCTATGTTCCGTGGAATGCGCATGAACCCCGCAAAGGGGAATTTGATTTTAGTGGTCGATTGGATCTAGAGCGTTTCATCCAAACAGCCCAGTCCCTAGGACTTTACATGATTGTAAGGCCGTCGCCCTTTATCTGTGCAGAGTGGGAGTTTGGTGGATTGCCAGCCTGGCTCTTAGAAGAAGACTTGCGAATCCGCTCATCAGACCCAGCCTTTATCGAAGCGGTAGATTCTTATTATGATCGCTTGCTTGGATTGTTGACACCCTACCAAGTGGATCAGGGTGGTCCAATCCTCATGATGCAGGTGGAAAATGAGTACGGCTCTTATGGAGAGGATAAGGATTATCTTCGTGCGATTCGGGATTTGATGAAGGAAAAAGGCGTGACCTGCCCCCTCTTTACATCAGATGGGCCATGGCGAGCAACGCTAAGAACAGGAACCTTGATCGAAGAAGATCTCTTTGTAACGGGGAACTTCGGGTCCAAAGCAACCTATAATTTTGGTCAGATGCAGGAATTCTTTGACGAATATGGGAAAAAATGGCCTCTGATGTGTATGGAATTCTGGGACGGCTGGTTTACCCGCTGGAAGGAACCGGTGATCCATAGAGATCCAGAGGAATTGGCAGAAGCTGTCCATGAGGTCTTGGAGCTTGGCTCAATCAACCTCTATATGTTTCATGGTGGCACCAATTTTGGTTTCATGAATGGTTGCTCAGCTCGGGGAACGCTGGATTTGCCACAGGTGACGTCCTATGACTACGGGGCTTTGCTGAATGAGCAGGGCAATCCGACAGAGAAGTATTATGCCATTCAAAAAATGATGGCAACTTATTATCCGGAATACCCACAGCAAGAACCCCTGATCAAAGAGTGCTTGCCAGCTCAAACCTTGCAATTGGCAGACAAGACTAGCCTATTTGCCAATCTAGATCATTTGGCTCAGGTCAAGACTAGTCTCTATCCAGAAAAGATGGAAGAGTTGGGGCAAACCACAGGTTATCTCTTGTATGAGACAGATCTTGAGTTGGATGCGGAGGAAGAAAAACTTCGTATCATCGATGGTCGAGATCGGGCGCAGGTGTACGTGAATGATCGTCATCTGGCAACGCAATACCAAACAGAGATCGGCGAAGATCTTTTTATCAAAGGAAAAAAGAAAGCGGTTACGAATCTAAAAATCTTGCTTGAGAATATGGGACGTGTCAACTATGGGCACAAGCTCTTAGCTGACAGCCAGCACAAGGGCATTCGCACAGGTGTTTGTGTGGATTTGCATTTTCATCTACATTGGAAGCAATACCCGCTGGAGTTACAAGATCTCAGTCAGCTCGATTTTTCAAAAGAATGGCAGGCAGGTGCTCCAGCCTTTTACCGATATGATTTTCAGCTGGACCACACCCTTGATACTTATCTAGATATGACAGGATTTGGGAAAGGGGTCGTCTTTGTCAATGGTCACAACCTTGGCCGCTTCTGGGAGGTCGGACCGACCACTTCACTTTATGTGCCTCATGGATTCCTTAAAGAAGGAGCCAATAGCCTGATTGTCTTTGAGACAGAAGGGCGCTACCAAGAGACACTTGAACTTGTTCAACAACCTACATTTATCTCAGTAAAGGGGGAAAACTTATGACTATTGTAGGATGCCGTATCGATGGACGTTTGATC
>CAUUAM010000150.1:0-3038 GCA_963543165.1 uncultured Streptococcus sp. | reverse complement strand
CGGTAAATTCGATTTCGCATCTCCACTTTACTTCTCGTTCTCGCTAAAAACAAGGTCAAACAGAAAATGCAAAGGATGACTAGAAACCATACATATCTCATCTTTTTCGTATTCATAATTTCTCCTATCCTGCGAATCGTTTTGTTTTAACCCATTTAGTTTCTTTCCGGTGCAATAGTTTATCCATCACAATCGAAGAGATGGCATCAATCGATACAATGATAAACAGTTGAGAATAGGTGAAGTAGGCAGCTAAAGCCAACCAAATTTGCTTGATAGTTGCTTGACCAAATTGTGAGGCAAGAGCCACATTAATCTGAAGCAAGTAGAGCCCAATCATCAAGATCCAATTGAACAACATCAATTGTGCAATATAGATATTATCAGCATCAAAAGCAAACGGAATTTGAATCCCCGGCACTACTGTATGGAGACACATGGCCAGAATGTTGGCAAAAAAGATCAAATCAGATAAGACGATCGCCGCATTAAACCAGAAGAAGATACAGGAATAGTTGGTCACTTCTAACTTCACGCGCCAATTTCCCTTACCAAATAAATGCTTGAAGTTGGAAAGAACCACTTCATAATTCCCTTTAGCCCAACGTTTCCGCTGCATATAATAAGACTTCAGAGTTTCTGGTTCCTGTTGAAATGCTTCTGAATTATAGGCTAGGGCAATCAACTTCCCACTTTGCATAATCTTAAAGGAAATATCAGTATCCTCTGTTAAGGCACCGTTTTTCCATCCCCCAATACTCTTGACAAATTCAGTTTGAATAATGAAGTTGGTTCCTGGAATCCGTCCAATCTTAAAGAGATGCCACATGCCTACATGGTGAACCCGTTGGGTGACGACAATTTCTTGGTTGATACAGCGGGTCAAGAAGTTTTGACCGGCATTCCGCGTTTTATTGCGACCAAAAGAAGCCACATGACGCTCTGGATCTTTGAGCACTTCTTTCACAAGAAAATAAAGAGCATTCTTTTCAGGCATGGCATCTGCATCATAGACACAGATATAGTCTCCGGTCGCCATGGCCAAAGCGTCATTTAACACACCGGCTTTCCCACCTGTCCCACTGCGATTGATAATGGTCAAATCACGTCCTGCATACTCTGGCAATGCTTTAACTGCCAAACACTCTTCATAAGTGCGATCGGAACAATTATCCGCAAACAGTAGTAATTCTACACGATCATGTGGGTAGTTCATATCAAGGATCGCTTTGGCTGTCTGTGCAATAACCACATCCTCATTATGAGCAGGTACGACGATCGTCACTTTTGGATAATAAGGAAGCGGATCCGTATTGACACGAAAATCACTATGTTTAAACCAAAAATGAACGGCTGAAAAGAGGATTACTAGGCCCCAGGCTAAGGACAGCCAAATCGAAATCAAGGCAATAATCATCACAATTTGACTAATCATGGTCCACCGCCTTAAAGTTTTTATTGACACGGCGGTAAATCACCGTATAAGCTACAAATAATACAATAAAGCACAAGGCAAAAAATACACTAATGCCTACAGCTATATTAAAAAATATATTTGTAAGAGACATGTTTTCCTCCTAATATTCCACAATAATATCTGTTTCAAGTTGACGTTTTAAGTAACGCATCATTTCTTTATAGCGATGGTATTTGGTTCGATTTGATTGATCCACTACAAGAAAGCCTGACTGAAATTGGATGGCTTGCAGCCCATCTTCACCTTGGAATACAAGGCCTTCCAATTGTGGTTTTAAGACCGTCTCATAATCCTTTTTCAGATCCCGCTCGCTATCAGCAGATAAGATCAAAAAATTACCATCTGATACATAATACAAACCTTCATTTGGTTTTAGATGATGCGTTACCAAATAGTTGATTTGATTCAGGGTGCGATTATACTCCCTCGGTTGCACTTGGAAGAACAATTCCTCGTGCGACCAGTGAATGAGTAAGGCTTGAATCGTATCATTGGTTTCCCCACCATAAGAAGCGATGCGGTTGCGGTAATCTGCGTAAGCTTCTGGCTCTTGATCCTTCACTTTTGCAATCTCTTTAAAGAGGTGGTAGCGAATTTGGGTCAAAATTCCAATCAAGATTGGAAAACTAAAGAGCAACAGCAAGGCTTGATGAAATGGGATATAGACAACACCCGCCACCAAAAAGACAATCCCTAGGGCAAATGACAACAGGATGGTCCATGTCAACAATAAATCCGATAAAACAATAGCAGAAAATAATCCTAAAACAAAGAACAATCCTTCTTCAATCAGAATCTCTCTTGCAAAAAACAAGCAGTAAAGTAAAAGAAGTACTTCGAAAACAATCAAAATCAGCAACCATCTACTTAACTTTTCCGTTTTTTTCATTTATTCTTTCTCTCCCTCATGAAATTCTTCGGCAGCCTCTCCCTGGCCAAAGTAGTGTTTAATAGCTTGTACGATTCGCTCAGATGCTCTTCCATCCCCATAAGGATTTCGCGCATTCGCCATTTCTAGATAAAGATGTTCATTGGTTAAGAGCTCCGTCATCGTAGATTTAACGACTGCAGGGTCTGTCCCAACTAATTTCAAGGTTCCTGCTCGAACACCTTCTGGGCGTTCTGTCGTGTCGCGCAATACCAATACCGGTTTTCCTAGTGATGGCGCCTCCTCTTGCACACCACCTGAATCCGACATGATAAAGTAACTTCTAGAAGCCAAGTTATGGAAATCAAGCACATCCAGAGGTGCAATGAGATGGATCCGATCGTGATCTCCTAATAGATCGTTGGCCGCCTCTTGGACCGCTGGACTAAGATGAACCGGATAGACTACTTCAATATTCGGCTCTTGATCCACCATTTCTCGCAGAGCTCCAAAGACCGCTCGCATCGGCGCCCCTTGGTTTTCTCTTCGATGCATGGTGACAAGAATCACTTTTTTAGCTGGATCTACTTGATCCAGGACCTCGTGATGGTAGTCCTCTTGAACCGTTAGTTTTAAGGCATCAATAGCTGTATTTCCCGTCACCACAATAGAAGATTCTGGATGATTTTCTTT
>CAUUAM010000149.1:0-3077 GCA_963543165.1 uncultured Streptococcus sp. | reverse complement strand
TGATATCCGTGGCTTCTATCAAGGAGATGTTCGCTTCTCAGAACAGTTTAAATAATCATGTTAGTTAGAGTAAAAATCGATCAATTACAGACCTTACGTGACCTAGAGGTGGAAACCTATCGGGATACCTTTGGTCCTTATATTGTTGAGGAAGACTTGGAAGATTACTTCTCTACCGTGCTCTCTTTGGAGCAAATTGAGAAGGATCTGCTAGATCCAGAATCCGAAACCTATTTTGTCCTCAATGAAGATCAAGAAATCTGTGGTTTTCTCAAGATCAACTGGGGGCAAGCGCAGACGGAGCCAGTAGAAATGGACAAGTCCTTTGAGATCCAACGGATCTATGTCAAAAAGGAATGTCATGGGGCTGGTTTCGGCAAGGAAATGTTTACCTTTGCGCTGGATCAAGCGAAAAGCCGTGGCTTTGAATGGGCTTGGCTAGGTGTCTGGGAACGCAATTTTAAGGCGCAAGATTTTTACTACCGCTTTGGATTTGAACGATTTAGTGAACACCAGTATATTACCGGAGATACCGTGGATATTGACTGGTTGTTGAGAAAGAAATTGATCTAGAATGGACCAAAAGTCTCAGAATTGGAAGCTCCATCCTAGAGAAGGGAAAGGCTTGACTGCTCTTTCTAAGCCAGCCTCGAGCTGGAAAACAAAAATGAAAGGATCTAAACGAGGGTCAAAGGAAATCTAGGAAAGTCATCTAGATTTCAGCATAGCCCTTGGTATCTTACATATGTTAGTATCTTATAAATGGTTAAAAGAATTGGTGGACATTGATGTGCCATTACGAGAGTTGGCTGAAAAAATGTCAACCACAGGGATCGAAGTAGAGGGTGTGGAATCACCAGCTGCTGGTCTCTCAAAAATTGTCGTCGGAGAAGTCTTGTCTTGTGAAGATGTGCCAGAAACACACTTGCATGTCTGCCAAGTCAATGTGGGGGAAGAAGAAGCCCGTCAAATCGTCTGTGGAGCACCAAATGTGCGAGCTGGCATCAAGGTTATGGTGGCTCTTCCAGGTGCCCGCATCGCTGACAACTACAAAATTAAAAAAGGAAAAATCCGTGGCTTAGAGTCACTCGGGATGATCTGTTCACTTGGTGAATTGGGTATTTCTGACTCCGTTGTACCAAAAGAATTCGCTGAAGGCATCCAAATTTTGCCAGACGATGCGGTTCCAGGAGACGAGGTATTCTCATATCTCGACTTGGATGATGAAATCATCGAACTTTCCATCACTCCAAACCGTGCCGACGCCCTTTCTATGCGTGGGGTTGCGCACGAAGTAGCAGCAATTTATGACAAGGCTGTGAACTTCAAAGAATTTACTTTAACAGAAACAGACCAAGTTGCAGCAGATGCTCTTTCTGTCAGCATTGACACAGACAAGGCACCCTACTATGCAGCCCGTATCTTGGACAATGTGACCATCGCCCCAAGTCCACAATGGTTGCAAAACCTCCTCATGAACGAAGGCATCCGTCCGATCAATAACGTCGTCGACGTGACCAACTATATCTTGCTTTACTTTGGTCAACCTATGCATGCCTTCGACTTGGATACCTTTGAAGGATCTGATATCCGTGTGCGTGAAGCGCGTGCTGGTGAAAAATTAGTAACCTTGGATGGGGAAGAGCGTGACTTGGAAGCAACTGACCTCGTGATTACGGTTGCTGACAAACCAGTAGCCCTTGCAGGTGTTATGGGTGGTCAGGCTACAGAAATCTCTGAAAAATCTAGTCGTGTTGTCCTTGAAGCAGCGGTTTTTGATGGAACTTCTATCCGTAAGACCAGTAGTCGCCTTAACCTTCGTTCAGAATCATCTTCTCGCTTTGAAAAAGGTATCAATGTGGCAACCGTTAATGAGGCTCTCGATGCGGCAGCGAGCATGATTGCTGAATTGGCTGGTGCGACAGTGCGGAAGGGGATCGTTTCAGCAGGCCAGTTGGATACTTCGGATGTAGAAGTTTCTTCAACCCTTGCAGACGTCAATCGTGTCCTTGGAACAGCGCTTTCCTACGCAGATGTAGAAGATGTCTTCCGTCGTCTTGGATTTGGACTTTCTGGAAATGCAGAAAGCTTTACTGTGAGCGTACCACGTCGCCGTTGGGATATCACCATCGAAGCGGACCTCTTTGAAGAAATCGCTCGGATTTATGGTTATGATAAATTACCAGTAACCCTTCCAAAATACGATGGGACAGTCGGTGAATTAACAGCGACTCAAAAACTCCGTCGTCAAGTTCGTACCATTGCTGAAGGGGCTGGATTGACAGAAATCATTACCTACGCTCTGACAACTCCTGAAAAAGCGGTTGAATTCACGACTACACCAAGCAACTTAACAGAGCTCATTTGGCCAATGACTGTGGACCGTTCAGTCCTCCGTCAAAATATGGTTTCAGGTATTTTAGATACAGTTGCCTACAATGTAGCGCGTAAAAACAAAGACTTGGCCCTCTACGAGATTGGAAAAGTCTTCGAGCAAACGGGTAATCCTAAAGAAGACTTGCCAAACGAAATTAATAGTTTTGCCTTTGCATTGACTGGCTTAGTCGCTGAAAAAGACTTCCAAACACCAGCTATTCCAGTTGATTTCTTCTATGCTAAAGGAATCATTGAAGCCCTCTTTGCTCGTTTGGGTCTTAAAGCGACCTATACCGCGACACAAGAAATCAAGAGTCTTCACCCAGGACGTACAGCTTTGATCTCACTCGGTGATCAAGTAGTCGGTTTCCTCGGTCAAGTACACCCTGTAACAGCTAAAGCTTATGATATTCCAGAAACTTATGTAGCCGAGCTGAACCTTTCAGCTATCGAAGCAGCCCTTCAACCAGCTGCTCCATTTGTGGAAATTACCAAGTTCCCAGCAGTGAGCCGTGATATCGCCCTTCTCCTCAAAGCCGAAGTGACTCACCAAGAGGTGGTTGATGCCATCCAAGCTGCAGGCGTGAAACGGTTGACAGACATCAAGCTCTTTGACGTCTTCTCCGGTGAAAAACTAGGACTTGGAATGAAGTCTATGGCTTATAGCTTGACCTTCCAAAATCCAGAAGATAGCTTGACAG
>CAUUAM010000148.1:0-3108 GCA_963543165.1 uncultured Streptococcus sp. | reverse complement strand
CCCTTGATCGAGGAGTCAGAAGCGCTAGATTTGAAAAATGCCCTGGCGCTTCAAGAGGAATTAACTGCTTTCTTTGGACAGCGAGCACGCGTTTCTCTTCTTCACGGGAAGATGAAAAGTGAAGAAAAAGATGCCATCATGCAGGCCTTTAAAGAGCACCAAGTCGATGTTTTGGTATCCACAACCGTTATTGAAGTAGGAGTCAATGTGCCCAATGCGACTGTCATGGTCATCATGGATGCAGATCGGTTTGGCCTTAGCCAACTGCACCAGCTTCGAGGCCGGGTTGGTCGCGGAAATAAGCAATCCTATGCTATTCTAGTGGCCAATCCTAAAACAGATAGTGGCAAACAGCGCATGAAAATCATGACAGAGACGACAAATGGGTTTGTTCTTGCTGAAGAAGATTTGAAAATGCGTGGTTCAGGTGAAATCTTTGGTACCCGTCAATCGGGGATTCCAGAATTTCAAGTAGCTGATTTAGTGGAAGATTACCCAATTCTTGAAGAAGCGCGGAAAGTCGCCAGCCAGATTGTAACTACGCCAAATTGGCGAGAACACCCAGACTGGCATTTGCTCTCGCTTTATCTGGAGAAGCAAGAACATTTAGATTAGATCATAAAAAGAGAGTAGAGTGGAAATGTGTTGTTTCCAGTCTACTCACTTTTAATATTGCCTATAACGCCCTTTGTATCTTGTTTTACCCTTCGATGTATTCTTTGAGTTCTTGTCCTTTTAAACCGGCATTGAGGGCGATGAGAAGTTTGATGCGAGCTTTGGGGGCATTTAATTCTTTGATGAAAAAGACACCGGCTTGATGGAGTTGGACGCCACCTCCTTCATACGCATAAACTGGTTCTGCGATCCCGTTGAAGCAGCGGGATACTAAAGCGATTGGAAGTCCGGCATCTATGAATTCTTGGAGTTTATGGGCAGTTTCTTTAGGGATGTTTCCTGCTCCAAAGGCTTCAATAATGAGGCCATCAATTTTTGAGTGATCCAGTAGATCTAGCAGATCCGTTTTCATACCAGCATAAGTAGCGATAATGGGAACGAAACCTTCAATTTTATCGAGATCGAAGCGCACTCGTGGCTCAGCTGTTTTAAAGAAGAGGATTTCCTTTTTCATGACCAACCCCAGAGGGCCGTGGGTTGGTGTCTGAAAGGTACTGACATTGGTGGTGTGGGTTTTAGTGACGTACTTGGCCGTATGAATTTCGTCGTTCATGACGACTAAGACACCCTTATCACGTGCTTTTGGATCGGCTGCCACTCGGAGAGCTGTTAAGAAATTATAGACACCGTCACTTCCAAGTTCGTTGGAGCTTCGCATGGCTCCTGTAATCACCACGGGGATTTCTGGTAACTCCATGGTATCCAAAAAATAAGCTGTTTCTTCCAGCGTATCTGTTCCGTGTGTAATGACGATCCCATCGAAGTGGCTGGCTGTCTCTTTGATTCTTTGATAGAGAGCTAACATGTGATGCGGTGTCATTTGTGGACTTGGTAGATTGAAGATATCCTCAGAAGTGACTTCAATTCCTTCAATTGGAGAAGTAACTTGGGTCATGGGATTGACTTCATTGGTGATCACTGCCCCAGAGTCATCTGCAGCCATGGAAATGGTCCCTCCTGTATGAAGTGCTAAAATTTTTTTAAACATGTGAAGCTCCTTGGAATATGTGATATAATTTATTTTATCATAAAAAGAAAGAAACAGTAGACATGGAAATAAAAGCAGTCTTTTTTGATATCGATGGAACCCTGGTCAATGATAGTCGAGCGGTCTTAAAATCAACAGAAAAAGCAATCCAATCTTTAAAAGAGGAAGGAATTTATGTTGGTCTTGCAACGGGGCGGGGACCTGCCTTTGTCAAACCCTTTATGGAACGCTATGGCTTTGACTTTGCAGTAACCTATAATGGTCAATATATTTTGACCAAGGACCGCGTACTGTTTACCAGCCCAATCGACAAAAAGAGCCTGCACCAGCTAATCGACTATGCTCGAGAACACCGTAAGGAAATTGCTCTTGGGACAAAGGATGGAGTATTTGGTTCTCGGATCATGAGTTTTGGGATGAGTCCAATTTCAACCTGGTCCAGTCGCTTTGTGCCTCGCAAAATGGCCCGAACAGTCAGTCGAGGATTTAACAAAGTGGTCAGCAAGGTCGTCCCACAAGATCAGGACACCCTCTATGCACTAGCGCAAGAACCAATCTACCAAGTACTGATCTTATCGAGTCCGGAAGAGACTGCAAAAATTGAAAAAGAGTTTCCGCATCTGAAATTTACACGCTCCAGCCCCTTTGCAGCAGACGTCCTCAACCCAGGCATTTCTAAGCTAGAAGGCATCCGCATCGTTGGCCAGGAATTTGGCTTTGGCATCGATGAAGTCATGGCGTTTGGAGATTCGGATAATGACTTAGAAATGCTTTCGGGGGTTGGCTTGTCCATTGCGATGGGAAATGGAACCACTAGTGTTAAGGCGATTGCCAAGCATACCACGACCAGTAATGGCAAGGATGGCATTCAAAAAGCCCTGCAACACTTTGGTATTCTCTCAGAGAAAGAACTCTTTCTTTCTAAGGATGATCACTTCAATAAGGTCAAAACCTTCCATGGTGTAATGGATGGGGAAACCCAGGAGAAACCAGTGGTCTGGCAACCTCAAGATGCCCTTTATCGGACCATGTTCAAGCAAGAGGAACTGGTGGAATTTGTTCGAGCAGCTAGCTCAAGTGAGGAAGAATTCGATCGCTCGGTAGCGGCCCTTCACGAAGCTTTGGATAAGGCTGCAGATAAGGTGCGTAGCAAGCATCCGGCTGAGATTTCCATGGTGGGACAGGTCGATGCCTTGATCGATATCCTCTATCTGACTTATGGTAGCTTTGTTCTAATGGGAGTGGATCCTGAAGAGGTCTTTGAGATTGTTCATCGGGCAAATATGGGTAAGATTTTCCCAGATGGAAGAGCGCACTTTGATCCAGTGACTCACAAGATTTTGAAGCCAGATGATTGGGAAGAAAAATACGCCCCAGAACCAGCTATTCAAAAAGAACTCGATCGCCAGCTCAAGGCCTACGAAAAACACGCGAAACAAAAAGAA
>CAUUAM010000147.1:0-3114 GCA_963543165.1 uncultured Streptococcus sp. | reverse complement strand
AGCCACTTCACGCGCCTTTTCCTTTAGAATCTTTGGCAAGAATTCTTGACTCATTTTTGATACTCCTGTAATAATCTCAATTTCTCAAGGGCGGCCCCACTGGCAATCACTTCACGTGCCAAGGCAATCCCCTCTTTGATAGAATCTACCTTGCCGTTGGCATAAAAACCAAGGCCAGCATTCAAGACAGTCACCTCTAAGAAGGGACTTGCTTCATTCTCCAAGACGCTGAGCAAAATTTCCGCATTGCGTTTGGCGTCTCCACCTCGTACTTGATCAATTTCAATGCGCTCCATTCCGATATCTTCTGGTTGAAAGCTGGATAAGGTCACCTGTCCATTTTCCAGAAGAGCAAGCTGGGTTTCCCCATCAAGTCCTGCCTCGTCCAAACCTTGTGGGCCACTCACGACCACTGCGCGTTTTCGACCCAAATTTTTTAATATCTCCGCTGTACTTTCCAGCATATCCGGACGACTGGTTCCCAATAGCTGGGTTTCTAGAGGAATCGGATTGATGAGAGGACCGGTCAAATTCATCACCGTCGGAACTCCTAGTGCCAAGCGAGCTGGCATAATATAACGCATGCCAGGATGCAGATTTTTTGCAAATAGAAAGACAATGCCTGCCTTTTCAAAAACTTGTCCCAAATCTTCTGGACCCAAATCAAGGTTAATCCCTAGAGCTTCTAACACATCAGCAGAACCTGATTTAGAAGAGATCGAGCGATTCCCATGTTTCGCCATCTTGATGCCACCACCAGCGAGGACAAAGGCAGCTGTGGTTGAAATATTGAAACTATAGGAACGATCACCCCCAGTCCCACAATTGTCCATAGCTTCTTGAACTCCTGTGGGAATAGCGACCGCATGGGCCTGCATCACTTTTGCAATGGCCGTCCGTTCTTCAACAGTTTCCCCCTTCATTTTGAGACCTAGCAGAAGGGCTGTCACCTGCGCTTCTGAAGCACGACCAGCGACAATTTCCTCCATGGCCGCTTCTAATTCTGCGCCGGTTAGATCTATTCCTTCCGCTACCTTTGCAAGCACTTGTTTCATCTTCCGCTCCTTAACTAGTTTGACAAAATTTTCGATGGTCTTGAGCCCATCTGGCGTTCCGATACTTTCTGGATGGTATTGAAAGCCATAAATCGGTAGGCTACGATGCTGAATCCCCATAATCGCTTCATCATCCGTCGTCCGAGAGGTAATGACAAAATCCTCTGGCATGTCTTCAATCGTCAGCGAATGGTAGCGCATGACTGGAACTTCTTTTGCGACACCCGCATATAGCAGAGAGGGAGCTTCTAGCTGGATCTGGCTTTGTTTGCCATGCATGACCTGAGGGGCCAATCCCAAGCGTCCTCCAAAAACTTCTGCAATCGCTTGATGTCCCAAGCAGATCCCCAAGATTGGTTTAACTCCCGCGAAATCTCGGATCATCTCCTCCATCTTGCCCGCATCCTTTGGCCACCCTGGACCTGGAGAAAAGACTAAAGCATCAGCTTCTTGGGCAACTTGGTACAAATCCGCATCATCATTTCGAAGCACCTGAACCTCATCAAATTTTCCGATATACTGCGCTAAATTGTAGGTAAATGAATCGTAATTATCGACTAATAAAATCATCCTTCTTCTCCAATCCTTGTCATCGATTTTGCCTTATTGACGGTTTCTTGGTATTCATTTTCAGCGATCGAATCATAAACGATTCCTGCTCCGGCCTGCACATAAGCCTTCTTATTTTTGAGGATCATGGTTCGAATGGCAATCGCAAAATCAAGATCCCCCGTCACCGAAAGATAGCCAATCGCCCCCGCATAGACCCCTCGTTTCTCTTTTTCAGCCTCATAGATCCGCTTCATGGCTCGAATCTTGGGAGCACCCGAAACGGTCCCAGCTGGAAGAGTTGCCTTCAGAGCCTCAATGGAGGCTAGTCCAGGAAGTAATTGCCCCTTGACCACACTCGTCAGGTGCATGACATAACGGAAGAATTCCACTTCCATATATTTGGTTACTTCAACTGATCCATTTTGAGCGATACGACCAATATCATTTCGCCCTAGATCCACCAACATCCGGTGTTCTGCGACTTCTTTTGGATCCCCTGTCAACTCAGCCGCCAATTGCCGATCAGCTTCTTCATCGATCCCTCTTGGACGTGTGCCCGCAATAGGATTGGTCGTGACCACTCGATCCTTGACTGACACCAGACTTTCTGGACTGGCACCGATGATTTGGTACTCCCCAAAATCATAAAAGTAGAGATAATTCGACGGGTTGGTCACGCGCAAATTGCGGTAATAATCTAGCGGTTTTCCTGAAAAGTCAGCTGAAAAACGTTGGCTGAGAACGCATTGGAACATATCTCCTTTTCGAATGTAGTCCCGCGCTAGAGCTACCATTTGCTCAAACTCTTTTTGCTCCAAATGATTGTGGAAATGAAGAGCATGTAGGTCCTTATCCTGAAACTCTTCCTTTGCAGGTGTCGCCAACTGCACTAACACTTGCTCCAAGCTCAAGGCTTGCTCTGCTTCACTGCGCCCACTATAGAGGTTCTCTTCCACCACATAGACCTTTTCCTTTTTATGATCAAAAATCACATAACTTTCATATAAGAAAAAGTGGAGATCTGGAGTGCCGATCGTATCTTCCGGAATGGAACCGATGTTCTCATAGAGGCCAATCACGTCATAGCCGACAAATCCAATCGCTCCTCCGTTAAAAGGAAGCTCTTCTGAAATTTGCTTTTTGACTGTGATGCGATTCAAAAAGTCCAAAGGATCCTCTTCAATAATTTGATCATTGTAATAGAGGAGGCCCTTTTCAAACTTGACTTCACTGACCGGCCGATAGGCCACAATTGAAAAACGCGCATTCTCTTTTTCACGAGGAATTGACTCCAAGATCATTTTATGGGGGGCATCCAAACGCATATAAGCCAAAATTGGACTCAAAACATCAGCAGATAAAACTTTTTTCATACCAGAAACCTCTCTTCTAGAACGCTTTTATTCGAATGAATAGTGACTTCGCTTGCTAAGGCATTCAAGGGTATCCCACGCTCAAATTTCGCTTTGGGATCAATGTGCCTAAGCTCGCTTCGCTTGCTAAGGCA
>CAUUAM010000146.1:0-3153 GCA_963543165.1 uncultured Streptococcus sp. | reverse complement strand
GCATCACCTGGATATTCTTCTTTTACGCCATTGACGATTTGGTAGCAGTCAGCTCCTTTTCCAGCAATAATGACCGCATCTTCAGGCTTGCTGGTCGTTGCCATAGCCAGTTGAATGGCTTCTTCGCGATCTGCGATTTTCTCGACAGGGCGCGTGATGAAACTGCTAATCTCTTCAGCGATAGCCAAAGGATCTTCATAGTTGGGGTCATCCGCTGTGAGGAAGACTTGGATCTCAGGATGGTCTTCTAAGAGCAAGCCAAAGTCCTTGCGGCGGCTCTCTCCTTTATTCCCAGTTGAACCAAGGACCAGTGAAATGGTCCCCGTTTGATGGGTTTCAACAACTGAGAGTAGTTTCTTCAAGCTATCTCCATTATGAGCATAGTCAATGAAAACTTTTGCTCCATTCTTTTGAGTCAAGACTTCCATCCGGCCAGGAACACGCGTTTTGGCAATTCCTTTTTTGATGTCTTCAAGACTCGCTCCTAAGCGAAGGCAGGCGAGACCTGCAGCGACAGCATTTTCTTGGTTGAAGCGACCGATGAGTTGGATATCATAGTCTCCAGCTAATTTACCAGTAGCTGAGAAGCTGAAAGCTTTGGAGTTTTCAATTTGATTCTCAGACTGGCTACCATAGAAGTCGTGCTCCTGGTCCTCGACTTGTTCTTTCAAGACAGAGAAATGATCCATATCGCTATTGATGACAACAGCTTGGCTATTCTTCATGAGGAGACGTTTGTGGTAGAAATAATCCTCAAAAGTTGGATGTTCAATCGGTCCAATATGGTCTGGACTAATGTTGAGAAAAACGCCGACGTCAAAGGTAAGACCGTAAACCCGTTTCACCAGATAAGCTTGACTGGAAACTTCCATAATGAGGTGGGTCCGATCATTCGCTACTGCCTGAGCCATCATAGCAAAAAGATCCAAACTCTCTGGTGTTGTCAGGGCTGATTTAAAGAAGTTTTTACCATCCAGTGTCGTATTCATGGTAGACAGCATAGCTGGTCGGTGGCCTTGTTCCAAAATATGGTAAGCAAAGTAGGCCGCTGTTGTCTTTCCCTTGGTCCCTGTGAAGGCTAATAATTTTAATTGTTTCTCAGGGTGACCATAAAACTCCATGGCAATTAAGCTCATGGCTTGCTTGATATCATTGACAAGAATGGCAGGGATACCAACTTCATAATCTTTTTCAGAGACATAAAAGCCGAGCCCATTAGAAATAGCCTGTTCCAGGTATTCTTTTTTGAAGTTCGCCCCTTTGACAAAAAAGAGGGTGCTAGCAGACACCTTACGGCTATCATAGCTAATGGCATCAAAACTTGTTCCTTCTAGATGGTAATGATATTCACCATTCATTAGAACTTCTCGGAAATTTTGGTCATGTTTTAAAATGTTGAGGGTTTGTTCAATTGTAATCATAAAACTATTGTAAACCGAAAGTCTGAATTTTACAAGTAACATGGAAAAGTTTATAATGAAGAGAAGAAGAAACGAAAGAGGACGTTTATGAGTCACGAACAAAATGACCAGCAAGCCCAGATGCTACGCGGGACTGCCTGGATGACAGCCAGCAATTTTATCAGCCGTTTGCTCGGAGCAGCTTATATCATTCCTTGGTATATTTGGATGGGAAAATATGGGCCACAAGCTAATGGTCTTTTTACGATGGGCTATAATATCTATGCTTGGTTTCTCTTGATTTCGACAGCTGGAGTACCCGTAGCTGTTGCCAAGCAAGTAGCTAAGTACAATACCCGGGGCCAAGCCGATCATAGTTTTGCTTTGATTTGGGGCTTCTTGAAATTCATGGGAATTCTAGGCCTTGGATTTGCCATTCTCATGTATCTTTTATCTCCTGTCTTTGCCAACCTTTCAGGTGGGGGCAAAGAGTTGATTCCGATCATGCAGAGTCTTTCTTGGGCTGTCTTGATCTTTCCTTCGATGAGCGTCATTCGGGGATTTTTCCAAGGTTTTAACAACATGAAACCTTACGCCATTAGCCAGATCGCAGAGCAAGTCATCCGGGTCATCTGGATGTTGCTCACGACCTTCTTTATTATGAAGATTGGCTCAGGAGATTATGTGCAGGCTGATACGCAGTCAACCTTTGCGGCCTTTATCGGTATGCTAGCAAGCCTTCTGGTGCTCTTTTACTACCTTGGTAAGACAGGCTTGCTCTCTTCTATTTTGAAAAAGCAAGAGGGTAGTGAGGGGATTGATACCCGGGCCCTCTTGATCGATACGATTCGGGAAGCCATTCCTTTTATCATCACTGGTTCAGCCATTCAGCTCTTCCAAATTGTCGACCAGATGACCTTTATCAATGTCATGTCTTGGTTTACAGACTATAGTCAGAAGCAGCTACTGGTCATGTTTAGCTATTTTTCTGCCAATCCAAATAAAATCACCATGATCTTGATCGCGGTAGCGACATCGATTGGGGGAGTCGGGATTCCTCTCTTGACAGAGAATTATGTTAAGGGGGACCTAAAAGCGGCTGGGAAGCTCGTTCAAGATAACTTGACCATGCTATTAGCTTTCTTGCTTCCAGCCACCATTGGAGCCGTAGCAGTAGCTAAGCCACTCTATACGGTTTTCTATGGGCAACCAGATAGCCTGGCTTTGGGCCTCTTCATCGTAGCAATGTTACAGACGGTTGTTTTAGGACTCTATACCGTCTTGTCCCCTATGATTCAAGCCCTCTTCCAAAACCGAAAAGCCATTCGCTACTTCCTCTATGGAGTAGTGGTGAAATTGGTCCTCCAAATTCCATTTATCCTGGTCTTTCGTTCTTATGGGCCGCTTTTGTCAACGACCATTGCTTTAATGGTGCCAATCGTTCTCATGTATCGGGAGATCCAAACCATTACTCAGTTTAATCGGACCATCGTCTTCAAGCGCACATTACTTGGCTCAATTCTAACGGTGGTGATGCTACTTGGAGTCTTGATTGCAGGCTTGATTCTGGGCTGGATTTTCCCACCAAATGGTCGTGTATCGAGCATGATTTATATCATCGTCATTGGTGGATTAGGAGTTGCTATCTATGGAGCCTTAGGATTATGGCTACGGTATTTTGACCGCTTTATCGGGGGGCAAGCCGCACGTCTCAGACAAAAATTCCGAATTAAATAAACCTGTGAGGCTGGGA
>CAUUAM010000145.1:0-3156 GCA_963543165.1 uncultured Streptococcus sp. | reverse complement strand
GCTGTTTTTTCTACGTTCAAAATTTTCACTTGGTAGCTTCCTGCTGGTGTCTCAACAGTAACAACATCACCTGTTTTCTTACCAATCAAGGCGTGACCGATTGGGCTTTCGTTAGAGATCTTTCCTGCAAAGGCATCTGCCCCTGCTGAACCGACGATGCTGTATACTTCTTCATCTGTTTCGCCAACTTCTTGAACTGTCACTGTTTTTCCGATCGCTACTTCATCTACAGCAACTGCATCGCTATCGACGATTTCAGCATAGCGGATTTTAGTTTCCAAGCTCGAGATTTGACCTTCAACAAAAGCTTGTTCATCTTTTGCTGCTTCGTACTCAGAGTTTTCTGAGAGGTCACCGTATGAACGAGCGATCTTGATTCGTTCCACTACTTCAGGTCGACGAACCAATTTCAATTCTTCTAATTCTTGTTCTAATTTTTCTTTTTCTGCTAGGGTCATTGGGTATGTTTTTTCTGCCATTATTCTTCTCTTTCTATTATTTGAATGAAAAAGCTGTGGACGCGCCACATGCTTTTCCTAGTTTGAACTTGCTTGTGTCAATTTACTATTGACGTGTTCTTCTACATTTTTATTGTGTTCTTCGTATGTCTTAGCGAAGAAGACTTCACCATTTTCGACATTTGCGACAAAGTATAAGTAATCCGTTTTACTTGGATTCACTGCTGCTTCGATCGCAGAGGCCCCAGGATTGACCACTGGGCCGGGCATCAAGCCAGTATTCTTATAAATGTTGTATGGAGAATCTATTTCCGTATCGATCGTTGCGTCTTCTTTTAAGGTTGTCTTTTGCCCAAGCTTCCCTTCGGCATAAAGAATTGCAATATTACTTTGTAAAGGCATATCTTGGTTCAAACGATTATAGAAGACACTAGCGATATCTTTACGGTCCTGATCCGTCGCCCCTTCTTTTTCAACCAAGGAAGCAATGGTCAATACTTCATTCACATTGATGTTCTTGCTTTCAAGTGTTTCATAGTATGGGCTTAAGTTTTGATCCATGGCCGCAAGCATCTGATCAATCATATCTTTTACTGTAGTATCTTTACCATAGTTATAAGTTGCTGGGAAAAGATAACCTTCCAAACGATAGCGAACACCAGAATCCTTACTTGGCAGGTTAGCCAAGAGCTTAGGATATTTGGCCACCATCTTCTCAATAAAGGCATCATCTTGGACAGCCTTCAAGAAATCTTCTTTCTTAAATGGAGTCTTTCCTGCCTTCTTCGTAGAGACATCTGCTGTGATCGCTGTTGCAATCTGATCAATGGTATAGCCTTCAGGAATCGTTACCTTACCAAGAACTGGAGCTTGAGGAGTTTTGGTCCCCTCTTCCTGCAGTTTTTGGATGATGGTTTCTAAATCCATGCTCTTTTGTAAATTGAAGTAACCGGATTTGAAATTGCTATAGTTCTTGAACTTGGTATAGTAGTTAAAGAACTGACCATTTTTCACGAGTCCTTTTTTCTCAAGGATCGCGCCAATCTCACGATTACTTGAACCTGCTGGAATCTCAACCGTCACGAATTCTGTTGCATTTTTATCCATTGGCTTGACAGCTGAATGGATATAGGTCACTGCAAAGATCCCTGTAGCCACGATCACAATCAGCAAAAGGCTGACCACTGTCCGCACAATTCGTTTAGCGATCTTATTTTGTTTCTTTTGTTTTTGTTGGCGCTGGTTACGAGAAGAGCGTGATAAGCTTTCCTCTACCGGTTCCTGACTTGGTTCTTTTATAAAAGGCTTTGTGGACTCACTCTTTTCTTCTACAATAGGAGTCGCCTTTTCTGGCTCCACTGGTATTTCTGTGGAAGCCACAACAGCTTCTTCTTTTGGAGGTGGTGTTGCTTCTTCCTCCTCTTTCAGTGAAGAAGGGGTTTCAATGCTTCGATCAGGTAGATCATACTCTTTTTCGATCTTTAGAAGTTGCTCATTTGCCTCTTCTAAGTCTCTGAGGATCTGCTCTTTGAAGCTTAATAACTTCTCACTGTCTTGTGATTTATCAGTCAAATAATTGACCTCCCTCATCATAATCCTTAATATTATATCTTAAAAGATTTAGAAAAGCAATACAAATCGCCCTTCTTCTTCAAAATACCTATTTAATCAAGTTTTTCATTTTCCCAGACTAGATTGTACCAAACTTCACCTGCATATTGGGATTTCGAAAGACCTTCATTGGTGAATCCTTGCTTCTCGTAATAAGGAATCAAATAATCATGACAGGTCAGATTGATCCCTTGACGATGATCTTTCACCGCAATCTCTTTGAGCGCATCAATCAAGAGGGTTCCAACCCCTAGCCCTTGGGCTTCTTTGGCAATGGATAGACTCGTGATGGAAATAAAACCCTGTTCTAGATGGCTTAGATCTTCAACCTTTGAAAAAGAGGAATCGATCAAATAGCGCTCCGGTCTAACAGGTCCTTCTAAATACCCTAAAATCTGACCTTGACACTCTGCTACAAGAAAAGTCGCTTGAATCTTTTCAATGTGATTTTTTAAAATCTCACGTGCAATCGCTTCTTCTTCTGAAAAATTCTCAAGCTCAATGCGCTCGATGGCATCCAAATCCTGTAGCTCCGCTTGTCTAATGTAAATTTTTTCTTTCATCATTTACTCCTTCTATCGTTTCCAAACCATATGGACACCTCGATCAGACTCAGCTTCATCTCGAAATCCTTGCTGGGCAAAGTAAGAAAGTAAATCTTCTGAACAATCGATCCAAATGGCTTTCTTTTCCTTTTGAACAGCTACATCTTTTAAAGCAGCGATCAGAATCGCACCATATCCTTGACCTTGAAAGGCTGGTCTCACTGCTAATCGCAATACGATGAGGTCCCCCTTTAAATGCTGGTCTTCTGTCGCCAACAGGTAAGCCACAATATCGTCATCTTGCTCTGCAAGCAAAGAAATGGCTTCCTTCGAACCTAGCGCTTCCTCAATAGTTGCCCTGTGCTCCTTTCCTTCATTGTCATGAAGTTCTTCTTCTAGCAATAACAGCTGTTCTTGATCATCTGAAGTAATGGGGCGAATGATCATCCTGCACTCCTCTCATAGTTTTTATAGGACAGACAAATTTGAGGCTGGGACAAAAGTCCTAGCCTCTCAATTGTCTTTGGATTGTCGAGCAAGAC
>CAUUAM010000144.1:0-3175 GCA_963543165.1 uncultured Streptococcus sp. | reverse complement strand
AAGGTCGTGTCTTCAAGGTCCAAACAGACAAGTATGAGTTGATTTCAAAAACTCACCGCGTGGCTAAAGCAAAACCACAAACGCCTAGCATCCAAACACCTGCAACACCGACTCCGACTCCTCAGAAACCGGCTGTTGTCACTCCTGCGAAACCGACAGTATTCACACCGGCTAAAAATGAGCCTGTGAAAACAGAAGTCTATATCGCACCTGCAGCTCTTCCTCAAAAAGAAGCAAGCCTTCCAAATACAGGAAGCAAGACCTCAACTGCCTTGACAACTCTTGGACTTGGTCTTCTTAGCATGGGGGCAGCCTTTGGACTCTCTCGCAAAACAAAGAAAGACTAACTTGGAAAAGCCTAATCAGTGGATTGGGCTTTTTTGCCCTAGCCAAAATTTCCCCTTTGCTATTTTCATTAGGAAGCGGAAATTTTCAACTTCTATCAAAGGATTCTTGTCCTCCGCTATGATATAATGGGGACAGTACAAGGGAGGAAACCAATGTTACAAGAACTAGCTTTTACCGGCCAATGGAGACACTATCAAAAACGCGTTCTCGATAAAAGTGACGCTTTCATGGCGGACGGCCACCTGCATTTGGTAGCAGCTCCTGGCTCTGGAAAAACAACCTTGGGTATCGAATTTATCCGACGCTTTGGCCAGCCAACTCTGATCTTGGCCCCTACGGTCACGATTCGTCAACAATGGGTCGACCGGATTATCCAAGCATTCTTGAAGGATGAAAGCCAAGCGGAGCAACTGATTTCACAAGACCTCAAAGATCCTAAGCTGATTACAGTGGCTACCTATCAGGCCCTACACAGTGCCATGAATCAAGTTGTCGGCCAATCACAAGTCGAGGATACCGATGACCAGGCAGAGATTGAAAGGTTTGATTTCAAAGGCTTCGACATCTTCGCCACCTTCAAAGCTATCTCACTCGGGACCCTTTGTTTGGATGAATGTCACCACTTGCGCAATGAATGGTGGAAGAGCTTGGAAGCTTTTCGTCAAGCCTTTCCTGACTTAAAGATGATCTCCCTCACCGCTACCCCTCCCTATGAAGGGGATCCTGCCCTTTGGGATCGGTATATCCGCATGTGTGGGGAGATTGATGAGGAAATTACAGTTCCCGAATTGGTCAAGGAAGAGACCCTTTGTCCTCATCAGGACTATGTCTACTTTGCCTTTCCAACCAAGGAAGAGCAGGCTCAGTTGGATGCCTTTAGCCAACAAAAGAACACTCTCTTGCAGCAACTGACTTCAGACCCCCTCTTTTGCCAATACCTGCAATCCTGTCAGGCCTTATCGGGTCAGATCAGTGATGATGAGTTGCTCAATGAACCCAAGTATCTCTCTGCTACCCTGATCTTTCTTCGGAGCAAGGGAATCGCCTTTCCCCAACGTTTCCAAGATCTTCTAGGAGCCAAAAAACTTCCTGCTTTCACTCTAGACTGGCTTGAAATTCTCCTGCAAGGTCTGCTCTTTCAGGTGCCTCACTGGTACAATCTACCAGAAGAATATGAGAAGCAACTACTTCATGAATTAAAAGCTGCCAGCTTGATCGATCGAAAACAAGTCAAACTGGTCCGCAACAAAAAACAAGACCTCCTGCTGAACCAATCCCTGGGAAAACTCAATGCGGTTCGAGAGATTTTCAAGGCGGAATACCAGGCTCTTGGAAGCCAACTGCGCCAGCTGGTCTTAACAGACTACATTCGTCAAGACTTTGAAGTTCATCTCGGGGACAAGGACGCCCAAATCACTCAATTGGGAGTTCTCTCGTATTTTGAATCCATTCGCAGAGAAAGCCTAGAGCTAACGACTCCTCCTGCCATCGCAGTCTTAACAGGTAGTATCGTCATCATCCCGACAGTTGCTCAGCCAAGACTAGAAGAGCTTCTAGGAGGAAATCGACTGACTTACCAAAGTGTCGGCCAATTATCCCCTGATGACTTTCTCAAGGTTCGCTTGGTTGGTTCTCAACATGACTTAGTGACAGCTGTGACCCAGCTTTTTCAAGAAGGGCTCATCCAAGTCGTGATTGGAACCAAGTCTCTTCTAGGAGAAGGCTGGGATGCTCCTTGTGTCAACTCCCTGATTCTAGCTAGCTTTGTCGGTAGCTTTATGCTCAGTAACCAAATGCGAGGTCGTGCCATCCGAGTATGGCCTGAGGATCCGGACAAGACCAGTAACATCTGGCATTTAGTCTCTATCAATCTTTCCCTAAAGAAATGGTATGAAAAGTCAGATCTTGAAAAGGAAGAAATCGAAGCCATCACTGATCAGCTGAAAGAATACAGTCCTGATCTAGAGCTCTTAGAGAGACGGATGAAGCAATTTTTAGGGCTCCATTACAAGGAACCCTTCATCGAATCCGGCATCGAACGTCTGGCCTTTGAGCAGATCCGCTATACTAAAAAACACTTAGAGAAACTGAATGAAGAGACTTTAGAGCGCTCCACACATCGTCAAGAACTCAGAGATGGCTGGCAAAAAGCCCTCCCTATTTTAGAGAATATGGAGATTGCAAATGAGGTCCAAGTGGACAAACACTTCCTACCCCTGGCCCTATTTTTTGATGCTAGAAAGCTAGCTCGTTGGCTTACGGCCGGCGCTTTGACCGATGCTTTCGCCAACCTGATTTACTATTCATATAGAGGAGGAAGGAATTCAGCTTCTCTGATTCTTCTCTTCTTCTTAGCCGTTCTCGCGCTCCTTGCTTGGCTACGCTACTACCTCTATAAGAGTCCTTATAAACGGCTAGAGGTCTTTGGCCAAGCTATTCACCAAGCCCTGCTTCTTTCTGGACAGATTCAGACCCAGGAGACCCGTATCCAAGTGGTCCGAGATAGAAAGGATGCCATCAACACGCTAATTTATTTGAAGGGCGGAACCATGCGGGAGAAAGAACTCTTTTCGCAAACCATGATCGAGTTTTTCGCACCGATTGAAAATCAACGCTATATCCTGAAAGCACAGGAAAAAGTGTCCGATCAGACCGAATATTTCGCCGTACCAAGCCTCTTCGACAAACGAAAAGAGGAGGCACAAGCCTTTGTTGAGCAGATCCGAAAGAGCCTAGGTAAGTATGACCTCATCTATACCCGAAGCGCTGAAGGCCGTGCTGTTCTTTTAGATGCACGCATCAAAGCACTCGCCAACAAACAAGAGCG
>CAUUAM010000143.1:0-3231 GCA_963543165.1 uncultured Streptococcus sp. | reverse complement strand
AACTTATCTTTTTGACACAATCCGTAGCCCGTGTTCAATTAGTTTTGAACCCCTTCGCTTTTTAATTTTTAAGCTCAGGCTAAAACAGTTTCCCAAACTGTTTTACTCCCAAAACTCTCGAGTGCTAGAAACAATAGTGTTTCTAGCACTTTTCTCACGGCAGAAAGTTTTTGTATTTTCTTGATTCATTTTAAAAATTGGAACTCGTTTTTATTTTTTTGAAGAATCGCTTCACTTATCTTAAAATAGTTTTTCTCCATTCAAACTAATGCAAAATAATATTCGTTTTTCAATTTCTCTAAGTGTAATCGCTTGCATTCCCACTCAAAAGGAGTACAATAATAGTGAAAAAACAAATCCTTTAAAGTATGTGAGGTGCTGTATGATGATAAACAAGTATATCAAGTATCTTCCTTGGATGATCCTAGGAGCACTCCCCTCCTATCAATCAGCGACTTACTATGCCCGTAATTCATTTGACTTGTTCTATCTGACCTTGAACTTTCTGATTGTGTACATCGCTTTAATCGTCTTCTACGAAAAAGTTCTAAGAGACAAATGCAAAGAACTCTTCATACGAATCATGAGCAACCCTAAAAAAGATAGCTAATCATCAGAGTTGAAAAGTCATCTGAGGATGGCTTTTTTTATAGATTCTCTATTTTTTCTTTGGAACATTGCAAAATCGGTCTCAAGAATGATTTCCTTGCTGATCTAGTTTTTTCAAGGGAGTTTTACCCTTAAATATGGTAAAATAGTAACGAAATATACTAGTAGATATCAAATAAAAAAGAGGTTAAGAATGACAATTGGGATTGATAAGATTGGTTTTGCGACGAGCCCTTATGTCTTGCGTTTAGAAGATTTGGCGGCTGCTCGTGATACTGATCCCGAAAAACTGAGCAAGGGTCTTCTCTTAAAAGAACAAAGTGTTGCACCGATCACAGAAGACATCGTCACATTGGCTGCAACTGCGGCAGACGATATTTTGACAGATGAAGACAAAGAAGCGATCGATATGGTGATTCTTGCGACAGAATCTGGAATTGATCAGAGTAAGGCCGCTGCTGTTTTTGTCCATGGCTTACTAGACATCCAGCCCTTCGCTCGTTCTTTTGAGATGAAAGAAGCCTGCTATGCTGCAACTGCCGCCTTGGATTATGCTAAACTCCATGTTGAAAAATTCCCTCAGAGTAAGGTTTTGGTCATTGCCAGTGACATTGCTAAATACGGAATTGGAACTCCTGGAGAACCAACACAGGGGGCTGGAGCGGTTGCCATGCTAATCAGCCAAAATCCTCGTATTCTATCTTTTAACGATGATAATGTTGCCCAAACACGCGATGTGATGGATTTTTGGCGTCCAAATTATGCGACAACTCCCTTCGTGAATGGGATTTATTCAACGCAGCAATATCTAGATTCACTGAAAACAACCTGGGCGGAATACCAGAAACGGACTGGCCTTGCCTTGACAGACTTTGCAGCCGTCTGCTTCCACTTGCCTTATCCTAAATTAGCTCTCAAGGGCTTGAAAAAAATCTTGGATAAGTCAGTATCAGAAGAACAAAAAGATCAATTACAATACAACTTTGATCAATCGATTCTATACAGCCAACGCGTAGGAAATATCTACACTGGATCTCTTTTCTTAGGCTTGCTGTCACTACTGGAAAATCAACCCCAACTCAAAGCTGGGGACCGAATCGCCCTCTTTAGCTATGGAAGTGGAGCAGTTTCTGAGATCTTTAGTGCCAATCTCGTTCCTGGTTTTGAGCAACTTTTAGATCACAAACGCATGGAAAAACTAGACCAACGTACGGTTCTTAGTGTTGCTGACTACGAACGACTCTTTTATGAGGAAGTAGATCTAGATCCTAGTGGCAATCAAGTGTTTGAGCCTGCTACGCATCAAACTTTTGCTTTGACAGAGATCAAGGAACACCAACGCACTTACCAGAAAGTAGAAAAATAATGGCACGATTACCAGGTTTTGCAAAACTTTCGCCCACTGAACGCATAGAGGCCTTACTGAAGGAAGGCCTCTTAACTTGGGATGAAGCACAGATCTTAAAAGAACAAAAGGGACTCCCCCTCTCTATTGCAGATCAACTGACGGAAAATGTCTTGTCGACCTTTGATCTGCCTTTTAGCCTCGCTCCTTATTTTCTGATCAATGGTCGTGACTATGTCCTTCCTATGGTCACAGAAGAACCTTCCGTAGTTGCTGCCGCCAGCTTTGCAGCCAAGCTCATCCAACGTTCGGGCGGTTTCACCACCCAAGTGCACCAACGCCAAATGATCGGTGAGATTGCTCTGACAGATGTTATGGATATGGAAATGGCTAGCAAGCGCATCCTAGAAGACAAGGAAACTCTTCTTCAGCTGGCTAATGAAGCCTATCCTTCTATCGTCAAGCGTGGAGGCGGAGCGAGGGATCTTTGGGTCGAAAACAAGGGGAACTTTCTCATTGTCTACTTGGCTGTCGATCCTAAAGAAGCCATGGGGGCCAATATGCTCAACACGATGCTGGAAGCTCTGACCGATCGTATTCAAGAACTCTCTGGTGGACAGGCCTTAATGGCGATTTTATCCAACTTGGCCACGCGCTCTTTGGTGAGTGCACGGTGTGCCATTGATTTTAAAGCACTGAGTCGAAATCCTGAGGAAGCCATTAAGATTGCCCACCGGATGGAGCTAGCTAGCCAACTGGCTCAAGTGGATCCTTACCGTGCAGCCACTCATAACAAGGGGATTTTTAACGGGATTGATGCCCTGGTCCTTGCGACAGGTAATGACTGGCGGGCCATCGAAGCAGGAGCCCATGCCTATGCTACACAAAGTGGCCAATATAAGGGTTTGAGCCAATGGAAAAGTCAGCCGGAAGAGAAAAAACTCTATGGTGAGATCACCTTGCCAATGCCAGTTGCAACAAAAGGAGGCTCTATCGGCCTAAATCCAACGGTTCAAATTAGCCATCGTTTGCTAGGAGAACCTTCTGCTATTGAATTAGCAGGTATCATCGCGTCACTCGGTTTGGCGCAGAATTTCGCTGCCCTCAAAGCCCTTGTCACCACAGGGATCCAAGCAGGACATATGAAACTCCAAGCACGCTCTCTAGCCCTTCTAGCTGGAGCCAAGGAAGAGGAAGTACCCCGTCTGGTCAGCCAACTCCTTGAAAACAAACACTTTAATTTAGAAAAAGCACAAACACTCTTACAAGAATTGAGA
>CAUUAM010000142.1:0-3244 GCA_963543165.1 uncultured Streptococcus sp. | reverse complement strand
AAATGGGAGTTGTTATGAATTGGTTTCAATCACAATCCGTGGTCTTGCAGGCCTTTATCGCAGGATTGTTTACATGGGGCTGTACCATTGTCGGGTCAGCCATCGTCTTTTTCTTCAAGCATATTAGTCGCAAATTACTGGACATCATGATGGGCTTTGCAGCGGGCGTTATGATTGCGGCTTCTTTTTGGTCGCTTTTACAACCGTCTATTGAGTATGCAGAGACCAGCTACGGAAGTTTGGCTTGGTTTCCGGCCGCTATCGGGTTCCTAGCTGGAGGATTTTTCCTCCGCTTGATCGACGCCATCGTCCCTCACCTTCATATGAGTAAGGAGATTGAAGAGGCTGAGAGTATCCATACGCCACGGGAGAAGAAGCTGTCTAAAACGACCCTTCTCTTTCTCGCCATTACCATCCACAATTTCCCAGAGGGATTGGCGGTCGGAGTGGCCTTTGGAGCCCTCGCTAGCAATCCAAGTCCAGAAGCCTTTATCGGGGCGGTTGGTCTAGCTATTGGGATTGGGTTACAGAATATCCCAGAAGGGGCTGCCCTCTCGATTCCGATTCGGACAGATGGAAAATCTCGTCTCAATGCCTTTTACTGGGGATCCATGTCCGCAATCGTGGAGCCAGTAGGAGCTCTGCTAGGAGCAGTGGCTGTTTTATCTATGACAGCCATCCTACCATATGCCCTCTCTTTTGCGGCAGGAGCTATGATCTTCGTGGTGGTCGAAGAGTTGATTCCAGATTCACAGACCAATGGCAACACAGACGTTGCGACCTTAGGCCTCATGGTTGGCTTTGTCATTATGATGATCCTAGACGTCGCTTTGGGATAACGTGTCATCACCTTGTAACATAAATGCAAGGTGACTTTTTTATATAAACATGATAAAATAAGGGTAATGACTACGTAGAAAGGCCTAACATTATGAAAGGTATTATTTTAGCCGGTGGTTCGGGTACTCGTTTGTATCCTTTGACTCGTGCCGCTTCCAAACAGTTGATGCCCATTTATGACAAACCAATGATCTACTACCCTTTGTCAACTCTTATGTTGGCAGGGATTAAAGACATCTTGATTATCTCAACTCCACAGGATCTTCCTCGCTTTGAAGAGCTTCTTGGAGATGGTTCTGAACTGGGTATTTCTCTTTCTTATGCGGAACAACCTAGCCCAGATGGTTTGGCCCAAGCCTTCATCATTGGTGAAGACTTTATCGGGGATGATCATGTGGCCCTTGTTCTTGGAGATAATATCTTCCACGGAAATGGCTTAACAGCCATGTTGCAACGGGCAGAAGCCAAAGAAAAAGGCGCGACTGTCTTTGGTTACCAAGTCAAAGATCCAGAACGCTTTGGTGTGGTGGAGTTTGATGCGGACATGAATGCCGTCTCTATCGAAGAAAAACCAGAGCATCCAAAATCGCACTTTGCAGTGACGGGACTTTACTTCTATGACAACGATGTGGTAGAAATTGCCAAAAATATCAAACCAAGTCCTCGTGGAGAGCTTGAAATCACAGATGTCAACAAGGCCTATTTGGAGCGTGGAGATCTCTCTGTTGAGCTCATGGGCCGTGGCTTTGCTTGGTTGGATACAGGAACTCATGAAAGTCTCTTGCAGGCTTCTCAATATATCGAGACGGTTCAACGCTTGCAAAATGTCCAAGTAGCCAACCTTGAGGAAATCGCTTATCGTATGGGCTATATCACTAAAGAGCAAGTCTATGAATTGGCGCAACCGCTCAAGAAAAACGAATACGGACAATACTTGCTCCGTTTGATTGGAGAAGCTTAATGACAGAACAATTTTTCGAAAAAGAATTAGCAGCCCGTAAAATCGAAGCCATCCCAGGTTTGATGGAGTTTGATATTCCAGTGCGTGGAGACAACCGTGGCTGGTTTAAAGAAAACTTCCAAAAGGAAAAAATGCTTCCTCTTGGATTTCCAGAAAGCTTCTTTGCGGAAGGCAAGTTGCAAAATAACATTTCATTCTCTCGTAAGAATGTCTTGCGTGGTTTGCATGCAGAACCTTGGGATAAATACATTTCAGTAGCAGATGAAGGCAAGGTTCTAGGAACTTGGGTAGACCTTCGTGAAGGTGAGACCTTTGGGAACACCTACCAAACCGTGATCGATGCTTCAAAAGGAATCTTCGTCCCACGTGGTGTTGCCAATGGATTCCAAGTTTTGACGGATAAAGTGGCTTATACTTACTTAGTCAATGATTACTGGGCATTGGAGCTCAAGCCAAAATATGCTTTTGTCAACTACGCAGACCCAAGCCTCGACATCCAATGGGAAAACTTGGAAGAAGCAGAAGTCTCCGAAGCAGACAAGAATCACCCATACCTCAAAGATGTCAAACCCCTAAAAGCAGAAGATTTGTAAGAACGAACTTTGCGCATCAGTATCGCGACTGCAAGGAGCGTTAGCAGATTGTTCCTGCCCTAGTGAAAACAAGATTCCCTCAGGGAATCTTGTGGGGAAATCCGGAGACTTCGGCTACGGATTTAGCCATGAAACCGAAGTGTTGCTGGCATCCCTCACTAGCTAAAGGAACAATCCAAAGAAAAAACTATTGGAGAAAAAATGACTGAATACAAAAACATCATCGTTACCGGTGGCGCTGGTTTCATCGGTTCAAACTTCGTACACTATGTCTACAACAACCATCCAGATGTGCATGTGACTGTCCTTGACAAACTCACTTACGCTGGTAACCGTGCCAACATTGAAGAAATCCTTGGGGACCGTGTTGAATTGGTTGTGGGTGACATCGCTGATGCCGCATTAGTTGACCAATTGGCTGCAAAGGCTGATGCCATCGTTCACTATGCGGCTGAAAGTCACAATGACAATTCATTGAACGATCCATCACCATTTATCCACACAAACTTTATTGGTACTTACACACTTTTGGAAGCGGCTCGCAAGTACGATATTCGTTTCCACCACGTGTCCACAGACGAAGTGTATGGGGACCTTCCATTGCGTGAAGATCTTCCTGGACATGGGGAAGGTCCTGGTGAAAAATTCACCGCTGAAACCAAATACAACCCATCATCCCCTTATTCATCAACTAAGGCTGCTTCAGACTTGATTGTGAAGGCTTGGGTACGTTCCTTTGGTGTCAAAGCAACAATTTCTAACTGTTCAAACAACTATGGACCATACCAACACATCGAAAAATTCATCCCACGTCAAATTACCAATATCTTGTCAGGTATTAAACCAAAAC
>CAUUAM010000141.1:0-3244 GCA_963543165.1 uncultured Streptococcus sp. | reverse complement strand
AATAGGCTCCATAATTCCTATGGTGATTTTACCCACTACAGAAATTATAGAGCCAGAAAAATCTAAACAAGGAGTCTCTGGCTCCTTGTTTTCTTCTATTTTTCTCCTAAAATACAGGACAGATAGTCCCATATTGGAAACTGTACTAGGACAATGAAAAATACTGAAAAGAACAGTTTCTTTTCAAAAAGAGGCTTAAACTCTTTAAAATAGATGGAATCGTGTTATAATAAAATCATAAAACGTTTTCAAGAGAAGAGGTTCCTCAATGGAAAATGAAACAGTTGACTATGGAAAAGTAACAGGAATGGTACACTCAACAGAAAGTTTTGGTGCAGTAGACGGGCCTGGGATCCGCTTTATTGTCTTTCTTCAAGGGTGTCAAATGCGGTGCCAATACTGCCACAATCCAGATACTTGGGCAATGGAAACCAACAAGTCCCGTGAACGGACAGTGGATGATGTCCTAGAAGAAGCCCTCCGCTATCGTGGATTTTGGGGCCAAAAAGGTGGGATCACAGTCAGTGGTGGAGAAGCCCTCTTGCAGATTGACTTCTTGATTGCACTTTTCACCAAGGCTCAAGAGTTGGGAATTCATTGTACCTTGGATACCTGTGCCCTTCCTTTCCGGAATACACCTCGTTATTTGGAAAAATTCGACCGCTTGATGGCGGTGACAGACTTGGTGCTTCTTGATATCAAAGAAATCAATGATGAACGGCACAAAATTGTGACCAGCCATACCAATAAAACGATCTTAGCTTGTGCCAAGTACTTGTCTGATATTGGAAAACCAGTCTGGATTCGCCACGTTTTGGTGCCAGGTTTGACGGACCGAGATGATGACTTGATCGAGCTTGGAAAATTTGTTAAGACCCTGAAAAATGTTGATAAATTTGAAATTCTCCCTTATCATACTATGGGGGAATTCAAATGGCGTGAATTGGGAATTCCCTACAAATTGGAGGGTGTGAAACCACCGACAAAAGAACGGGTCCAAAATGCGAAGGATTTGATGGAAACTGAAAGTTACCAAGATTACCTGAAACGAGTTAAAGGATAATGAAGTTAAGACAGTTGGTGCTTCCAGCTGTCTTTTTCTAACGAAATGCACAACTATTCCCTTTCTTTAAACGGAAAAACGTGCTAAAATAGAGTGACTATAGAAATGAAAATGAAGAGGTAGAAACATGTCAAAAATTCTTGTTTTTGGTCACCAAAACCCTGACTCAGATGCCATTGGTTCATCTGTAGCCTTTGCTTATCTTGCAAAAGAAGCCTATGGTTTGGATACAGAAGCAGTGGCTCTTGGAACTCCAAATGAAGAAACAGCATTCGTCTTGAACTATTTTGGTGTAGAAGCACCGCGCGTGATCACATCTGCTAAAGCAGAAGGTGCAGAGCAAGTCATCTTAACAGACCACAATGAATTCCAACAATCAGTATCAGATATTGCTGAAGTTGAAGTTTATGGTGTTGTGGACCACCACCGTGTGGCTAACTTTGAAACTGCCAGCCCACTTTACATGCGATTGGAACCAGTTGGATCCGCATCATCTATCGTTTACCGCATGTTCAAAGAACATGGTGTAGCTGTTCCAAAAGAAATCGCAGGTTTGATGCTTTCAGGTTTGATTTCAGATACCCTTCTTTTGAAATCTCCAACCACTCACCCATCAGATAAAGTCATTGCTCCTGAATTGGCTGAATTAGCTGGCGTGAATTTGGAAGAATACGGTCTTGCTATGCTCAAGGCTGGTACCAACTTGGCAAGCAAATCAGCAGAAGAATTGATCGATATTGATGCCAAGACCTTTGAACTCAACGGAAATAACGTTCGTGTGGCTCAAGTGAACACAGTTGATATCTCTGAAGTCTTGGAACGCCAAACTGAAATCGAAGCAGCCATCCAAGCCGCAAATGCAGCTAACGGCTACTCTGACTTCGTTTTGATGATTACAGATATCGTGAACTCAAACTCAGAAATTTTGGCTCTTGGTGCCAATATGGACAAGGTAGAGGCAGCTTTCAACTTCAAACTTGAAAACAACCACGCTTTCATTCCAGGTGCTGTTTCACGTAAGAAACAAGTGGTACCACAATTGACTGAAAGCTTTAATGCATAATCATAGATGGGGAAGCCCATTGTTAAAAAGGAGTTTCGACTCCTTTTTTGCTAGGAGAGAAAGATGTTAGAAAATGGCGATTTGATTTTTGTGAGGGATCATACGGAAATAGGGCAGGCTATCCAGGCTTCTACAGGTAACTACAGTCACGTAGCCATCTTTTTGGACGGTTCCATTTATCATGCTACGGTGGAAGGTGGCGTCCTTGCCCAGGCTCCTGAGGACTTCTTTGAAGCTGGAAAAGTCTATGACCTTTATCGCTATCCGAAAATCGATCTCAAAGAGGTCAAAAAGTTGTCGGAAAACCTTTTAGGTTCTCCCTACAATGCTTCCTTTTATCCAGATGGAGATGGTTTCTATTGTTCCCAGTTTGTAGCAGAAATTCTTCCTATTTTTGAGACCATTCCCATGAAGTTTGGAGAGGGAGAAGAAGAGATTAGTTCCTTTTGGAAAGCCTACTACAGAGAACTAGGACTAGCTGTACCTCTGAATCAACCAGGAACCAATCCGAGTCAGTTAGCCCAGTCTCCCCATCTACAGTTTAAAGAAAGGTATATGGATGATTACCATCATTAATCCCACACGTTTGACACGTCAGCCATTTTTCAAGGACTTGATCAACTATCTGGACCAGCACGACGATGTGATTCTGCGGCAAATCAAGTCCCAATTTCCAACTCAACCAGTGGATAAGCTGATGGAGGAATATATCAAAGCGGGCTTCATCCTTCGAGAAAATAAACGCTACACCCTCAACCTGCCCTTCTTGGAGTCAGCTGATCGGGTTGAACTGGATCAAGAGGTCTTTGTTCGAGAGGATAGTGAACTTTATCAAGAATTAAAAGCCAAGGTCTTCCAAACAGAACTCCGCAACACGACCAATGCAGCAATTCTCATAGAGGAGACTGACTTCGAACGAAATGCACAGACCCTTTCCAATTACTTCTACAAGGTAGCTCACCAATATCCATTGACAGAGGAGCAAGAGACACTCTATGCTATTTTGGGCGATGTCAATCCCGAGTATGCTCTCAAGTATATGACCAGCTTTTTGCTCAAGTTTCTCAAAAAAGAAGAAGTCCAGCAAAAGCGCAGAGACATCTTTGTTGATAGTTTAG
>CAUUAM010000140.1:0-3386 GCA_963543165.1 uncultured Streptococcus sp. | reverse complement strand
AGAAACTAGAAGAACTCAGTGGGGTCAGTCAACCGGTCATCGCTCGGATGGAGACGGGAAAGACCAGTCCTCAATTGGACACGGTCTTGAAAGTCTTAGCCAGTCTAGGCAAGACCCTTGCCGTCGTCCCACTGGAACAAGAAAAGGTCTAAAGGAAATCAGAAAGAACTATTATGGAAACAACACAAACCTCCCAGTCGCTCTACCAAGCCCTGTGGAACTCAGCGGATGTGCTCCGCTCTAAGATGGACGCCAATGACTATAAGTCTTACCTTTTGGGAATGATCTTTTACAAGTACCTCTCAGATAAGTTGCTCTTCTTCGTGGCGGAGACCATGGAGGAGGAGACAGAGAGCTTGGATGAAGCCTTGGCGCTTTACCGGTCCTACTATGAGGATCCAGACTCTCAAGAGGATCTTATCTCCGTCATCACCGATGAGCTCAACTATGTCATCAAGCCAGACTTGACCTTTACGGCCTTGGTGGATCGGGTCAATGAAGGGACCTTTCAGCTAGAAGATCTGGCTCAGGGCTTCCGAGATATCGAGCAGAGTGATGACCTCTATGAGAACCTCTTTGAGGACATTGATCTCTACTCCAAAAAGCTAGGTGCGACACCTCAAAAGCAAAACCAGCTAGTGGCTGCCGTTATGAAAGAATTGGCAGTGCTGGATGTGGCAGGTCATGCGGGTGATATGCTTGGGGATGCTTATGAATACTTGATTGGTCAGTTTGCGACCGACTCTGGAAAGAAGGCAGGAGAGTTCTATACGCCCCAGCCTGTAGCCAAGCTCATGACGCAGATTGCCTTTTTAGGGCGTGAAGACGAGCAGGGCTTCACCATCTACGATGCCACCATGGGATCAGGATCTCTCTTGCTCAATGCCAAGAAGTTTTCTCACCAGCCTCAAACCGTCCAGTACTTTGGTCAGGAGCTCAATACCTCTACCTATAACCTGGCTCGGATGAACATGATCCTACACGGGGTCCCGGTGGAAAACCAGTTCTTGCACAATGCGGATACGCTGGATGAAGACTGGCCGACCCAAGAACCGACCAACTTTGATGGGGTCCTCATGAATCCACCATACTCAGCTAAGTGGTCTGCAAGCTCTGGCTTCCTCCAGGATCCACGCTTCTCACCATTTGGCAAGCTGGCGCCTCAGTCCAAGGCAGACTTCGCCTTTCTCTTGCACGGTTACTATCACTTAAAACAAGACAATGGTGTAATGGCTATCGTCCTTCCTCATGGGGTCCTTTTCCGTGGCAATGCGGAAGGAACCATTCGCAAGGCCTTGCTGGAAGAAGGGGCCATTGATACCGTCATCGGTCTTCCTGCTAATATCTTCTTCAATACCAGCATCCCAACGACGGTCATCATTCTCAAAAAGAACCGGACCAATCGGGACGTTTACTTTATCGATGCCTCTAAGGAATTTGACAAGGGCAAGAATCAGAATATCATGACGGATGCCCATATCGAGAAGATCCTCCAGGCCTATAAGAGTAGAGAAGACATGGATAAGTTTGCCCATCTGGCTAGCTTTGAGGAGATCGTCGAGAATGACTACAACCTCAATATCCCACGCTATGTGGATACCTTTGAGGAAGAAGAAGTAGAGCCACTGACAGATATCGTGGCTAAGATCAACCAAACCAACGCCACTATTGAGACCCAGACAGCTTCCCTCTTAGACATGCTCAGCCAGCTTCATGGAACGACACCAGAGGCCGATACAGAACTCAAGAAATTTGTCCAAGAGTTTAAGGGCTAGGGTTTCAGTCTTTGATAAAATAAGGACCAGTTAATGAAAGTTTTAACTGGTCTTTTTGTTGCTAATCTGATACAATTGAATTACCTAAAAGGTAATTTAGTTTAACAGAAAGGAACATATGAAGCTTATCTATACAAACAAAACTGTTGAAAAGCAGTGCACTGAGCTGAGACAGGCGAAAAAGGATTTTTCGGATAAGATTGCTGTAAAGTTGCATCAGTTGATTACCTTTTTGGAAGCAGCAGAGTCTTTGGCCAGTGTGACAGCTTTTCCTAAATACCACTTTCACCAACTCAAGGGAAAGAGACAAGGGCAGTTCGCTTTGGATATAGATGGTCGGAAAAGTTCCTATCGGTTGATTGTAGAATTTCGTGATGAGGATTTAGAAAAGGTGTTTCCAAGTCCCGTTGAAATCGAAATCCTAAAAATAGAGGAGGTCAGCAATCACTATGAGTAATAAAATTGTTGAATACAAAGACCTGATTGCTTTTCATCCAGGTCAGTATGTCAGTGAGTTAATCGAAGATTACAATGTAACGCAGAAAGAATTTGCGGAGCGTTTAGGAGTTTCAGCAAAGACTGTCAGCAAGCTTGTCAATGCAGAGGAGTCCATTAGTAAAGAAACGGCACATAAGTTAGCCAAGCTAAGCGGAGTTTCTATGCAAACCTGGCTCAATCTTCAAAATGCTTATGATGTAAAAGTTGCAGAGATTGTAGAACAAAAAGAGCTAGAAGAAGGTAGCGAGAAAGAAATCTGTGAGATGATTGATTTCAAGTATTTTAAAGCAGAAGGCTACGTTCCAGATAAACGCTATAGCTTGAAGGAAAAGATTATCGAACTTCGCAAAATTTTAGGCGTGGCAAGTTTAGAAAATCTTACATCTTTTAACCATCTAGTCAGCTATCGGAATACGCGTGAATTTACAACTAAAAGTATAGTCAACTCCAATATCATGCTGGAGTTGGCGTCTAAAAAAGCACGTGATACAACAACTACCAAGCTTAATCGCAAAAAGTTAGAGAAAAGCTTGCCTGCTTTGAGAAAGTTGACCAGACAGGATCCAGAAGCCTTTCCGCAACGCTTGTCTGATATCTTGTTAGACTGTGGTGTTGTCCTAGTCGGTCTACCTGCTTTGCCAAATGCCAATCTAAATGGTGCTACGAAAAAATTTGGAAATGGTAGTGCCTTGCTTTTACTGACGGATCGAAACAAAGCATCTGATATTTTCTGGTTCTCATTTTTTCATGAGATTGGACATATTTTGCAAAATGATTTTTCATCTGATGAGGGCAATAGCGAATCCTACCGACGTTCTGAGGAGGAGGCAGATCAGTTTGCAAAAGATTTCTTGATTGCTCCCGAGGACTATCAAACCTTCGTTGAAAAAGGAAACTTTGCTAAGTCGGATATTCTACGCTTTGCTGAAGAAATAGATATTCATCCTAGTATTGTTTTAGGTAGACTACAAAATGAGGGCGTTCTCAGTTTTGACCGTTTCCGTGAACTAAAAGAAAATTATTACTTTATTTCGTAATTTTCTTGTAGTTACTTTCCCAAATTTTTTTCGAATAATATAGATGAGGCCGGGACAAAAGTCCTGGCCTCTCAAT
>CAUUAM010000139.1:0-3415 GCA_963543165.1 uncultured Streptococcus sp. | reverse complement strand
CCACCATTGATGATGAAGGTTCCCATTTCAGTCATGATTGGGAAATCACCAAAGAAAACTTCTTGGGTCTTGATTTCACCTGTTTCTTTGTTGACCAAACGGAAGGTCACAAAGATTGGTGCTGAGTAGCTGGCATCGTGAATGCGCGCTTCTTCAAGCGAATACTTGGGTTCGCGGATTTCATAACCCACAAATTCCAATTCCATTGTATCCGTGAAATTTGAGATTGGAAGCACATCTTCAAATACTTCCTTCAAGCCATGATCCAAGAAATCTTTGAATGAGTCTGTCTGGATTTCAATCAAGTTTGGTAAATCAAGAACCTCTTTGATTCTTGAAAAACTACGACGGGTCCGATGTTTCCCGTATTGAACGTCATGTCCTGCCAAAGTTTTTAGCTCCTTTTTCTATACTAGGATAGCTTGGTAACATCACTCCTACCACCTATCCGGTTTTAACTACAATTGTGTGATTTGCATCACGTGAAGAGCTGTCTCTTCACCTTATTCGTCGCTTTTTGTAATTTTTAGAAAAATTAAATTTGTGTAACAAACTAGGGTTTTCCTGAAAAATAAGCACAAAAATAGCAGCTAAATCGACTTATTCAAGTAAGATTTAACTGCTGTAAGCTCTTATTTGGACAATATTTCAAATAAAGCACACGACAAATTAGTTATCACTATTATATCGTTTTTTGCTCCAAAAATCAAGGCTTTCGCTAGGTTTTCTACTGGATCAGACTAGCGTCGATTGTCGCGATTGGAACTATTTCGATTTGAACTATTGCTTGATGAACTATTGGTTGTTGAATTGTTCTTATTATTCGACTGATTGCCACTGGTATTGCCGAGAATTGCTGCCCAAGCACTTTGATAATCGCTATCCGATCCCCCGATGGCAAAGCGGTATTGAGTGGTTGGCGCTCCGTTTTTGGCCCAAAGACTCGTCACCGTTTGACCGCTCACATCGATATCCCGGCCATTGACATTGACGCGGCCCGGTCTTTCACCAGTCGATTTGAGCACTTCAGAACGGATCACACTCTTATCGAGAGTGAATTTATCCTGAATCCCAAAGAGACTTGGATCTGCTTGGTAGATCGCATTTGCCAACTGCGCCATGTATTGGGCATTGTTGTTGTATCCGGTCAAGGTTTGCATGGAAGCATTGTTGTCATGGCCGATCCAACCTCCTAAAGAAACATTTGGGGTGGACAACATCAACCACATATCCCCGTTTGAGTTGGTGGTACCAGTTTTTCCAATCCAGTCAGCACCTGCCAGCGTTGGGTTGACTTGGCTAATCCGTGACTTAAAGGTCGTTGTGGCACCAGATGTGATGACCCCACGCAAGAGATCCTGCATAATCGTTGCTGTTGCTGGAGAGTAGACACGAACCGGATCTGCTTCGTGCTTGTAGACTACATCCCCATCTCGGTCGATGATTTGCTCCACCATGTAGCGTTTGAGGTAGTTCCCATTGTTAGCAATGGTTTGGAAACCGTTGGTATGTTGGGCAACAGTGACCTCAATTCCTCCCCCCATTGGTAGACTCTCAATGCCATATTCAGGGATATCATAGCCCATTTTCTTCATGTAGGATGGGACATCCACACCCTTTTCACGAAGGGTTCGGTAAGTCCAGTAAGCCGGAATATTCCATGAGGTATTGAGGGCTTCACGGAGATCCATCATGGCTGTTCCTCGGCTATCCACGTGCATGATCGGCTCCCCACTTGAGAAATTAGTTGGGTAGTTAGAAAGGATGCTATTACTTCCCATCAAGCCTTGGTCGATCGCAATCCCATAGGCCAACAGTGGCTTGATAGTAGAGCCTGGGGAACGTTCTGTATCAAAGGCATGGTTGTTTTGGTTACCATCAAAATTCCGACCACCGATAAATCCTAAAACCGCGCCCGTGCGATTGTCCATGAGGACATTCCCAACTTCTACCAGTCCCGTTCCATCATCCAAGACGCTTCCAAAATTCGCGACTGCAGCCTGCATCGCATTGTGAACCGGTTTGTTAATAGTGGTTTGGATAGTGTAACCACCTTCGCGCAACTCAGTTTCAGCTAATTCTTGATAGGCTTTGACGGTTTCATTATTTTTCAAGTCTTGTTTGGTCACATTGTCCCGCTTGATCAAGTAATCATACATGGCCTCTTTGGCCTCTTGCATAGCTTGAAAATAGAGGTAATCATGAGGCGTTTTCTCGATGCCATCCGAAGCGATGAAATCTTTGGTTAAATCATATTGAACGTAGGACTCATAGTCTTTTTTCGACAAAACTCCTGTCCGGTACATATTGAACAAGACATCTTTGGCACGCGCCAAACCTAACTCGAGGTTCTCCTTGCTCTTTAGGCTACCGTCTGCAGCATAAGGGGAGTAGACAATCGGACTCTGTGGCAAGCCCGCGATAAAGGCTGCTTGTGGAACAGACAAGTCTTTCGCAGAGACGCCAAAGATCCCTTGAGCTGCGGCTTCCACACCTGCAATATTTTGCCCCCGATTGTTTCGTCCAAAAGGCGAGACGTTTAAGTAGGTGGTTAGGATTTCGTTTTTATCCATTCCCCTCTCTAAAGCTAGGGCATCGACAATCTCTGTCGCCTTACGAGTAAAGGTTGGAGCATCTCCTACGACTTGCTGTTTGATCAACTGCTGGGTTAAGGTCGATCCCCCACTAGAGGAACCGACACCGGCTACAGATCCAAGCGTCGCCCGAAGAACAGCTTTGGGCACAACCCCCTTGTGGCTTTCAAAGTTCTCATCCTCAGTAGCGATCACAGCCTTTTTGACATTGTCGGAAATGGCATCTCCAGCTACCGGCGTGCGGATCAAATCACTGTCCACTTCTGCAATCAGGCTCTTATCGGAATAGGTCAGTTTTGAAACACTGCTGACATTGCGAACCTGCTGGACCAGTTCTTCTGTCTTTGGAACCTTGACATTGCTAAAGAGGCTTGCTGCATAACCAATCCCGATCCCTGCGCCAAATAAAAAGAGGCACACAAATAAGGCGATCATCACATCCCACAAGAGTTTGAGCGTCCTCAAAAAGGTCGCAAAAATATCGCCGACAGACCAGCTACTTTCTTCATTTTTTTCCTTATTCGGAGTTTCTGTATACATATTTGCAAAGAATTTTTGGACTTTCTTCCAAAACTCTTGCAGCTTCTCTTTTAATTGATTCACTGATTCTTTCTCCTTGTTCCCTATATTATAGCAGATTAGGCACCTTGATTTCAATCACAAGAGCGTGGAATTCGTCGTCAATTGTTTTTGAGGAAGCAGAAGAAAATACTAGAAAGCATTGCCATTTCCATGGTTTATGGTAGAATAGAGAAATGAATAAACTTATAAAGGAGAAAAGACACATGCACATTTTTGATGAGCTAAAAGAGCGTGGTTTG
>CAUUAM010000138.1:0-3474 GCA_963543165.1 uncultured Streptococcus sp. | reverse complement strand
TTGTCCTCTCCAGATGTTAGCTTTTCTTCAACCCACTACAGTTGACAAAGAGCCCATTTTTTTAGAATATGGACAAATTGCATTTACATAAAACAACCTAAGTGATGTTGAAAAATCAAAAATATATACTATTAGGCTCATTTCAATAGAAACTTTTCGCCGTGAGAAATGTGCCTGAAGTACAATTATTTCAGGCACACGGGAGTTTTGAGACCTTAGGCTCAAAACTAAGTCATGAAACTTCTTCGAAGTTCGCTGACGTCCGTACTCACCTAAGAAAAGTTTCTAAGATGACTTTGTCATCATTCTGAAAGGATGGAGTTCCCATCCTTTTATTTTATCCTAAAACCAATTCATCACTAACCAGGGTTTCGCCACTGTTCTTTTGGAAGAGGCGCATCAAATCTTCAACCGTTAGGTTTTTCTTTTCTTCTCCTTTGACGTCGACAACGATCTTGCCTTGGTAGAGCATGATCAAGCGGTTGCCGTATTCGATAGCATGGTTCATATCATGCGTAATCATCAAGGTTGTCAAATCATGGCTTTCCACGATCTTTTGTGTCAATTCCATGACCATTTCACTGGTCTTGGGATCAAGCGCTGCGGTATGTTCATCCAGAAGCAAGAGTTTGGGTCTAACCAAGGCTGCCATGACCAAAGTCAAAGCTTGACGTTGCCCACCAGATAGATATTGAGTATCGACTTTGAGACGGTTCTCTAAACCAATGTTCAATTCCTTCAAAGCTTCACGGAATAATTCACGATCCTTCTCCCGAACGCCCCAACCCAAACCACGAGATTTTCCACGACGTTGGGCAATGGCCATATTTTCTTCAATGGTCAAACGAGAAGCCGTCCCCATCTTAGGATCTTGGAAAACACGCGCAATATCCTTGGCACGCTTACGAACACTGGTATTTTTGATAGAGTTGCCTTCTAACAAAATATCCCCTTCATCAACGACCAGATTGCCAGCCAATATGTTCATCAGTGTTGATTTCCCAGCACCGTTCCCACCGATGACAGAGATGAAATCCCCCTCTTCTACTTGGAGGTCCAAGCCTTTGAGGACATGATTTTCATTGACTGTTCCTGCTTCAAATGTCTTATGAATGCCTTCAATTGATAATAATGTTGCCATACTTTTCTCCTACTTATTTCCTAACTTCAATCCGCGAACACGAAGACGTTTTTGCGCCTCAGGAGCGAACAAGACAATTGCGAGCAAGATCGCATTGAAGAGACGAACCATATTTTGATCGAGATTTGGGATCTCGTAAATATTTAAGATAATCAAACGGTAAACAATAGCGCCGACCCCGATGGAAAGCAAGCGCCATCCAATGGTCAATTCGTGAATCAAAACTTCAGCGATAATCACTGCACTTAAGCCAACCACGATCGTCCCTGTACCAGAAGTCACATCTGAGAAACCATCATTTTGAGCAAACATAGCCCCACACAGAGCAATCAATCCATTGGAAATCATGTAGCCCAACATCTTCATGTTGTCCACATTAACCCCATTAGCCTCACTCATCGGAATGTTATCACCTGTCGAGCGTAGAACCAAGCCAAGTTGCGTCTTCATTAAGAGAGTCAACAAGATACAGACGATGATCAAGCAGGAAATACTAATCAAAAAGACAGCTTCTTCATTAGAAAGTCCAAATTTCATAACACTCTTGAAAATGGTATCTGCATCTCCAATAGAAAGGTTAGGAACCCCTCCCATAATTTTGATATTGATAGAGTAGAGACCCGTCAAAGTGACAATCCCTGTCAAGAGGGCTGGAATTTTCATTTTTGTATGGAGAATTCCTGAAACCAATCCTGCGATCATCCCTGCCAGGAAGCCTAACAAGGTTGCAAGCCAAGGATTTCTTCCCGCTTGAATTTGGGATGCTACAACTGCTGCCCCAAGTGGAAAGGCTCCTTCTGCTGTCATATCGGCAATATCTAAAATTCGAAATGTTAAGTAAACACCGATCGCCATGATCGACCACAATAAACCTTCTGATAAACTTGATAAAACGAAATTCATCTCAAACCTCCTATTTTTCTACCTTCAACGAGCTAATATCAATTCCAAGCTCTTTCGCCATCTCTTTATTGGTATGCAATTCTAATTTTTCAGGTGTTTCAACTGCGATCTTTTCAGGTTTTTCCCCCTTCATGATGCGAATAGCCATCCGAGCAGCTTGTCTTCCCAATTCCTCATAATCGGTACCAAAGTTGTACAAGCCTCCAGTAGCCACCATCTCAGTTGAACCCCCAAAGACTGGGACCTTGTGGCTGAGGGAAACCTGTTTAATGGTTTCCATTGTCGAAGAGATGATGTTATCAGTCGGTACAAAGACGATATCTGCTTCTGACATGATACTGTCTGCTGCTGCTTTCACATTGTTACTATCGAGAATAGTTTTTTCAACCACTTGATAACCTTTGGCTTCTAAGATCTTCTTCGCATTGTCTTTTTGGACGACGGAGTTAGGCTCACTTTGCGTATAGAGAATCCCAACTGTTTTCGCCGTTGGAAGCACTTGCTTAATCATGTCTACCTGTGTAGCGATCGCATCTTCTGACTGGTCACTTGTCCCTGTGATATTGCCACCTGGTTCTTTCAAGTTGTTCACCAATTTCGCTGCCAATGGGTCGGTCACAGCTGAGAAGACAATAGGTGTTGATTTAGTGGTATTAGCCAAACTTTGAGCAGATGGTGTTGCAATCGCAAAGACTAGATCACTTTCTTCAGCCAATTGTTTGGAAATATTTTTCAGATTTCGCTGCTCCCCTTGAGCATTTTGAAAATCAATCTGGATATTTTTTCCATCCACATAGCCTTCTTTCTTCAACTCCTCGATAAAACCTTTTCGAGTCGCATCGAGGGATTTATGGGTGATGTACTGAGAAATCCCAATCCGAAAGACATTGTCTTTTTTAGCATCCTTCAGATGGTGTAAGGTCACCAATGATGTTAACAGAAGTCCTACAACCAGGACAGGTGCTAGCAATTTTTTCACTACTTTCATTCTTTGACTCCTTTTCTGCAAAATAAACAAAAAATCCGCTTAGATGATTCTCTAAACGGATGCTTGAAATTCTCCAACAAGTTACAAAACCTCGGTCCATTTAGATACTAGCTCTATGGACCATCATCAAAAATCTTAGCCACATAGATACAAACAAATTGCTTGGGTTGTTTGCATCCATGAGATCATGTCTACAAACACTATCTAAAGTAGCTAAAGTAAAATTTTTGAATGGAAATGGCTTGTTGCTTCATGTTTATTTTCTGCTTTCTTTATTTATGGGTATTATCTTACCGTAATTTTTTTTGACTGTCAAGACTATTTGATGAATTTTTGAAATTTTTTGAAAATTTTCTACTTGTTCCCATAAAAAAGAGGATGGCACTCTGATATACTCCCCTTATAGTGGACAGTGAAAAAAACAAAAATTCACTAGAAACGA
>CAUUAM010000137.1:0-3553 GCA_963543165.1 uncultured Streptococcus sp. | reverse complement strand
CGACCTTTGCCCAAAACATTTCCGTGGCAGGTGGAGCAGCCTCTGTCACTACCTACGACAAGCAGTTCTTATTGAAAGCAGTGCTTGATGGCGATATTAATCCAGGACGCGTCTTCACCGATAGCTATAGCTTAGACGAGATTGATCAAGCATACAAAGACATGGATGAACGCAAGACCATTAAGGCTATGATTGTGATTGAGTAGTAAAGTTCTATAAAAGGCTTAGAAATATAATTGATAGTTATATTTCTAGGCCTTTTTCTTGTCTAGGACTTACTTCATAGCTATGAATGCTTGTTAAAAAATAAAGAGCCTCTCGTAGAGGTAACGAGGGCCGAGATAGTGTGTGAAGTTAGCTATTTATATAGAAGTACACTCAATTCTTAACTTCATATAGTTGCGCTTCTATTTCTTCTAAAAAGGCTTTCTTGGTTGCGGTTTGATCATGTTGATCACGCCAGATTAGGTAAAATTTTTCTTCACTAATTATGTTTAAGGGTATAAATTTTAGATTTGGATTGTCAATAATACCGTCCAGACAGACGGCAATTCCTATCCCTGCATTGACGAGACGACTAGCTGTATAAAGAAGATTATAGGTTGCAACAATGCTATAATCATAATGTCCTAGAAAAGTTTTATCAAGGTCTGATTGATTTGAAACGAGTATGGGATAGGCTACAATATCTTCTACAGTAACTTGTTTCAGTTTTGTCAAAGGATGATTGTTTGGGACGAGGACTCCCCATCTATCTCTTTGAGGTATTTGAATTGTCTTGTATTTTGTTGGAATATTACGTGCAAAGACAAATCCGAAATCAAGAATTCCTTTGTCCAGCTTCTCATAGAGACTATCTGAGTTATCGTCGTATAAGTTGAGACGTATTTGAGGGTAAATTTCAAGTAAACTACGACAGGCATCAGCTATAAGGTCGAAACTGGTCGTTTCAGCTGTTCCTATATGAAGATCACCTCCAATCTCACCTTTTCGGGTCAGATTCTCCTCTGTTTTACTGACTAATTGCAAGATTTCCTGGGCCCGGTTATAAAGATACTGACCATCTTCTGTGAGTGTCATCTCTCGATTAGCACGATGAAATAAAGAAACATTTAATTTATCTTCAAAATCTTTTAGCTGACGAGATAGGGTTGGCTGAGTGATGAGCAAACGTTCAGCAGCACGAGTGATGTTTTTCTCCTGAGCAATGGTGACAAAGTAATGTAAAATTCGAATGTCCATGTTTCTAGTATAACATAAAATGCTTTTTAAGCATAGTAAGGATATAAAATAGGTATTTGAGCATATTAATCAAAAGAGCTATAATAGACTTATCAATAAAGAAAAGAGAGAATAAATGACTGAAACAATTAACTTTACACAAGAATGGGACAAAACTTTTAAACTCAGCGAGGAAGTGGAACATAAAAAGGTTACCTTTACCAACCACTTCGGAATCACTCTAGTAGCAGATCTTTATCAACCAAAAGGGGTGACTGGTAAACTACCCGCCCTTGCGGTATCTGGTCCATTTGGAGCGGTGAAGGAACAATCTTCTGGACTTTATGCTCAGGAAATGGCTAAACGTGGCTATTTGACAATCGCCTTTGATCCTTCTTATACGGGTGAATCAGGTGGTTTCCCTCGTTATATCAACTCACCGGATGTTAATACAGAAGATTACCAAGCGGCTGTTGACTACCTAGTGACTCATGATCAGGTGAATGCTGAGCGTGTCGGGATTATTGGTATCTGTGGCTGGGGTGGTATTTCTCTGAATGCAGCAGCTATTGACCCTCGTATCAAGGTCACCGTCGTATCAACAATGTATGATATGTCTCGTATTGCTGGGAATGGATATTTTGATAGTCAAGACAATGAAGAGTCTCGTTACCAAACACGTCTGGCGCTTGCGAACCAAAGAACGTTGGATGCTCAAGCAGGTGACTTGCAGTTAGCAGGTGGGGTGCCAGATATCTTGCCAGAAGATGCACCATATTTTGTTAAAGATTATTTTGATTATTACAAAAAACCTCGTGGTTACCACGAACGTAGTCTCAATTCAAACGGTGGTTGGGCTGTTCAGGCCAATACTAGTTTTGCGAATACTCGTTTCCTCTATTATACAGACGAAATACGCAATGCTGTGCTCGTGATCCATGGCGACAAAGCGCATTCTTATTACATGGGGAAAGAAGCCTTTGAAAAGCTCACTGGCGACAATAAAAAAATGATTACGGTGGAAGGGGCTAGTCACACAGACCTTTACGACCAGTTGGATGTGATTCCATTTGAAGAGATGGATCGCTTCATCAAGGAAAATATGTAAGATAAAATTGTAATAAATAAATATGTAATCTAAATAAAGTAAATATGAAAGGAATTTATGAAGAAAAAAACGTTTATTTTCAGTATTTTAGCTATACTGGCTCTTGTTTTTGTAGGTGGTTGGTATTATATTCACCAAAACCAAGCGCAGAGCGTAAAGGCAGAAGCAAGAAAAACATATATCCAATCAAGCCGTCCGACCATCTTTTTCCATGGTTGGGGTTCAAGCAGTCGTGCTGAAAAACATATGGCTAATGCAGCTAAAGACGCTGGTGTGACCAAAACTATTATTGAAGCCAAGGTGGCTAAAGATGGGACGGTCACCCTAGACGGTACCATTCCCAAAGGTGCTATCAATCCTATTGTCCTAGTCAATTTTGACAATAACCGAGGGGCAAGTACTCAGGACCAAGGTAACTATGCCTATGCTGTAGTCAAAGCTCTTCAAGACAATTATGGATTCACTGAGATGAATATGGTAGGTCACTCCTATGGAAATATGGCTATCGTTTACTATATGCTCAATCATGGTAGTGATACAAGTCTACCTAAACTAGTCAAACAAGTGGATATTGCTGGTCATTTTAACGGTATCATAGGCATGGATGAGCCGGAAAATATCACACTAGATAACGAAGGCAAACCGTCTAGCATGACGGAATCTTATCAGGAGCTCTTATCTGTTGGAGATAATTACCCTCAAGGTCAGGTTGAAGTTCTCAACATATATGGGAATACGGGCGATGGGAGTGATGAGAGTGTGACCAATCTGTCTAGTCAATCTTTGGCCTACCTACTTAAAGATCATGTCAAATCCTATCAAGAGAAGGAAATAACAGGTCCTGATGGCCAACACAGTAAACTTCATGAAACATCTTTGGTTGATAAATCTTTAATTGCTTTCTTGTGGGAAAAGTGAGTTTGAATGCTATCGAAATAGTTTCTGCCAGAGAGTTTGCTCTCTCCCAAAAAAGAACCCATAATATTAGCCAGCGTCTTTACGCACAGCTATAGTTTAGAAGAAATCGACCAAGCCTATAAAGACATGGATGAACGTAAGTCTATTAAGGCTATGATTGTGATAGAGTAACGAAAAAGTCTAGTAGAATCATTTCTGCTAGACTTTTCTTTTATTTCAAAACTGACATCACTTGTTTCTTGGTGAAGGTGCGCTCTTGTTTGTTGGCGAGTGCTTTGATGCGTGCATCTAAAAGAACAGCACGGC
>CAUUAM010000136.1:0-3562 GCA_963543165.1 uncultured Streptococcus sp. | reverse complement strand
TGTCCCAGCCTCTCTTAAAATAGATTCAAGATTTTACCTAAGAAATAAAGGAAAAGCAGGAGATAAGATAGGGCTGCGCTGATCTGATAGGTTCGGTTCATAAAGCGGGCCTCCCCTCTTACTGGAAAGACATAAGCCAGCATCACCCCAGCCACTAAGCCACCGATATGCCCTGCCATACTAATCCCTGGCATAAAGCTAAAAATCAAATTGACCACAATCAAGCTGGTATAGGACTGACTCAAGTGACGGATATAGGGACTTTGGACAATAAAGCGGAGCGCACCAATGGTCCCAAACAGTCCAAAGAGAGCTGTGGAAGCTCCTGCTGCGACAACATCTGGTGTAAAAATAGCGACAAAGGCATTGCCCATTATACCTGATAAAAGGTAGATCGCCAAGAAAGCATTCGATCCGAAGAGATCCTCTGCCAGACGGCCCAAGTAGTAAAGAGTGATCATATTAAGCGCAAAGTGCTCCAAGCCGATATGAACAAAGGTGGCAGTAAACAATCGCCATAGCTGGCTTGGATCTGCTGTTATAATGTCACCAATCACTCCGCCACTATAGAACACTGCAGCACCCGTTTGGTAGTCTCCTCCAAATCGGATAAACATCGAAAGAAAAACTGCCGTTGTGACCAGCAACAGGATACTGGTTACAGGATACCGACGATCATAGATGTATTTCATAGACTAGTACCTCCTGTACTGCTATATCAAAAGGATTGGGCTGGAATTCCCCCTGCTGGATGGAATAAATGGTGCTGACCGTTTTTCCAGTATAATCTGCTAAATAACGATCATAATAGCCGCCACCATAGCCGATCCGATAGCCTTTTGACTGGAAGACCAAGCCCGGTACATGGATCAGATCAATCTCTGATTGATCTACAACCTTCCCCGTTTCATTGGGCTCCAGCAAACCAAAGCGCGTTTTTTCCAAAATGTCAGGATCGTATTCCACAAATTCCATCCGACCTTGTGGATAGGTACGGGGAACACAGACGCGTTTTCCAAGTTGAAGAGCCGCTTGGATCAAGCCAGCTGTGGAAAATTCGTGGTCAAAGGACAGATAGGTCGCAAGGGTCTTTGCCTCCTGAAAGGCTGGAAGCTCCAAGAGACGTTGAGTGAGCTGTTCATCTGCTTGAGTTTTCACGGATTCTGGCAATCGTTTCATGACTGCTATGATTTCTTTTCGTAGTGTTTTCTTCATTCCCTACTCCTTTTGTATAGCTTTAATTGTATCATTTTTTATGAAACATCCGAACAGTTTGCACACGAGAAAATAAAAATCCAACTCCAGACGGAGTTGAATCAATCCCTTATTGATTGGCTTTCATTTTCAAAAATTTACCAATGTTTTCCACAGCAAAGGGAAGGGCAGCCTCATTTGGGCTCATCTTCGGATGGTGCAGGGCATAAGGGGTATCAATTCCCAGCCAGAACATGACACCAGGGACCTTGCTCAAGAGAAAGCCAAAGTCTTCTCCTGTCATCGCTGGCAAGATATCAATCAGGTTCACGTCTTCCTCAGCTGTGAAAAAGTCCATGAGTTCTTTGGCCAACTCTGGTTGGTTTTCCACAGGCAGGTAACCTCCTTGCTTGAGTTCCAGATCCAGTTCTACATCAAAAGCGGCTGCAACCCCTTCCGCAATCGTTTTGACCCGTTTTTGAGTCAGTAGGTTCATCTCCATGGTCAAGGTCCGAATGGTCCCATGAAGGAAGGCCGTCTCAGCGATCACATTATTCGTGGTTCCTGCATGCATGGAACCAAAGGTCACCACCGCCCCTTCAATCGGATCGACATTTCGACTCACGACCGATTGGACTTGGGTAATAAAGTAAGAAGCTGCTACAAGAGCATCATTGGCTTCATGTGGAAAGGCGGCATGCCCTCCCTTTCCTGTAAAGGTGATCTTGACTTCGCAGGTCCCTGCAAAAAGAGTACCCGTATTGGTCGCAATGTCTCCCACCTTCAAATCAGGGCGTACATGCAGACCATAAAATTCATCAGGGAGCCAGTCGCCAAAAGCATTGTCCTTATACATGAGCATCCCACCAGCCTCATTTTCTTCAGCTGGTTGGAAGAGAAAGAGCAGGTTATTTTTTGGTTGCACTTGAACCAGTTGATCCAAAAGCCCGAGGGCTGTTGTCATGTGCATATCATGACCACAAGCATGCATCCGTCCTTCGTGCTTAGAGGCAAAGTCAAGACCGGTTTGTTCCACAATCGGTAAGCCATCGATATCTGTCCGCCAACCAATGGTTTTTTCAGGAGCAGACCCATGGAGATAAACTAAAACACCGGTCCGCCAAGTCCGCTGCTCTACAAAGTCCTTACCTGCTGTGATCTCTGCGATCCGCTCTAAGAGGTAGGCTTGTGTTTCAAATTCTTCTAATCCAATTTCAGGAATCTGATGAAGATCTCGTCTGATTTTGATTAAGTCCAATGTCATAGTTGTCTTCTTTCTATTAGAATAGGGAGTGGGAAAGAACTCCGACTAATTATAGAGGTTGAAAAGGTTTCCCAAACCTTTTCAATCTTCCCACCCCCGCACAGTTGATTAGGTCATCTTTGGAGTTTGAAAAGCGAACAAAGATGCCAATCAACCACTGCGTCATACAATTATTCCCTTTAAACATCAAAGGCTGGACACTTTTTGCCCGGCCTCTACCATTCCTATCTTACAAGTTACGCAAAGCGTCTTCCAAGGCTGTTTTTTGTTGTGTTTTTTCGTCAATTTCCTTGATGACGCGAGCTGGAACACCAGCTACAACCACATTTTCAGGGACATCTTGAGTAACGATCGCTCCAGCGGCAACGACAGAACCATTCCCAACTTGAACCCCTTCAATTACAACAGCGTTGGCACCGACCAAGACATTGTCCCCAATCCGAACAGGCTCAGCAGAAGCTGGCTCAATGACTCCCGCAAGAACGGCACCCGCACCGATATGGCTGTTTTTACCAACTGTTGCACGTCCGCCAAGGATAGCGCCCATATCAATCATGGTCCCAGCACCGATTTCAGCACCGATATTGATGACAGCCCCCATCATAACCACCGCATTGTCTTCAATCGTTACTTGGTCACGGATAATAGCACCTGGCTCGATACGGGCATTAAGGTGACGCTTATCAAGCAATGGAACAGCTGAGTTGCGGCCATCTTGTTCCACAACATAATCCTTGTTTTCCGTCAAATTCGCAAGAAGCGGCTCGATATCTTTCCAGTCACCGAAAAGAACATTGCCAAGCTTAGTGACAGAAGTTGGAACAGCAGTTGCCAATTCCCCTTCAAAAGTTACTTTAACATTTGTTTTCTTTTCTGCATTACCGATAAAAGCGATAATTTCTTGTGCAGACATTTTTTGTGCAGTCATGAGATTCTCCATTTCTTTCAATTAAACGTATCCATATTATACCACAATCCTAGAGAGATGAACACCTACGGTGTCGTGGAAGTTGATGTCGCTGGATCTTCTAGACCCTTGATTTCACTGATGGTACGATTGCTTCCAAAGTGAATAATGACGGAGCGCGAATCAGAAAGCTTATA
>CAUUAM010000135.1:0-3858 GCA_963543165.1 uncultured Streptococcus sp. | reverse complement strand
GACATAACCTCGCTTTTCCGTTTTCAAGCTCGTGAAAAAAATGTCCACTGGACATTTTTTTTAATTAAAAGCATTCTAAATAGTGATTTATTTTGAAACATGCTATAATAAGGGTAACGAATCGATTAAATCATATTGGAAAGGGGGAATCATAGTGAACGCATTGCATCGTCATGAAGAAGAGCGCGTGGAAGAAGTTTTGCAAAGTTTGCGTGCCAAGGGCATTCGGATAACCGATACTCGCAGAGCAGTTCTTTCCTATTTAGTGGCGAGTCATGAACATCCAAGTGCTGAGAAGATCTATCGCGATTTATTGCCTCAGTTTCCAAGCATGAGTCTAGCAACTGTCTACAACAATATCAAGGTTTTGATTGATGAGGGGGTTGTTTCTGAGATCAAGGTTCGCAATGATACCACGACCTATTTTGATTTCATGGGGCATGACCATTTGAATGTGGTGTGTGAAAAATGTGGCCGTATCGCAGATGTGGACATTGAAGTCCCAGATCTTCGCGAAGAAGCAGCGAGTCAAAGTGGCTACCAGATCACCAAGACCCAAATGACCGTCTATGGTATTTGCCCAGACTGTCAAAAACAATGATGAAGATATTCCAAGAGAGCCGTCAGGCTCTTTTTTGTGAGAAATTGCACTTTTCTATGGTCGCCACTAGATTTTTCACTGAAAATCTAGTAGAATAGAATAGATAAACGGGGGGAACCTCGGAGAATAAAAAGGAGATCCATCTAATGGTAAAATTGGTTTTTGCTCGCCACGGTGAGTCTGAATGGAACAAAGCTAACCTTTTCACTGGTTGGGCTGATGTTGATTTGTCTGAAAAAGGTACACAACAAGCGATCGACGCTGGTAAATTGATCAAAGAAGCTGGTATCGAATTTGACCAAGCTTACACTTCAGTATTGAAACGTGCGATCAAAACAACAAACCTTGCGCTTGAAGCATCTGACCAATTGTGGGTTCCAGTTGAAAAATCATGGCGCTTGAACGAACGTCACTACGGTGGTTTGACTGGTAAAAACAAAGCAGAAGCTGCTGAACAATTTGGTGATGAGCAAGTTCACATCTGGCGTCGTTCATACGATGTATTGCCTCCTGCAATGGATCGTGATGATGAGCACTCAGCACACACTGACCGTCGTTACGCTTCACTTGATGACTCAGTGATTCCAGATGCTGAAAACTTGAAAGTGACATTGGAACGTGCGCTTCCATTCTGGGAAGATAAAATTGCTCCAGCACTTAAAGACGGTAAGAACGTATTCGTAGGAGCACACGGTAACTCAATCCGTGCCCTTGTAAAACACATCAAACAATTGTCAGACGATGAAATCATGGATGTGGAAATCCCTAACTTCCCACCATTGGTATTCGAATTTGACGAAAAATTGAACGTTGTGAACGAATACTACCTTGGTAAGTAAGATAGTAGGATTCATTATCAATAATAGAAAGCTGACTTCGGTCAGCTTTTTGTTTGTCCGTCGCAGACCTAGCTTGTTTTGGGTTTTCAGCGCTCCTTAAAAGTGTTATAATAGAGTGTTACTAAATTGGGTTCCATTAGCCCTGAAAGGAAAAGAAACATGACAAAATCATTCTACATCACAACCCCTATCTATTACCCATCTGGTAAATTGCATATCGGTTCAGCTTATACAACCATCGCCTGTGACGTCTTAGCACGCTACAAACGCATGATGAACTACGATGTGTTCTACCTGACTGGTCTCGATGAGCACGGGCAAAAGATCCAGCAAAAAGCAGAAGAAGCTGGGATTACGCCTCAAGCTTATGTAGATGGGATGGCGGTTGGAGTGAAAGAACTCTGGCAATTACTCGATATCTCATACGATAAATTCATCCGTACGACTGACGATTACCATGAAAAAGTGGTGGCCCAAGTCTTTGAACGTCTACTGGCTCAAGATGACATCTACCTAGGTGAATACTCTGGTTGGTATTCAGTCTCTGATGAAGAGTTCTTTACAGAAAGCCAATTGGCTGAGGTTTACCGTGATGAGAATGGTAAGGTCATCGGAGGTGTAGCCCCATCAGGCCACGAAGTAGAATGGGTTTCTGAAGAATCTTATTTCCTTCGTCTCAGCAAGTACCAAGACCGCTTGGTGGAATTTTTCAAATCCCAACCTGATTTCATCACTCCAGATGGCCGTCTCAATGAAATGTTGAAAAACTTCATCGAGCCAGGTTTGGAAGACTTGGCGGTATCTCGGACAACCTTTACATGGGGAGTCCCAGTTCCATCCAATCCAAAGCACGTGGTCTATGTATGGATCGATGCCCTTCTTAACTATGTGACCGCTCTTGGTTACGGTCAAGAAGATCATGAAAACTTTGACAAGTTCTGGAACGGAACGGTCTTCCACATGGTCGGAAAAGACATCCTTCGTTTCCACTCTATCTACTGGCCAATCCTTCTTATGATGCTCGATATCAAATTGCCAGATCGCTTGATTGCCCATGGTTGGTTTGTCATGAAAGACGGTAAGATGTCTAAGTCTAAAGGAAATGTCATCTACCCTGAAATGTTGGTGGAACGCTTCGGCTTGGATCCGCTTCGCTACTACCTCATGCGCAGTCTGCCAGTTGGTTCAGATGGGACTTTCACACCAGAAGACTACGTGGCTCGCATCAACTATGAATTGGCCAATGACCTTGGAAACCTCCTCAACCGGACGGTAGCCATGATCAACAAGTACTTTGGTGGTCAAGTTCCAGCCTATGTCGAAGATGTCACAGCATTTGATGCAGATTTGGCTAAGGTAGTTGAAGAAAACATCGCTGAATACCACAAGCAAATGAACGCGGTTGACTACCCACGCGCTTTGGAAGCAGTGTGGAATATCATCTCTCGTACCAATAAGTACATTGATGAGACAGCTCCTTGGGTCCTTGCCAAAGAAGATGGTGACAAGGAACAATTGGCAGCGGTCATGGCTCACTTGGCAGCTAGCCTTCGTGTCGTAGCTCACTTGATCCAACCATTTATGATGAACACCTCAAACGCCATCATGGAACAACTTGGCTTGGGCTTGGACTTTGATCTTGAAAACTTGACCCTAGCAGGCTTCCCAGAAAATGTTACAGTGGTTGCCAAAGGAACTCCAATCTTCCCACGTCTCGACATGGAAGAAGAAATTGCCTACATCCAATCTCAAATGACTGCTGGTAAACCACAAGAAAAAGAATGGATTCCAGAAGAAGTGGAACTCAAGTCTGAAAAAGATGAGATCAAGTTTGAAGACTTTGACAAGGTTGAAATCCGTGTAGCAGAAGTCAAAGAAGTGGAACGCGTCGAAGGATCAGACAAATTGCTTCGCTTCCGCCTAGATGCAGGAGATGGCGAAGACCGCCAAATCCTTTCTGGTATCGCGAAATTCTATCCAAATGAACAAGAATTGGTCGGCAAGAAACTCCAAATCGTGGCCAACCTCAAACCACGTAAGATGATGAAGAAATATGTTAGCCAAGGCATGATTCTTTCCGCAGAACACGGAGATCAATTAACAGTCTTAACTGTTGATCCATCTGTACCAAATGGAAGCATCATCGGGTAAATGATAGACAAAGAAAAAATCATCTAAAAAACTTTCCTTAGGTGAGTACGGACGTCAGCGAACTTCGAAGAAGTTCCATGACTTAGTTTTGGAACTAAGGTTCCAAAACTCCCGAGTGCTAGAAACAAAAGTGTTTCTAGCACTTTTCTCACGGCGGAAAGTTTAAGTAGATGATTGAATAATTCTAACGAATGATTTTTTTATTTTTATAGAATTTATTTGATTTGTAAGTAAGAACAGATTGTCTACGCTCTCAAGCACTCCTGC
>CAUUAM010000134.1:0-3897 GCA_963543165.1 uncultured Streptococcus sp. | reverse complement strand
TAAAGGGGGAAAACTTATGACTATTGTAGGATGCCGTATCGATGGACGTTTGATCCACGGGCAGGTAGCCAATCTTTGGACTACCAAACTGAATATTTCACGTATCATGGTGATCGATGATGAAGTCGCTCAAAATGATATCGAAAAAAGTGGTTTGAAACTAGCGACACCACCTGGTGTCAAGCTCAGTATCTTGCCAGTAGCAAAGGCTGCAGAAAATATCTTGGCTGGAAAATATGACAGCCAACGTCTCTTCATCGTAGCCCGTAAGCCAGATCGCTTCTTGCGCTTGGTGGAAGCAGGTGTGCCACTTGAAACCTTAAACGTAGGGAACATGTCTCAATCAGACGAGACTCGTCCCGTTACTCGTTCAATCAACGTAGTGGATGCCGATGTGGAAGCCTTCCACAAGCTAGCTGAAAAAGGAGTTAAGCTAACTGCTCAAATGGTTCCAAATGATCCAATTGAAGACTTCTTGAAGTTGCTCAAATAGTTTATAAATAAAAAAGAAAAATTTTAGGAGGAAATTGTCATGATACAATGGTGGCAAATTTTACTACTTACTTTGTACTCAGCTTATCAAATCTGTGATGAGTTGACGATTGTTTCATCAGCAGGCTCACCAGTCTTTGCTGGTTTCATTACAGGACTTGTCATGGGAGATTTAAAGACAGGTCTCTTTATCGGAGCTTCTCTTCAATTGACAGTGCTCGGTGTTGGTACTTTTGGTGGAGCTTCTCGTATCGACGCCACTTCTGGTGCCGTCCTTGCGACTGCCTTCTCAGTAGCAAAAGGGATTGATCCAGAGCTTGCTATTGCTACAATTGCTGTACCAGTAGCAACTTTGTTGACATACTTTGATATTCTTGGTCGTATGACTACAACTTACTTCGCTCACCGTGTAGATGCTGCGATTGAACGCTTTGATTACAAAGGCATCGAACGCAACTACCTTCTTGGAGCGATTCCTTGGGCTCTTTCTCGTGCCCTTCCGGTCTTCTTCGCTCTTGCTTTTGGTGGATCTTTCGTAGAAACTGTTGTTACAGGTCTTGCTAATGTACAATGGTTGGCAAACGGTCTGAAACTTGCAGGTCAAATGCTTCCAGGTCTTGGATTTGCGATCTTGCTTCGTTACCTTCCAGTTCGTCGTAACCTTCACTACTTAGCACTTGGCTTTGGTTTGACAGCTATGTTAACAGTGCTTTATAGCAATGTTCAAAGCCTTGGTTCTGCAGTGTCTAGCATTGTTGGTTCTGAAGTGTTCGCTAAACTTCCAAAAGAACAAGCTATTACTTTTGTTAACAACTTCAAGAGTGTATCTATGATTGGTATCGCCATCATCGGTATCTTCCTTGCAGTACAACACTTCAAAAACAGCCAACGTACAGTCGTAGCTGCTCCAGTAACTGAATCAGAAAGCGGGGAAATTGAAGATGACGAATTCTAAGAACTACAAACTCACTAAAGAGGATTTTAATCAAATTAACAAACGTAGTCTGTTTACTTTCCAATTAGGTTGGAACTATGAACGGATGCAGGCTTCTGGTTACCTTTATATGCTTTTACCTCAGTTGCGTAAAATGTATGGTGATGGCACACCTGAACTGAAAGAAATGATGAAATTGCATACGCAATTCTTCAATACTTCACCATTCTTCCACACCATTATCACTGGTTTTGACCTCGCTTTGGAAGAAAAAGATGGTGTCAAATCAAAAGATGCGGTCAATGGTATCAAGACAGGTCTCATGGGACCATTCGCTCCTCTTGGGGACTCAATCTTTGGATCATTGGTACCAGCGATTATGGGTTCAATCGCAGCAACTTTGGCTGTTGCAGGAAACCCAGCCGGTATCTTCTTGTGGATCGCTGTGGCAGTTGCTTATGACATTTTCCGTTGGAAACAATTGGAATTTGCCTATAAAGAAGGGGTTAACCTCATCAACAACATGCAAAGTACCTTGACAGCTTTGATCGATGCAGCTGCTGTTCTGGGTATCTTCATGGTTGGTGCCTTGATTGCCAGCATGATTGGTGTTGAAGTTTCTTGGGCTCCACACATTGGGGATAAAGCGATTGAAATTCAAGATATGCTCAACCTTATCTTCCCACGTTTGGTACCAGCTATCATCACAGGTGTCATCTACTGGTTGCTTGGACGTAAGGGTATGAACTCTACAAAAGCTATCTTGCTCATCATCCTTGCAGCAATCGCATTCTCAGCATTTGGCCACTTCTTCTTTGGAATGGCATAATGGAGTAATCTATGAGCAAACACCTAGTATTGGTCAGTCATGGTCGTTTCTGTGAAGAGCTCAAAGCGAGTACAGAAATGATTATGGGACCACAAGAATCTATCCATACAGTTGCACTCTTACCAGAAGAAGGACCAGAAGACTTTACTGCTAAATTTGAAGCAACAGTTCAAGGTCTAGATGACTACATCGTCTTTGCGGATCTTTTGGGAGGCACTCCTTGCAACACTGTGAGCCGCTTAATCCTTGAAGGACGTGCGATTGACTTATACGCAGGAATGAATCTTCCAATGGTCATCGAATTCATTAATAGCAGTCTGACTGGTAGTGAAGGGGACTACCCTGAGCGTGCAAAAGAAAGTATTGTCAAGGTCAATGACCTCTTGTCAAACCTTGATGATGATGAAGATGAGTAGGTTGGTATGGGAGTCTGGGAGCATCATCTCAGACTCCTTTCCCATTTATCAACGCTAGATAGTAGAAAGGAACACTATTTTCTATGTTAGATTATACAAAAGAAGAACTGCTTGAACTGGGGGCTGAAATTACGACACGCGAAATTTACCAGCAACCGGAAGTTTGGAAGGAAACGGCTCGCTTGTACCAAGAAAGACAAGGAGAAATCCAAGCTTTCTTAAATAAAATCGGTCAGGAGCATCCCTACATCAAGGTCATCCTGACAGGAGCGGGAACTTCTGCCTATGTGGGGGATACCTTGGTTCCCTATTTGCAGGAAGTGCACGATGAACGCCACTGGAATTTCCAATCCATTGCGACGACCGATATCGTGGCGCACCCACAAACCTATCTCAAAAAAGAAGTACCAACTGTCTTGGTTTCCTTTGCACGCAGTGGCAACTCTCCTGAAAGTGTCGCAACCGTGCAGTTGGCCCAAGACTTGGTCGATGAACTCTATCAGATCACCATTACCTGTGCGGAAGAAGGAAAGCTGGCCCAGCAGGCCCACGGAGATGAGCGCAATCTCTTGCTTCTCCAACCAAAAGAAACTAACGATGCCGGCTTCGCCATGACTTCGAGCTTTACCTCTATGCTCTTGACAGCCCTCTTGGTCTTCGATCCAAGTGAGGAAGAAATCAAGGAAAAACGAGTGGAAGAATTGATTCATCTGTCCGAGCAGGTCTTGGAAAAAGATCGCGAGGTCAAAGAAGTTGTAGATTTAGACTTCGAACGCGTCATCTATCTAGGAGCAGGGCCGTTCTTTGGGTTAGCTCATGAAGCTCAGCTCAAGATTTTAGAGTTAACAGCCGGTAAAATCGCGACTATGTATGAGAGCCCTGTCGGCTTCCGTCACGGTCCGAAATCCCTCATCAATGATCAGACACTGGTCTTGATCTTTGGTTCCATTGATCCTTATACGCGCCAATATGATCTGGACTTGGTTCGCGAAGTTGCAGGGGATCGGATTGCCCGTCAGGTCGTTCTCTTGTCCGACCAAGCTGCTGGGATTGAGCATGTACGAGAAGTGTTGGTAGAAGCATCAGCAGAGTCGCTCGATATCTACCGTGCCTTCCCATACATTATCTACGGTCAATTAATTTCCCTCTTGACTTCGCTCAAGGTTCAAAATCGTCCAGACACGCCATCCCCAACGGGAACGGTCAACCGTGTTGTACAAGGAGTG
>CAUUAM010000133.1:0-3930 GCA_963543165.1 uncultured Streptococcus sp. | reverse complement strand
GTAGATTTTTTGAACATCTTCGTCGTCTTCAAGAACGCTGTAAAGTTTTTCAAAGATTTCCAAATCTTCACCTGACAACTCCACTTCTGATTGAGGAATCATTTCCAATTCGGTTACTTGGAATTCTTCAACACCTGATTCACGTAAAGCAACGATCGCTTTGTGAAGATCAGTTGGAGCAGTGTAGACTGTGATAGTTCCTTCTTCTGCTTCGACATCATCTACATCCACATCTGCCTCGAGCAACAGCTCGAAGATAGCATCTGCATCATCACCCGCAAAAACGATGACACCCTTGTTGTCAAAGAGGTAAGATACAGAACCAGAAGCTCCCATGTTACCGCCGTTTTTACCAAAAGCCGCACGGACATTGGCAGCTGTACGATTAACGTTTGACGTCAAGGTATCAACGATCAACATAGAACCATTTGGTCCGAACCCTTCGTAACGTCCTTCTGTAAAGGTTTCGTCCGTATTTCCTTTTGCCTTATCGATCGCTTTATCAATCACGTGTTTTGGCACTTGCGCTTGTTTCGCACGGTCGATAACGAATTTCAAAGCAGTATTCAATTCTGGATCTGGTTCACCCTTTTTAGCGGCTACATAGATCTCAACACCAAATTTAGCATATACTTTTGAGTTAGCACCATCTTTGGCAGTTTTCTTGGCTACAATATTGGCCCATTTACGTCCCATGAGGATTCTCCTTAATTTTTTTCAAATTATTTTCAATCTTTAACATTATATCACAAATCGTCCACATTAGACTAGATTTTTCTATTTTTAACGGGTGAATTCATGGTAATTTTCTATGAGTTGGAAACTTTAAATAGCTAGTTTAACTATAAAAAAGACTCTCTGTTAGAAACTTAGTAATGGTCTTTAAAAGAGAGGAAAGCGACACCTGACTCATCTATCATATAAATCAGGCGATTTTCTGCATCAATCCGTCTTGACCACGCTCCTTGAAAGTCATATTTCAAGGGCTCAGGTTTGCCAATCCCAGTAAATGGATCCCTTTGAATTTCCTTAATCAGGCTATTAATTCGCTTCAGTGTTTTTTTGTCCTGACTTTGCCAGTAACAATAATCCTTCAAAGAATCTTCTGTATACTTGAGTAACATCCGTTACCCCTCAATCTCATGGAGTTGAACCTGACCAGCTCGGACTTCTGCCATGCCCCGCAAGACCTTATCCGACAATTCCTTGTTCTGAGCTACTCGCAGGGTTTCTTGAATGCTATCCCACTCACTCTTAGAGATGACCACAATATCTTCATCTGGATTCTTATTCACAACCGTTAAAGGCTCAAACTCATCATTCACCTTCTTCATATAATCCTTCAAATGATTGCGGAATGTTGAATAAACGACTGCTTCCATTACCATACCTCATTCTACCTCTTTTCTATTATTATACACGAAAAAGAAAAACTTGTCAGGATCTTGTACAAGTACGTTCCCTCTCTACCTAATTATTCGAAAAAAGTTTCTAAATTTTTTTTAAAAAAATTTACTGTCTAAAAAGATTTTTTAGACAGTAGATAAACACTGTTTCCGTGCATCATTTCTTTCTTGCCTAATCCAACAAAGATGCTTTTATTATGTGAGCAGAATGGTTACGTAAGACTATTTATTTTTCTACTCTCACCGGCACTCGGCCCCAGGTTTGTTCCGGCAGTTGGGGATGGCCTAGTTGATAAACTTGATCTGCTTGCTGGCTCAGGGCATCCCAAGGTTCCTTACCAATTCGTGTCACTAAGTCGACTTGACCTTTTAGTGACTTGAGGTGGGCCTGGCCTTTTTCAGTAAAGCCTAAGACATGGATAGCAGTCGGCAAGATTTCTTCTCTCGCACCTACTAAGATATAAGTCAAAATGCGACGCACACGTGCCTTGGTATAGCGCTTGGTTGCCACCTGGTTAACCAAGTCTTCCACAGAGCTCGCGCTTCGAATGGCATCCTTTATCCGATTGGCCAGTTCTTCATTAATCTGAAAAATCTGTGTCAGATCCGGATGGGTTAGGATTTGATAATTGAGCAATTGATAGTAATTCTCCCAAGACACCTGCGGAGCCGACTGAAAGAGTTGGCTATTGGGCATAAATTTGTCGACAAAGTCCTGATCTTCCTTATGTAGGCGTAGACTAGTCGCAGAAGCATAGGCAACTTCTTTTTCTTCTGAATGGTAGCCCGCACCTTGTCGTCGGATAGGCTTCAGCGCAATTTCCTTCCCAGCACAAGCCTTGGCATAAGCCAAGCCTAGGATATGGTTGGGAGTATCCCCTGTGAACTCCACTCCAGCAAAGGTTTCCCACATTTTTTGGGTCTTCTGTGGATAGGATAAATCGTCAGGAAGGCTTCGCAGGAATGCTTCCATTTCCTCTGCTTGCTCTGAGTAAACAGCCGCAATCGCTTGGTAATCCAAGACTTCTTCTGTCCCAAAGGTCAATTGGTCGATTCCCAGACGAGCCAAGGTCTCCACCGCTCCCTTGGCAAAATGGTCAGCTGACTGAACAGCCGCGAGAAAGGGGAGCTCGACCACCAGGTCCGCTCCATTTTCCAAAGCCATCTGCGCGCGAATCCACTTGTCTACAATGGCTGGCTCACCACGTTGGACAAAATTGCCGGACATAGCAACAATCTTCAGTCCTTCCGCCTGTTCTAGCAAATACTTGTGCCCATTGTGAAAGGGATTAAATTCTGCAATAATTCCTGTAACTGTCATGCTGTTCTACTTCTGTGCCACAAAAAACCATCGTTTGCTGGTCTTTGTTGGCTCTTTGTCTTCAAAGTCTGCGTAGAGTTTAAAGGATTTAAAGCCAGCCTGCTCCAATAAGATGTCATAGGTTAAGATCTCATAGGTGCGCTCTTCATGGACTTCATCGTGGCGACTAAAGGAGCCATCCTCTTCTTGGACGAAGAAGGTCAGCTCATGGACAATCGAGTGAGGGGCTTCATCCTCGTAGGTATCCCAGAGCATGGCAAAATCTTCCGCATTTTCATGGTAAGAATAGCCCGGGAAAACCTCATCCGTCTGGTAGGTTGAATGCACATCAAAAATAAAGACCCCATCTTCATTCAGAGCATTGTAGACTTCTTTAAAGACATCTCCCACTTCCACCTCGTCTTGCATGTAGCAAATAGAATCCGAATAGCAGGTCACAAAGTCGTAGCTACCTGCTTGCGACAGGTCCAACATATTACCCTCGAGAAAAGCAATCTTTTGCTTGGCTGAAGCCGCTCTTTTTTCAGCAATCTTCAGCATGTCCGCACTCAGGTCTAATCCTGTCACGTCAAAGCCAGCTTGGGAAAAGCGAACAGACTGAATTCCTGTCCCACAAGCCAATTCCAGTAATGTTTTCTTATCTTTTGTCTTTGGGAGGTGGCGGAGGGAAAAATCCGTCCACAAATCATACAGACTGTCATCCATGACCGCATCATAGACCGCCGCAAAGGTTTCATAAGTCGCCATATTCATGATACCAAGTCCGCCCGTAATCCGATAGAAAATTAGGAGCACGACGATGGAGCTAAGCTCCAAGGAGAGCTATCTATTTTCCGACGATTACAGGACGGGTTCAAATCCTTTCTTTCCATAGAATTTCAATTTAACCAACAAAACCCAGTTGCTACCAACTGAGTTTACCTACTTATGCTAGGGCTGCTGAAAGATCTACAGCAGTTGCTTCATGCCAGAGCTTTTCTAGGTTATAGTGAGCACGCATTTCTTCTGAGAAGACATGAACTACCACACCACCTAAGTCAAGAAGGACCCAACCTCCAGCCGAGTCACCTTCAACGTGGCTAGCATTGCCACCAGCTTCGATGACCTTCTCACGAATATTTTCTGCGATTGCTTCCAACTGACGGCTGTTCATAGAGCTTGCGATGACAAAGTAGTCTGTCACGCTGGTCAAGCTTTGAACAT
>CAUUAM010000132.1:0-4068 GCA_963543165.1 uncultured Streptococcus sp. | reverse complement strand
GACACCCGCCAAGGCCGACTCTGATAAATAGCTTCTCCATTCACCGCAAGCCAGTCCCCGATTTCAGCGAGGATGTCTTGATCTTGCTCAGGAATGGTTCCATCGGATTTGGGCCCAACATTGAGAAGAAGATTGCCATTTTTTGCCACAACGTCAACTAAATTTTGTAGCAATTCCTTGCTGGTCTTGTAGGCTAGATCCTGGGTATAACACCAAGAATTACGGGCAATCGCGGTATCCATTTGCCACGGAAAGGCTTGCGTCTCTCCGTATCCTCCCCGCTCCATCTCGACGATTCCTGAACCGAAAGGGAGGGCATCCTGTTTGTAACAAACAGCCACCTTGCGATCCTCTTGTGCTGCTAGATTGTAATAATAAGCCAAAAAGCGCATCAAGTAGGGACGGAAACTCTCATGCTGGATCCACCAGTCAAAATATAGGAGCTCTGGTTGGTAGTCCCGCACCAGTTCACAGGTTCGCAACAGCCAATCTTCCAAGAATTCTTTGCTTGGATAAGGCTTAGAAGTCAGATCAAAATGATCCTTGGGCTCTGGCTCGGCTGGCCAATAGAGGCTGTCTCTTGGAACTTCTTGTGGAATATCACTAGGAAACTCCTTGCCATGCGAAAAGAAAAACTGGTGTTCTGCCCGGTGAGAGGACGTACAGAAGTGCAGGCCACGTTTTTCTGCTTCCTCCCTCAGCTCTCCTAAGACATCTCGTCTCGGCCCCATTTCTAGGCTATTATAAGGAGAGAGGCGAGAGGCATACATCTGAAAACCATCGTGGTGCTCCGCAACTGGAAAAAGATACTGGGCTCCCGCTTTTTGAAAGAGATCCAGCCAAGATGCCGGATCAAAGCGATCGGCTGTAAAAAGAGGAATGAGATCCTTATAGCCAAAGCTGGCCTGGTCTCCAAAATGCTCTCGATGATAGTCATAGCAAGGATTCCCTTGGATATACATATTTCGCGAATACCATTCCGAACCAAAGGCAGGTACACTGTAGACGCCCCAGTGGATAAATATTCCAAATTTGGCATCCCGATACCAGTCTGGGCAGACTTGATGGCTAAGAGAGTCCCAGGTTGGTTCAAAAGGACCTAACTGAACAACTTGATCAATCTCTTCAAGGCTAATCATTCTCTTTTCCTCTTTTCTTGTTACTATCTCTATTGTAACGAGAAACCCTCGTTTGTAAAGACAAACGAGGGGAATGTTTAAAATAGTAGACAAAGAGCTTGATCTAGGAGAACTGAGCCGTTTACAAATAGAATAGACTGGCTAGCCCTTCACTGCTTGAGAAATAAAATGAGCGATGGTGTCTGTCTCCCCTTTGTGGAGAGCCTGAACGATTTTGGACCCCACAATAACCCCATCTGAGACCTGGTTAAACCGGTGAACATCCTCCATGCTGGAAACTCCAAAACCTGTTAAAACAGGGATGGAAGCTATTTCGTGTAATTGAGCCAAGTGCTGGTCCAGATCTTCTCGATAGCTACCAGCTTTCCCCGTCACTCCATTGACGGCAACAGCATAGATAAAGCCTTCTGCATCTTGGATCAATTTCTTCTGACGCTCGATTCCTGTCGTTAAGCTCACTAGCGGAACCAAAGCGATGTCTTTATCTGCTAATAGAGGTTCTACCAGATCCGCATGCTCATGAGGAAGATCCGGAATAATCACGCCTTTAACAGCTGTACCGTCTAAATCTCTAAAGAAGTTTTCGAGCCCATATTGGAACAAGGGGTTGAAATAGGTCATGATCACCAAAGGAATCGTTGTCTCCAGACGCCGGATCGTTTGAACCAGACCCTCTGTCGTCGTCCCATGGGCTAAACTTCGTAGTCCTGCCTCTTCAATCACAGGACCATCTGCCACCGGATCTGAAAAAGGAATGCCAACTTCAATAGCTGAGACACCAAGCTCCTCCAAAAAGTGGATGGTTTCCTGCAAACCTGCTAAGCCTTTTTCATGATCTCCTGCCATAATATAAGGAACAAAGATCCCTTGCTGCTGGTCTTTCAGTTCTTGTAAATGCTCTGTTAAGGTCTTTCCCATCTTACTCTCCTTTCTCTTGTTCTAGGCGTTCTTTGACTTGTACCACATCTTTGTCCCCACGACCTGACAAGCAAACGATCATGGATTTTTCAGGCCCCATCTCCTTTGCCAATTTCACCGCATAGGCGATCGCATGGCTCGATTCCAGAGCCGGAATGATTCCTTCTACTTTTGAGAGCAATTGAAAAGCTTCCAGCGCTTCCTGGTCTGTTATAGGCACATAGGTTGCCCGCTTGATGTCATGGAAATAAGAATGCTCTGGCCCAATTCCGGGATAATCTAGACCTGCTGAAATGGAGAAGGCCTCTAAAATCTGTCCATGCGCATCCTGTAAAACATCCATCAAGGCTCCGTGAAGGACTCCCGGGCGCCCCTTGGTCAAGGTTGCTGCATGCTTGTCTGTATCTACCCCAAGTCCAGCTGCTTCCGCTCCATACATGGCAACAGATGGATCCTCCACAAAAGGATAAAAGAGACCAATGGCGTTCGATCCGCCTCCCACACAGGCCAGAACTGCGTCTGGTAGAGCACCGTCATTTTGCTCTGCAAATTGGCGTTTGGCTTCCCGACCGATGACACTTTGAAAATCACGGACGATCTCTGGGAAGGGATGGGGGCCTAAGGCAGATCCCATGATATAGTGGGTATCCTCTACGTTTGCTACCCAGGCTCTAAGGGCAGCATTGACCGCATCCTTGAGGACACGTGACCCGTCTGTCACCGATTGAACCTTAGCGCCCAACAACTCCATCCGAAAGACATTGAGGGCTTGGCGTTTGACATCTTCTTCCCCCATATAGATGGTACATTCCATATCAAATAAAGCAGCCGCTGTTGCCGTTGCAACACCGTGCTGACCAGCCCCTGTTTCTGCGATAATCTTCTTTTTGCCCATACGGTGGGCCAGCAGAACCTGTCCTAGGGCATTATTAATTTTATGAGCCCCTGTGTGGTTGAGGTCTTCTCTTTTAAGAAAGATCTTGGCTCCGCCGACATACTTGCTTAGATTTTTAGCATAATAGAGCGGTGTTTCTCGACCGACATATTGTTTCAGAAGCTGGTCCAATTCTGCTTGAAAAGAAGGATCTGCTTGACTTTCTCTGTAAGCTTCTTCTAATTCTAAAACTGCTGTCATCAAGGTTTCAGGGACAAAACGTCCCCCGAACCGCCCGTAAAATCCATTTTGATCCGGTTGTTTATATGCCATGTTTGACCCTTTCTATAAATCGTTTCATCTTTTCTTGATCTTTTTTTCCATTTGTCTCGACCCCACTGGACACATCCACCGCATAAGGATGAAAGAAGCGAATGGCATCTACTACATTGTCTTCCGTCAAGCCTCCTGCAATAAAGAAGGGCTTTGTAACATTTTGACTTTCGAGTTCTTGCCAGTTAAAAGTCTGCCCACTTCCTGCTACGGGAGCATCAAAGAGCAGATAATCGGCACTGGTCTCAGGAAGAGCTGCATCTTTCCCAACTTGAACAGCGCGAATCGTTTGTTGGGGAAGCTCTTGCAAGATGGTATCATCCATCGGTCCATGCACTTGTATCAGGTCTAACCCCACAACTCGGCAGGCCTCCTCCAGTTCTTCTCTTTGTGGTGATACAAAAACTCCGACTTTTTGAACCCCCTTTGGAATCCCTGTAGCCAACTGCCGGGCCTGCTCCAGCGTTACTTGTCGTTTGCTTGGTGCAAAGACAAAACCAATGTAATCTGCACCAGCCTCCACAGCGGTCTGGACAGCTTCTGGAGTGGATAATCCACAAATTTTAACCTTTGTCAATCTGCAACTCCTTTACTTTTTCAGCCACATTGTCTGCCTTCATAAGGGCTGTCCCAACGAGAATACCGTTAAAATATGGAGCGAGCACACGAGCATCTGCTGCTGTAAAAATAGCAGACTCAGAGATGTAGACCGGTTCTTGAACAAAATTTGTCGCCAATTCAAGGCTGGTATGGAGATCTGTCTCAAAGGTCACCAAGTTGCGATTGTTCACCCCAATGATTTGA
>CAUUAM010000131.1:0-4115 GCA_963543165.1 uncultured Streptococcus sp. | reverse complement strand
GTGACTCACGTAAAGTTGAACGTAAGAAACCAGGTCTTAAGAAAGCTCGTAAAGCTTCACAATTCTCAAAACGTTAATCAATACGATTATATCAACGTTTACAGACATTCAAGAATTTTCTCTTGGATGTCTTTTTTCGTTCAAAAAACTAAAGTTCACCCCATCTCTATTTTAGGTAGTAGGTTAGATTAAAGATTCATCTACCAGATTTAAAAACGCACCAAATTTGGTGCGTTTTTTCTTTTTGTGCTATAATAGGAAATGATTTAAGGAGGACCCTCATGATTGGAGAAAATATTAAAACGTTACGCAAGGCACATAACCTAACTCAGCCTGAGTTCGCAAAGATTGTTGGTATCTCTCGAAATAGTCTGAGTCGTTATGAAAATGGGACAAGTCCAGTTTCGACAGAATTAATAGATCGTATCTGCAAGAAATTTAATGTTTCTTATATCGATATCGTAGGGGAGGAAAAAATGCTCACACCAGTAGAAGATTATCAGTTAACTCTGAAAATTGAAGTGATTAAAGAACGAGGGACGAATATCTTAGCGCAACTTTATCATTTTCAAGATGAACAAGGAATTGCTTTTGATGATACTTCTAATCCTTGGGTTCTAATGAGCGATGATTTGTCTGATCTGATTAACACCAGGATTTATCTTGTTGCAACTTTTGAGGATATAGAGCGATTTAATGGCTATTTGGATGGTATTGAACGTATGCTAAAGCAAGCTACTCATCTGGTGGTGGCTTAATGAAACTAGAAGAATTTAGTCAAGATAATTTTGAACAAGCCTCCAAACGACTCGTTCGTTCTTTAACTCGAGGAAAAACAATCTCATCTCAGCCTAAGGCTATTTTGCTCGGTGGACAGAGTGGTGCTGGGAAAACAACGATTCATCGTAATAAACAAAGAGAATTTCAAGGTAATATCATTATCATTGATGGAGATAGTTATCGCTCTTTTCATCCGAACTACCTTGACCTACAGGAAAAGTATGGCAAAGATAGTGTAGATTATACCAAAGTATTTGCGGGACAAATGGTAGAATATCTTATAGATGAGTTGAGTAAACAAGGTTATCATTTATTAATCGAGGGTACCTTGAGAACAACAGAAGTCCCTAGAAAAACGGCACAATTATTGGCAACTAGAGGATATCAAGTCTCATTAGCACTGATTGCGACCAAGCCAGAATTGTCCTATCTCAGTACTTTGATACGTTATGAGGAGCTCTACGCCATAGATCCTAGTCAAGCGAGAGCAACTCCTAAAGCACACCATGATGGAATTGTAGAACGTTTAATTGATAACTTACGAGAGTTGGAAAAGGATAAACTTTTTAGACAAATTCAAATTTATCAAAGAGATCAATCGTGTGTTTATGATTCGCAAGTAGACGAAACCTCAGCAGCAGAAGTTTTACAAGAATGCCTCTTCGGAAAATGGAGTAAGGTGGAAAAAGAGATGTTGAAGATAGGGCAGGAACGGTTGAGAGAACTGGGGGAAATTGATAAGTGACGAAGGGCTAATTTAGGAGTACATTAAAAAAGTAATTTATTTCGATGAATCATCAGCAATGGATTTTTTACAGATTGAATCAAAGGGAAAATTAACCCAATTTGTAAAAGTAAGCTCAGAAAATCTCTGATCTTATTCTCATATCTCTCCAAACAACTTCCGTAAAATTTTCGGTGTGATACGTTGTCCTGGCCCTACGTAAGTATAGGTGTGCAGGTACATGGCAGGATTGAAGTTGAGTTCGATACAGGTACAATTTGGTAGCTCCTTACTAGCAGGATTGGTGTAGTCTGGGATAATCAAATTGACCCCACAGGCCCAAGCCCTCATAGCAGTCGCCATATCGGCAGCTAGTTGTTTGTAACTCTCGCCCATCTGGTCAGTCATATCAATGGAGTCACCTCCAGTTGAGATATTAGAATTACCACGCAGAAAGGTTTGGCTACCTTCAGGCAAGACTGTATCAGGTGTGTAACCCTGCTGTTCCAACATGAGTAATTCAATATCACCCAGATTGATGATTTCAAGAGGTGAGCGATGGTCGCGACCACGCAGAGGGTCTTGGTTTTTCTTTTCGACTAATTCTCGTATGCTTGAGCTTCCGTCACCTACGACATTGGCCGCGACGCGGAGCAGGACAGCCTCGCATTTTCCATCCAAGATAAAGAAACGGTACTCGGTCCCTGCCACAAACTCCTCGACTAGCACATGGCTATCTTCCGAAAAGGCGATGTCTAGGGCTTTTTCATAGCCAGAAAGGCTAGCTGGCTCTTGGAAGATGGAAATGCCCAGACCGAAGTTGGTGGATTTGGGTTTGACAACAATAGCAGAGTTGGCTACTTGTCCGTAGTACCGCAAGGCATCGTCCTTGTTAGCAAATTCTGCTCCCGCAGGTACTGGAAAACCAGCCTTGTCCAAAATCTTTTTGGTCACAACCTTATTAGCCATGGCCAGTGGAATTACGTAGTTATCTTTGGATGTCATGTTGCCATTTTTGATGTACTCCACATGGTTACCATGCCAGAGTTTGAGAAATTGGTCTTCCTCATCTAAAATTTCTACGTTCAAGCCCAGCTGAATGGCATCAAAGAGAATCATTTGGGTGGAGAGTTCCATGTTTTCATAGCCTTTGAGGGCATAAGGTGCTGTCCAAGCGTAGTCATGAAAGGCTTGTCCTTGTTGTTGGCCAAATTTTTCAAGGGACCCTTCTTCAACCTGCTCTGCTATTTTCCCAGAAAGGGTCAAACGTGGATCAAGAAGAGAGGCCTCCACCTTAGTGATAAGCTGGCTATAATAGTCATCCAGTCCAAAGTGAGCGACGATGTCTTTCATGGCTGTCACGATAGGTTTGGGGTCAGCCTCTTTAGGAAGTGGTGTGTGGGGATGGCTGAGAGCAATTTGGTTGTTGAGAGTAGCAGCTACTGCCAATTCTTCGTCGACTTGCTCCATGTCGTCTAGCCACAAGAGTGCGAGTGCAAAGAGGTGGGTGGTGTCTAGTGTTTCTTGGCTGATTGCCAGTGGCTCAAAGGGGTTGAGGTCAAAGTTGCGGAACTCTAGATAGGAGATGCCCTTAGTCAAAAAGTCCCGGCTAGTCTTAGCACCGCGTAAACGAATGGCAGAGTAAAACTCTTTTTCGGCGGACAGTTGCCCAGATCCAACAGCGTTTTCGATGTCGGTCACGTATTGCTCCAGTGAAGAGAAGGAAATGTGAACATCGGGGGCATTGACATAGCCATAGTTGGAGTTACGAATCGACCGCACGCAACCAATTTCATCTGTCAAAAACCCTTTTTCTGCTAGCGGGCTTGCTCCGTAAAGGTAGGTCAAGAGCCAGCGATAACGCAAGAAGTTCTGAGCCAACTTGAGATAGAGGGCATTCTTGAAGGTCAGTAAATCGTCATAGTCACTGACTTCAAAGAGCTGTTGGGTCAGATCTTTGCCGAGTTCAAAATTATAGTGAATGCCAGATATGGACTGGAGCAATTTGCCGTAGCGTTCTGCCAAACCAACTCGGTATTGATACTCGTAGTCACTTTCCAACTGGGCAATCTGAATCTCTTCTTCTACAATCACAGGTGGCATGGATAAAGGCCAAAGATATTCTGACTTATCCATTGAGCGAATAGCCACATCAGTGATGGCCCCGAGGAAGCGACGAGCTTCCGTGGTCGACTGTGCTACCGGTGTAATGAGCTCTAGTTGAGGTTCGCTATAATCTGTCTGGATATAGGGATGGAAACTGCGAGAACCCAATTTTTCAGGGTGTGGCGTTTGAGCGACACGGCTTTCAGTATTGATTCGTAGAGATTCGCGCTCCAGACCAAAGGTAGCTTGTAAGATGGGAGTATTTGGGGATAATTTTTGAAATACGTTTGATAGGTTCATGATTGGGCCTCGAAATAACTAGTTTCTCTATTATTTTATCAGTTTGTTAAATAAACTCAACTTTCTGCTACGGAGATGGAGAAGGAAATGCTCGGACAAATTGACTCTTTACTTGCTTTTTAAATCTCTTAATTTAAGCAATTTTTTTAAAAGAGGTAGTATCATTTAGCTGCATAAAGGAGGTACTCTATGTTTATATTCGCTT
>CAUUAM010000130.1:0-4118 GCA_963543165.1 uncultured Streptococcus sp. | reverse complement strand
GGCGGATAGGACTTGCGAAGCAAGTTTCCTAAGCCTTTGTTCGCTTTTTAATCTCCAAAGATGCCCTATGTTGACGGAAACTATGTTTCCTTTATCTGCAACCTTCAACAGTCTCCCAGACTGTTGAAGCTGTGCGGAGGTGGGACGACGAAATCGAATTCTAACGAATGACCGATTTCTGTCCCACTCTCTCTTTTTATTCTCCGATCTCTTGGTAGAGAGTGCGGATTTTTTTGCGGTAGACGGTATAACTGATTCCTGCTCCGACTAGCAGCATGACACTATAAAGGATCACAGCTAGCAGGGTACTAACGGAATGATAAGTCCAAATGAAGCTCATAATAATCAAGAAAAACATCACAAAGATAAAGACTATCAAGAGAATAGACTGAAGGACTGCATTCCCACGATGACGGGTCATCAACTCTGTGATATTGGTCCAATTGGTGCTAAAATTTTGAAAATCTTTGACATAGTCTCGAATGCAGATCGGAATGGTGGTCACAATCCAAATCAACAACATGGCAAGGATGGCTAAGGGATGCACACCAAAATAGAGACAAACGCCAAGCAAAAGAATGACAGGAAGGATGGATTGCACCAGATAGAGCAACCAAAACTTCATGAAGAGATAGCGTTTGAAATCAATAGGGAGGAATCTCAAGTACTCAAAATTTTCGCGCTCCAGGGAAATACCGATACTGGTCAAGCCTCCAAAACTATTGAAAACGCCAATTAGAAAGGCAACGAGAGCCAGTGGGACGAGATACTGGGGCGTCAAGTAGGGACTGAACCCTCCTAGATGTTTGGATGCTCCCACTGCTCCACTGAGTAAGAAAATATAAGGCAGAATGCTCATCATCAAGAGGACTTGCACCATGAGGGTTCCATCAAGCAAGAGTCTGCGATGATACTGAATGACAAATCGTCTAAAGGAATCTTTCTGACCCACATGGATCGCTCTCACGCGCTCTTTGACGGTTTGATTGGTCGCAACTGCAAGGGCTGCATCATAGAATTGTGGGATGACCATTTTGCGAACCAGGCCGATCAAGACCAAAAGCACTAGGATCCAGCCCAAGAGGCCAAGGATCGCTCCTCCATCAAAAGGATGTAGGATAAACTGATGAAAGGCAACAAAAGGTGGAAAAAGAATGGGGATATCCGCTCCACCTGACACTTCTACCCGGTGAGTTTGGACTAGATTCAAATAGAGATAAGCACCTAGACTGAGAAGTGAGCCAATTCCGACCATGAGATTGGAGACCAGAGTCGTGTGTTTTTTGAAAAAGAGGGTCTTGGTGATTAGATGGGAGAGGATGATCGTCGCCAAAAAGAGAACGGCTAAGAGAATCAAGGCACAAAAGAGGCCTAGCAGGATCCCTAACGGATTGAAACCACCTGCTTGTAGAGGGAGGATCAAAAAATAGCTAATCAAGGGAAGGATAGCCATAAGGAGGGTCAGAATGACCGAGATACTCTTACCTGCTATGACTTCTGCATCTGAAAAGGCATAAGGCCGGTAAAACTGCAGGTCCTTGCTTTCATAAAAGACATTATAAAAGCTCATAAAGCCTTGGGAAATGGTCATCAAGGAAAAGAGGGCAACCATATTGACAAAGAAGGCTGGCTGATGGACAAAATCATAGATGCTAAAGAGCAAGCCAAATATGACGAAATAGAAAAAACCTAAAGAAAGATAGTTGAGCACCGATTTCCGGGCAACATTGAGTTTGACGTCCGGTTTTTTGGCCTGTTTGGCACGTAATCTGGCAATCTGAGCTGGCTGGCTGGCATAGATGATATTGACATTGACCAGCTGCTGGATGATCTTAAGACGCATGATCGCCACCTTCTTCCTTCCGCCCCGCTAGACTGAGATAGATACTTTCCAGACTTTGGTCGGGGTGTTGGCCCTTCAATTCCTCGATCGTTCCATAGAAAATGAGATTTCCCTTTTTGAGAATGGCGATTTTATCACAGAGTTGTTCGGCTACTTCTAAGACGTGGGTAGAGAAAATAACCGTCTTTCCTCGATCCGCATGTTGGCGCATCATTTGTTTTAAATCGTAAGAGGCCTGTGGATCCAACCCGGTCATCGGTTCATCCAAGACCCAGATATCTGGATCTGACAAAAGGGCTGCAATAACAAAGACCTTCTGGCGCATCCCATGTGAAAAGGATTCAATCACTTCGTAGCGGTGGCTCTGAAAATCAAAGATCCTGAGAAGCTCCTCCAAGCGTTGATCACAGTCTTTCTGACTCATATCGTAAGAAGTCGCAACCAGCTCCCAGAATTCATTGGCTGTGAGACGCAGGAAAAGATCCGGCGAATCTGCCACATAACCGATCTTCTTTTTGATCGCCAGTCGATGGCTATAGAGTTCCTGACCATCCACTTCAATTGATCCAGTGGTTGGGGTAATCACACTGACCAAACTCTTGATGGTCGTCGACTTGCCGGCTCCATTATGTCCAATCAGGCCGACAATTTGTCCATCTTCGATGGTCAAATTCAAGTGGTTAAGGGCAATATGCCCGTCATAATCTTTTGTAACTCCGTTAAATGTAATCATGTTAACTCCTTGTACGATCCTCATTGGAAGCGTCTTTTTATATTATTGTGATAAGCGATCATCGAAATGATAGAGGAGATCTAGCAGATAGTTTGGAATAGTCGCCAAGAAATCTTCTTGGTAGACCCGCTCCCCTCGCTTGTGCAATTCTTTCCCCCAGGGGCCAAGATTGACTGCAGGGACCTGAATGTGGGCAATTTTTTCCAGATCCAGATCATAAATTTGAGCCGGAGTGGCCAGACTATCTAGGACGACTTGATAAGAAGCCACATCCTTTTCCAAGGCACAATAGCTGGTGTCGTTAATCCCCATAAAGTATTCCTCGACTTTCAAGCTATAACCTCTTTGGTCCAGATATTGGCGATAATCTGCGATCAAGGACTCGATCTTGAGTTCTGTATTTTCCAAAAAGCGGCAATTCATGGAAGGATAATATGGGGGCGCAAAACCAATGACTACCAAGGGATCCTTGTCTCCGAGAAACTCTAGAAGTCGCTGGATTTGCTGAATGGCAAGGCTCTGGTAGCTGGTCCCATTCCGAAAATCGTGTTCCGCTTTTTGGTTAGAAGCTTCCCTAAAGGCTTGGTAGCCCTCTAAAACTTGGCAACGTTCCTCTAGTTCTTGATAGGTGATGACTCTTGGTCTTGCAATCATATGATCTTGGCCAGCCTGATCCTGCAAGTGCTCATACTTCTTATAAAAGGCATCCAAGGCCTCCTGACTAAGCTCATAAATCCGCTCTAGGAGTTCTTGCGGAGTTTTCTTCAAATGCAAGACACTGAAATACCCAGCCGCATAGAGTACGGTCGATACATCATACTGCTCCTTCAAATCTCGGAGATAGGACCAAGAAGGAAGAGGAGAGGATTCTCCCAAGGCCTGATCTGCCAGATCGGGATGAAGATCTAACTGGCTTGCGATGGCTACTAAGAGCGACAAGGCATTGATTCCTTTGAGTGGTTCCTTCATGTGGGATAAGACGCCTTGAGCCACAACGACAGGCATGAGTTTTCCGACAGTGCCAATGTGAAGGACCTTTTCTTTTTCTAGTTCCGATTCAAAGGGTTCTGAATCCACTGCTAATACATAATCCAAGTCAAATTCTTCCTGCAATTGAGTCAGTAGGCCTAGGGCTCCCCGCATCCCACGTGAATAGGATTCCTCATCTCCAACAGAGAGATAGAGCAGATTGACCTGACCTTCTAAAAGATCTGCTGCATAGGCTTCCAGAACCCCCAGTTGAAGGGCTAGAGCTGCTTTCATATCGCAAGATCCTCTGCCAAATTTCCATAGACCAGAAGCTACATCAGCCTGCATATCTGGTCGCATATCCATTGTTTTCAAGGCTTCTGCCACTTTATCAGAATCGAGCGCAATCTCTGACAAATTTCCATAGTCTTCTAGATCTACTGTATCATGGTGGTGGAAAAGAATCACTGTTTTTTTCTTCCCTTTATCGACCAATGCCCAGTTGACCGACCGATGCAAGTGATCCTGTGGCACCTGATAGCGCCCAAAGTGGTCTGGATGTTCCTTGAAATA
>CAUUAM010000129.1:0-4129 GCA_963543165.1 uncultured Streptococcus sp. | reverse complement strand
AATACGTTTATCCATTTTATTTCCTTTATCTATTTCTACTTAAAGATTGTAGTGAAGACCAAGTATTCTATTTGTAAAAGGCTACTTCAATCCTTGCAATTTTTCCAATACAACTTCATAAACATCTGTCAAGCTACCAAGATCACGACGGAAGACATCCTTGTCCATATGGTGCCCTTCAGCATCCCAAAGGCGGCAGTTATCTGGTGAGAATTCGTCTGCCAAGATGAGCTTGCCATCCTTATCAAAACCAAATTCCAATTTGAAATCAATCAAGCGAAGACCAATTTGCGCAAACCAATCTTTCAGCAATTCATTGATACGACGCGTTTCTTCCTTAATATAAGCAATTTGTTCATCATTGGCAATATCCAAGAACTTCACATGCTCATCATTGATAAATGGATCATCCAAATCATCGTTCTTATAGTAAAATTCAACGATAGGAGTTTTCAAGTCCAAACCTTCTTCCACGCCAAAACGTTTAGAGAAAGAACCCGCCGTCACGTTACGAAGAACAACCTCCAAAGGAATGATTTTCACTTTCTTGTTGAGTTGTTCAGTATCAGAAATACGTTTGATAAAGTGAGTAGCTACTCCCGCAGCATTCAATTTTTCAAAAATAAGAGACGAAATCTGATTATTGAGCACACCTTTTCCCTTAATAGTCTCCTTACGAGCCCCATTTAGCATGGTTGCCTGGTCCTTATAGACCGACTTAATCACATGTTCGTCCTCAGTAGTATAGATATCCTTAGCTTTTCCAGTATAAATCAGTTGATTGGTCATGACTTTGTTCGCCTTTCGTATTTTATCACCTTCATTCTATCACATACAAAGTGGATTTTCAATAAATTTCCGTACAATATAGGCAGAAACCGAATAAAAAGGACAGAAAAAAAGATCATCCAGAACAATCTCTGAACAATCCCTTTTCAACTAGTTACTAGCAGTTCGTTTTTCGATATAGTCAACGACATCTCCTACCGTGTTAAAGTCATCAATAGCCTTGTCTGGAATCTCCAATTGGTATTCATCCTCAAGATTGATAATAAATTCCATCAATTCAACAGAGTCGGCTTGTAAATCCTTGCGCAAATCTGATTTCAAAGAAACTTGGAAATCTGGTCCCTTGCGGTCTTTGAGAAATTCCTCAATTGTAGCTAAAATTTCGTTTTGTTTACTCATACATTATCCTTCCTTCGATAATTCCTTCACTGATTTTCCAACAACATCTGTCTCTAACATAGCCCGAATCTGACGAATGGTGCTATAGACTGCTTTTGCATCACTCGAACCATGCGTTTTAACAACAGGTGCTTGAAGGCCAAATAAAACTGCTCCTCCAACATCTGAGAAATCCAAGGTTTGTTTCAATGATTTCAACCGGTCCTTGAGGAGAAAAGCTCCTAGTTTCGCCTTCCAGTTTCCAGTAGCAATTGCTTGTTTCAGTTGCTTCAAGATTCCAAAAGCTGTTCCTTCCATCGTTTTCAAGACAGCGTTTCCCGTGAAACCATCCGCCACAACAACATCAGCAACGCCATCCATCAAATCACGCGCTTCCACATTTCCAACAAAATGAATCGACTCATCCTCAGATAACAATTGGTAAGTTTCCTTGCGCAAAGGATCTCCCTTACTAGCTTCTGTCCCATTGTTCAATAGACCCACACGTGGTTTTTGAATCCCACGAACGTTTTCCGCATAGTAAGACCCCATCACAGCATACTGATGCAAGTGCTCTGGTGTATTTTCCGCATTGGCACCTAAGTCCAACATGTCATACCCGCGACCATCAACCGTCGGAAGTGTGGACATCAAGCCAGGGCGTTCCACCCCTTTGATACGGCCAACGATAAAGAAGCCTGCTGCCAACAAAGCACCTGTATTTCCTGCAGAAAGCATGGCATCCACCTCACCAGCCTTCACATCCTTGGCAGCCAAGACCATAGAGGCCTGTTTCTTCCGACGAATAGCACGTGCCGGCTCATCATCTGAATCGATTTTTTCCTCCGTATGAACAATCGATACACGCTCTGTTGCTGTTAAATAGTTTTTGATTTTTGCCTCATCACCATACAAGACAATCTCAATATCATCAAAATCACGAATGGCTTGATTCACGCCTTCTACCAAGGCTTGAGGTGCATTATCGCCCCCCATTGCATCTACTGCAATTTTTTTCATGTTTCACCTCCAGATGAATCTTTCATAATCGCTCCCCAATCACTTAAGGAATCGATAAACTTTTTAGCTTTTAAATGGATCCCTACATACTCCTCATACAACTGATCGATTGCCTGACGCAGAGCTACTTTCATCTCCGCTTGTAGGGAAATTGTCTCTAACTCACTGAAACGCACAGCTTGGAACTGATCCAATAAATAGAGAACATTCGGATGCCAGTGAGCTCGCCTCTCATCCCGATCATAATGATCCGGACAAAGGACCCCGCTATACCGAAAGGAATAGTCAAAAGGAAGGCCAACCCGATGACAGAAACAACATTCATGCAGGTTTAAGACAACCCCAAACCGAGATAGAAGCTGAATCTCAAAAATATTGGTCAAAACCTCATAATCCAGTCCCTCTTCCATCAAAGACAAGGTCTTCTCCAAAAAAGCAAACAAGGCCGGATCCACCTGATTATCCTGAATACTGGCATCCGCAAGCGCCAGAACATAGGTCGCATAAGAAAGGGCAAAAAGATCTGCATTGATTTTCTTATAAACCTGCACATCTTGAACATCATCAATATAACTCAACCCATCATCATTGATTTTTAGCAACATATCCGCCGTTACCAAAGGTTGTAACATGGGATTCAATCGTGATTTTCCCGCATGTTTCACAAAAAACATCCGCTTACCTGACTTCTCCGTGAAGATCTTGACCAATTTATCATCCTCACGAAACTCCCGATTATACAGCACAATGCCCCGGGTCTCAATTGACTCCAGCATGTTCTTCCATATACTCCTTCAAGCGTTTCATAGCTTCCTTGATAACCTCCATGCTGGCTGCATACGACAAACGCACATATCCTTCACCATATTGGCCAAAAGCAGCACCAGGGATGAAAGCAACCGCTTTTTCACGCGCAAAATCTTGTAAGAAAGCAAAGGAATCCTGATTGTAACCAGCTGGGATTTTAGCAAAAATATAAAAGGCTCCATCTGGCTTAATCATCTCAAACCCAAGCGCGGACATCTTTTCAATAATATAATCCCGACGTTTCACATATTCCTTCTTCATCGGTTCCGCATCATCCCGACCAGCAGTCAAGGCCTCAATCGCAGCATACTGGTTCATCGTTCCAGCAGCCGTTACCAAATACTGATGACTCTTGATGAGCTGGGCCGTCAATGCAGCTGGGGCAAAGATAAAGCCAAGTCGCCAACCTGTCATGGCATGAGACTTAGACAAACCATTAATGACAATGGTCTGCTCAGGAATGAAGGATGCCATAGAGACATGCGCTTCTCCAGTATAAGTTAGCTCTGAATAAACTTCATCACAAATCACAAAGACTTCATATTTTTTTAGGACAGCAGCCAATTCTGCCATCTGTTCGCGCGAATAAGTGACACCCGTTGGATTAGCTGGATAATTGAGAATAACAGCCTTCAATTTTTCACCCTGCTCTAGAATCGCCTTTTCCAACTTTTCAGGCGTCAAGACAAAACGATCTGCTGTCGTATCAATTTCGACAACATCTGCTCCCACCAAATTTATAATCGGTTCATAACCAGGATAAGCTGGCGCCGGAAGAAGTACTACATCACCAGGCTCCAAGATTGCTGTCAAGGTGGCAGATAAGGCTTCTGTTGCACCGATCGTCACCAATATCTCATCCTCAGGACGGTAGTGAATACCATATTTATCAGCCACAAACTCACTCGCAGCCTCACGCAAAGCCAGTAAACCACTCATCCCAGTATAATGACTAAAATTTGCATCAATTGCAGCCTTTCCAGCTTCTTTCACATGTTCAGGAGTTGTAAAATCTGGTTCCCCCAACGTCAAACGCAAGACCCCAGGAATGGAAGAAATTGATTGATCGAACTGACGAATCAAAGAAACTTCAATTCGATTGAGATTTTTATTAAACCGTTTCGTTAAATCCATA
>CAUUAM010000128.1:0-4160 GCA_963543165.1 uncultured Streptococcus sp. | reverse complement strand
TTCACCTTCACCACGGGGAGAAAGATACGGGGATTGAAGGTGATTTTGATCACGAACATCATCATGATCATGAACATCATCATGGTCACGAACATCATCATGATCACGAACATCATCATGATCACGAACATCATCATGATCACGAACATCATCATGATCACGAACATCATCACGATCATGAACACCATCACCATCACGATCATGAACATGGACATTCCCATGCGGATGCCCGCAGTTATGCAGACATCCACGAATTGATTGCCGCTTCTCAGTTGAGTCCGTTTGTGAAAGAAAAGAGCCTTGCAGTCTTTCTTGACATTGCAAAGGCTGAAGCAGCTGTGCACAACATGCCTGTTGAGCAGATCCATTTCCACGAGATCGGTGCCATTGACTCGATCGTCGACATCGTTAGCTTTTTCATCCTAGTGGAATCACTCGGGATCGACACAGTCTACTCTACTCCTCTCACGGAGGGAAGTGGGACGATTTCAGTGGCTCATGGCGAAATGCCGGTTCCGGTTCCTGCTGTCATGCAGTTGAGAAAGGGAACCACCATTCCGATCACTCAAGACTTCACCGTCAAAACAGAGTTGATCACCCCAACAGGATTAGCCCTCTTGAAAGCATTGGACCCGATCTTTGAACCGATCCCATCCCACTTTGCCATTCAAAGTGTTGGCTATGGATTTGGTAAAAGAGATACCGGAAAATTCAATGCTTTACGCGGTTCGCTATTGAAGGAAGACTCTTCACATAGCACGACCATCGTTCATCACACCGATGATCGCATCGTTGAAATAACCACAACGATTGATGATCAAACACCAGAACAACTGGCTTATATTTTAAATCGGTTTTTGGATGCTGGCGCCTTGGATGTATACTATCGTAGCATCGTTATGAAAAAGAATCGTCCTGGTTTTGAGTTAACACTTTTAATTCAAAATAGCCAGCTGGAAGATTTTTCAACCCTCTTGTTCAAAGAAACCAGTACCATTGGTTTTCGATACCAACAAGTTGACCGCAAGGTCATGCAACGTCGATTTGAACAAATCGACACAGAATTTGGAACCGTTACGGTTAAAATCAATCAGTACGGATCCATCACTAAGAAGACTCTTGAATACGAAGACTGTCAGCGTATTGCGAAGGAGATGCAGTTGCCAATTCAAGAAGTTTATCACCAATTACAAAAATATATTTATTAATTTAGGAGACATTTATTAACATGACACATCAATTACTTGCAGAAGTTATGAGTACAGCTTTGATGATTATCTTCGGGGTTGGCGTACACTGTGACGACGTTTTGAGGAGAACAAAATATGCTGGAACTGGACACTTATTCGCGATTACTACATGGGCATTCGGGATCACTGTCTGCTTGCTCGTCTTTGGCGGCGTTTCAATGAACCCTGCAATGGCTTTATTGAAAGTCCTTCTTGGTAAGTTGACAATCGCTCAATTCTTCCCAATCGCAATCGCTGAAATGATTGGTGCCTTCCTTGGAGCTTTGATTGCTTACTTTATGTATGCTGATCACTTCAAAATTTCTGAAGGTCAAGTTGATGGTATTGCTATCCGTAACATCTTCTCAACTAACCCTAACTGCCGTAACCTTCCACGTAACTACTTCGTCGAAGCGTTCGCAACTTTCATCTTCTTGACTTCTATCATGGCTGCTGAACATGCCAACGAAGCAATGGTTCCATTCTCTGTTGCTTTGATCGTTTGGGCTATCGGTATGGGTCTTGGTGGTACTACAGGTTTCGCCATGAACCAAGCGCGTGACCTTGGACCTCGTTTCGCTTACCAAATCTTACCAATCAAAGATAAAGTAGACAACGACTGGCAATATGGTCTTATTGTACCAGGTACCGCTCCATTTGTTGGTGCTGTCCTTGCCTTCTTCTTCATCCGTTACTTCCTTGGAATCATGTAATCGGAAGATCAATCCTATGAAAAAACAAGCATCCGCGGGTGCTTGTTTTTTACAAAAAATTGATGGATAAAAAACATCTTAGCCCTTTCTCCATTGACAGAGGAAACTAAGATGTTTTTATTATTTCGATAATACAATGGTATCAGAAGCATCTTGATCATCATCTTTGATGGTCAATTGATTGCCTTCAAGTGTGTAAGATTTGGTATCATCTCCCACTGTGAGAGTATGGTTGTCAGCGTGAACTGTTACAGATCTGGTTTCTTTCTCACCATCATTGTCGACTTCTTCCCATGTGCCAGAAGTGCCTGAGATGGTCAAAGTGATCTGATCAGTCTCATGTGTTCCTTTGTAGGTCCCATCTAGATTTTCAGCTTGGCTGCTTGAAGTACTCGAAGAAACCTGTTGAGAACTAGAAGAGCTTGCAGATGTTTTAGCTGTCTGGCTAGAGCAGGCTGCTAAAAGACCAAGAACTGCCATTGAGGCAAGAGAAAGTGTGAGTTTTTTGGACAATGTCATTAGTTTGTCTCCTTTCTTATTACCTTAAGTATAACATCTTCTTGGAATTCTGTCAATATTTTACTTCTTCAAACTGGATGACACCTTCCCATTTATCTCTTAATCTCTTAGCCTTTTCCTATTCTATTAAATCCATTTTTAGAATAATTTTATTCTCAACTTTATCTATACCCTTTATTAAGAATTTTGAATTTCTTGGTAACAATAACTCATTTTCATTAGGGAACATACTGAAAGCGGCAACCATCCCTCCTTTAGAACCTTTTGGTGCGTTGATTTCCCATCTTACTTCATCATCAAAAGGCGTAACAACTGAAGTACTAACAAAAGCTCGATCTTCAAAAATTTTTCCTATTAACGAATTTCAATCCAGAGTTCCGTTAAAGTTTTTATCAATGATATTCATGAAAGGTGCTGAATCTGTTACTCTGTATAAAGTTAAATCAGCTGGCAATTCCATCTTAGACAATGCAGAATCGATATCAGAAATAGTTGAAGTTGAAACAGGACCTAAATCGACACTGAACCCTCTTAAGTAGTTATTAATGTAGGTATAATCATTACTTGTAAAGACTCGTACCCCCTCAGCTTCTGCATTCGTAAAACTTTGTTGGCTATTTCTAAAATAGGCATCTAGTTCTTGCGTACTATACTTTGGCGCTTCGACATCGTGGACATCCTTCATCTCTGGAACATCTAATTCAACCTTTGGCTTAGCTGTTCCTAGATGGTCAACAGCTTCGCCCTTTATAGTAGATAAATCTTTCGGTTTTGCCAATACATCAATATCTGGTGTCTTGGATTTTGGAACGACAGTTGCTGCTCCAGCCACTAGAAACCTCTATAAAATGATATAATGGACAAAGCAAATCATGAAAGAAACAAGAGAAGGAAGATCGATATGACTCACTATCAGACTATTGTCATTGGAGGCGGACCTGCTGGGATGATGGCGACCATTGCCAGCGCATCTTATGGCCAATCCACCCTGCTGATCGAAAAGAATAAAAAGTTGGGCAAGAAACTCGCAGGTACCGGTGGAGGCCGCTGTAATGTCACGAACAACGGGACCTTAGACGATTTGATGGCCGGTATTCCTGGAAACGGCCGCTTCCTTTACAGTGTCTTCTCCCAATTTGATAATCAGGATATCATCCAGTTTTTCACCGATAATGGCGTCAAACTAAAAGTCGAAGATCATGGTCGAGTCTTTCCTGCTAATGACAAATCTCGCACTATTATTCAAGCCTTGGAAGATAAGATCCTGGAGCTTGGTGCTAATATAGTGACCAACTGCGAGGTGGTTTCTGTCACCAAGCCCGAGGACGTCTTTATCATCAAGTCTTCTGAGCATACGTGGACGACTGACAAGCTGGTCGTTACAACTGGGGGTAAATCCTACCCTTCGACTGGCTCTACCGGCTACGGACACGAAATTGCTCGGCACTTTAAGCACACCATTACTGATCTAGAAGCGGCAGAGAGCCCTCTATTGACAGATTTTCCCCACAAGGTCCTCCAAGGGATCTCTCTGACAGATGTGACCCTTAGCTACGCTAAACACATCATCACCCACGATCTTCTCTTTACTCATTTTGGACTTTCTGGTCCTGCAGCTCTTCGGATGTCCAGCTTTGTTAAGGGCGGGGAAATCTTGTCTCTGGATCTCCTACCAACCACTTCTTCTCAAGATTTAAGA
>CAUUAM010000127.1:0-4285 GCA_963543165.1 uncultured Streptococcus sp. | reverse complement strand
AATGTTTCGAAATAGTAAATTGTTATTCTGGACATGTGAAATTTTATTGTTGACGGTGATTTTCTATATTTGGAAATCAATGGGGACTTTAATTTCTCCATTTGTATCTGTTCTGAATACCATCCTCTTACCATTTTTAATTGCAGGTTTTTTATACTATATCACCAACCCGATTGTTGAATTGTTAGAAAAACACTTAAAAATCAAGCGTGTGTTTGGGATTTTGATCACCTTAGTACTGTTGTTTGGGATCATTGGTCTAGGGATCTTTTATCTGCTCCCAATCTTAATCAATCAGTTGACCAGCTTAATTAATTCAACTCAAGGACTATACTGGGAAGTCCAAAGTTTGGTTCGAAAACTTTCGACCAATCCTTTGTTCCAGAATGTAAATATCCAATCGACGATTCAACAGTTGAATCTCTCTTATATGGATATCCTACAAAATCTCTTAAATAGTGTGACCAACAGTTTGGGAAGTGTGGTCAATACCATTGTCAATACGGTTTTCATTTTGATCATGACACCGATCTTCTTAGTTTATTTCTTGATTGATGGGAAGAAATTATTACCCTTGTTGGAGCGGACTATTTTACGAAATGATAAACTCAACATTTCAACCCTCTTGGTTAGTTTAAATAAGACAGTCTCCCGCTATATTAGTGGTATTTCGATAGATGCCTTGATCATTGGCATATTAGCCTACATTGGTTATAGTATTATTGGTTTGAAGTATGCTTTGGTATTTGCGATTTTTTCTGGACTGACCAACTTGATTCCATATGTAGGACCAACGATCGGCTTGATTCCAATGATTATCACCTATGCCTTCACAGACATGGATATGATGATCAAAGCAGTCATTTACATGTTGATCATCCAGCAGATTGATGGGAATATTCTTTATCCGCGTATTGTTGGTGGCGTGATGAAGGTTCATCCGATTACCATTATGGTTCTCTTATTGCTCTCAAGTAATATCTACGGAATTATCGGAATGGTCGTCGCGATTCCAGTCTATTCGATTGGGAAAGAAATTGTAAAATTCTTGGTAAATCTTTATGATAACCACCGTGCTGCGAAGGAGCAGAAGAAAAAAGAAGAATTTGGAATCATTAATAAATCTTAGACTCTAGCGCCTATATGGGCCTTGGAGTCTTTTTTGTACATTTTTTTGAAAAAAACTGTAAAAAAGTCAACAAGTGCTATGAAATGTGTTAAAATATAAGTGATTTTGAAAGAAAATATGAAAAGGTAGGGAAAGATGAGACTCCTCTTATCCAAAAAACAGAGACGCCAATTGCAATTGTTGGAAATCTTGATTAAGGAAAAAAGATGGTTCCACTTGAAAGAGTTAGCCAAGCGTTTGGATTGTACAGAACGTTCGTTAAAAGAAGATTTGTCTAATCTTCGTAGTACATTCGATGACTTTTTAATTGAATCCTCTACCAATGGGATCAAGATCAGTTATGAGGATTCGGTTGGTCTTGAGGTGATTTACCATCACTTTTTTAAAGAATCACAAGCCTTCGCCTTGATTGAATACCTCTTCTTCCACAAGAATGTTTCCAATGAATATATTTGCAGAAAGTTTGATCTGAGTTACCAGTCTTTCTACCGCTTGATTCGGACGATTAATCAGAAGCTTCAAACCAAATACAATGTAAAGATTGATTTGAAACCCTTGAATCTTGTCGGGGATGAAGTGGATGTTCGTTTCTTCTATGCCCAGTATTTTGCGGAACGTTATTACTATATGGAGTGGCCTTTCCCAGAATTTAAGGAAGAGGCCGTGACCGATTTGATCACCTTCTTCTTCAAGCTCTATGGCTATCCATTGACCTTCTCTGTTATCAAGTCTTATAAAGTACTCTTGACGGTTTATTTGTCACGTATCAAGCAAGGTTATTTCATCGATATGCCGACCAACTTTGATGAATACAAGGATCAGTATCAAGGGGTGACCAATGTCGAGGAGATGTTGCGCTACTTTAGCTTGCAGTTGGGTGTCGAGTTAAATGAAAAAGTGCTGGAGCAGTTCTTCATCATCTTTATTCAAGAAAATTTCTATTTCAGCCCAGAAAGCTTGATTGAAGCCGCAGAAACAGATTCTTATGCAAAAGAATCCACTAGACTCATTAAAGATATGTTCAAGGATCTATGCTATACCTATGATTTAGATATTGAAAATCTTGATGAGATGTTGATGCACGTTCACAATACAGCTCACTTAGGTCGGAAGGAATTGTTCTCGGAGTTCCTCTTATTTGATACCAAGACCAATACTAACGAAGATTTTATGAGCATCTTCCCAGCCTTCTATGATGATTTGAGAGACCATATCATCACTTATATGAAGACCATGAAGCATAATCTGAATGAAGAAATTATCAAGCACATGATCTACACGGTCTACACTCACTGGGAACGTCTCTTACCACAATTATTGCGCCGCCGGAAGTCCATTAAGGTCTTGATTATCAGTCGTTTTGATGACCACCATGCTAAATCCATGATCGATTTTCTAGATTTCTACTGTACGGATAACTTTGAATTCACACAGATGATCAAGTACAATCTAACGGTGGAAGATATCGAAGCTTCAGACGCAGATGTCGTGGTGGCCAACTTTATGATGCCGGAATTAAAGAAAAAACCTTTTATCTGTACAAGTAGTCTCTCATCGCTAGAGCTGGTTGAAAAACTCAATGCCTTCTTTTATGATTTTACCAGTGCAGAGCACTAAAATCAGGACTCGGTCCTGATTTTTTGATGGGAAAAAAAGAAAATCAAATAGAAGAATGCAGGCTTTCCTATTTTGTGGTATAATATACAATATTATATACTGGAGGAAAGTATCCATGGAAGACCCTGGCAGTCAGGAAATTTTACTGGAATTTATTTTATTGATTGTTTTGACATTATTGAACGCCTTTTTCTCGGCGACTGAGATGTCAATGGTATCGCTAAATCGTGCGCGTGTAGAGCAAAAGGCTGAAGAAGGAGATAAGAGATACATTCGTCTTCTCAGCGTATTGGAACAGCCTAACCATTTCTTATCCACTATTCAGGTAGGGATCACCTTGATTACCATCTTATCTGGGGCGAGCCTAGCAGACAGTCTTGGGCAAGTGATTGCTGGTTGGATGGGCAACACCAAAACAGCACTTGCAACTGGAAGCTTTTTATCGCTTGCTTTTTTGACCTATATTGAGATCGTCTTTGGGGAATTATACCCAAAACGAATCGCTATGAATTTAAAAGATGAGTTGGCTGTTCGAACAGCTCCGATTGTCATTCTTTTAGGAAAGATTGTCAGTCCTTTTGTTTGGTTGCTTTCAGCATCGACCAACCTCGTGAGTCGTATCACGCCGATGGAGTTTGATGATGCAGATGAAAAGATGACCAGAGATGAGATCGAATACATGCTGACCAACAGTGAAGAAACACTCGATGCAGATGAAATTGAGATGCTCCAAGGGATCTTTTCACTGGATGAATTGATGGCGCGTGAAGTGATGGTACCGCGAACAGATGCCTTCATGGTCGATATCAATGATGATACCAAAGAGATTATCGAAAGTATTCTTAAGCAAAATTTCTCTCGGATTCCTGTCTATGATGATGATAAGGATAATGTGATTGGGCTCATCCATACCAAACGACTCTTGAACGAAGGATTTATCAATGGCTTTGATAATATTGTCTTAAGAAAGATTTTACAAGAACCTTTGTTTGTTCCAGAGACCATTTTTGTGGATGATCTTTTGAAGGAATTGCGCAATACCCAAAATCAAATGGCCATTCTGCTCGATGAATACGGTGGGATGTCTGGCTTGGTGACGCTAGAAGACCTCTTGGAAGAAATCGTCGGGGAGATCGATGATGAGACGGATAAGGCTGAAATCGATGTCTTTGAAATTGCGGACAATACCTATGTCGTTCAAGGGACCATGTCTCTCAATGACTTCAATGAATATTTTGATGTTGAGTTGCAAAGTGATGATGTGGATACCATTGCAGGCTATTACCTGACAGAAGTTGGACGGATTCCATCGCCAAAAGAACGTCTCAGCTGTGAAGTCGATAGCCAAAAGAAACACTTAGTCCTAACCAATGATAAGGTGAAAAGTGGTCGTGTGACTAAGGTTAAGGTTGAAATTTCTGAAATCATCGAAGAAGATGAAGAAACAAAGACAAAAGAAGACTAGAAAATAGAGGTTTGGCTGAGTGAACTGCTCCCAGTCAAGTGGACAATGAAATAATAAAAGATTAAGCAACGGCC
>CAUUAM010000126.1:0-4319 GCA_963543165.1 uncultured Streptococcus sp. | reverse complement strand
TGATTTCTCAAGAAGTTGGTCAAGGTCTTCCATTCTGGTTGCCAAATGGTGCGACGATTCGTCGTGAGTTGGAACGCTATATCGTTGATAAAGAAGTCGCAGCAGGCTACCAACACGTCTACACTCCACCAATTGCTTCTGTAGAACTTTATAAGACTTCAGGTCACTGGGATCACTACCGTGAAGACATGTTCCCACCAATGGATATGGGGGATGGAGAAGAGTTTGTTCTTCGTCCAATGAACTGTCCTCACCACATCGAAGTTTACAAACACCATGTGCACTCTTACCGCGAATTGCCAATCCGTATCGCTGAAATCGGTATGATGCACCGTTATGAAAAATCTGGTGCCCTTACAGGACTTCAACGTGTGCGTGAAATGTCTCTGAATGATGGTCATACCTTTGTGGCTCCAGAACAAATCGAGGAAGAATTCAAGAAGATCCTTCAATTGATCATCGATGTGTATGAAGACTTTAACTTGACAGATTATCGTTTCCGCTTGTCTTACCGTGATCCTGAAGATAAACACAAATACTTTGACAATGATGAAATGTGGGAAAATGCTCAACGCATGCTGAAAGCAGCTGTTGATGATATGGGTGTTGAGTACTATGAAGCAGAAGGAGAAGCAGCCTTCTACGGACCAAAATTGGATATCCAAGTGAAAACAGCTCTTGGTAAAGAAGAAACTCTTTCTACTATCCAATTAGACTTCTTGCTTCCAGAACGCTTTGATCTTCATTACATTGGAGCAGATGGGGAAGAACACCGTCCAGTTATGATCCACCGTGGGGTAATCTCAACCATGGAACGCTTTACTGCGATCTTGATTGAAAACTACAAGGGTGCCTTCCCAACCTGGCTTGCCCCTCACCAAGTAACCCTTATCCCAGTATCGAACGAAAAACACGTAGACTATGCTTGGGAAGTGGCGAAGAAACTTCGTGACCGTGGTGTTCGTGCCGATGTGGATGAACGCAATGAAAAAATGCAGTTCAAGATCCGTGCTTCTCAAACTCAAAAGATTCCTTACCAATTGATCGTTGGGGACAAGGAAATGGAAGATAAGGCTGTAAACGTTCGTCGCTATGGACAAAAAGAAACAGAAACTATGTCAGTGGACGCATTTGTCGAATTAATTCTTACAGATATTGCCAACAAATCACGAGTTGAAAAATAATGAAAAAAGAAAAGATTGAGGATAAAACCATCTAAAAACTTTCCTTAGGTGAGTGCGGACGTCAGCGAACTTCGAAGAAGTTCCATGACTTAGTTTTGGACCTAAGGTTCCAAAACTCCCGAGTGCCTGAAACACAATTGTTTCAGGCACTTTTCTCACAGCGGAAAGTTTTCTAAATATGATTTATTAGCTATAGCAAGTAGGACTATTATCAATTTTTTAAGATTGATTAAGTGATGTTATCTTATAAAAATAATTCGTTTATTTTCTAGGACTGAGATCCGTAAGTCTCAGTCTTTTTTTCATGCTTTTATTTGAAAGTCGGGTCATTGAGGCTCCACATTTCTGCATAAATTTGATATAATAAGAAGATAGAGATTGATTAGGAAAAGAAGCATTAGAAACAGGTATGTAAGATGAAAAAAATATTAGTAGTTGATGATGAAAAGCCGATTTCGGATATTATCAAATTTAATATGGCCAAAGAAGGCTATGAGGTATTGACCGCCTTTGATGGTCGGGAAGCATTGGAAGTCTTTGCGGCTGAGAATCCGGATATTATTATTCTAGATTTGATGTTGCCAGAGATTGATGGCTTGGAAGTAGCGCGTACGATTCGCAAGACCAGCAATGTGCCGATCATTGTCCTATCTGCTAAAGATACGGAATTTGATAAGGTGATCGGACTTGAAATCGGTGCGGATGACTATGTGACCAAACCCTTTTCTAATCGGGAATTGCAAGCGCGTGTGAAGGCCTTGTTGCGTCGTTCGGAGTTTGCGGCTGATCCTCAGCTTGAAAATGAAGCAGATACGGAGATTGTCATTGGAGATCTTCACATTCTCCCAGATGCTTTCTTGGTTCAAAAAGGCAATAAAGAATTGGATTTGACCCATCGTGAGTTTGAGTTGCTCTATCACCTTGCGACCCATGTAGGTCAGGTTATGACCCGTGAGCACCTTCTGGAAACGGTATGGGGCTATGATTACTTTGGTGATGTTCGGACGGTGGATGTGACGGTTCGTCGTTTGCGTGAAAAAATCGAGGACACACCGGGACGTCCTGAATATATCTTGACCCGCCGTGGAGTCGGATATTATATGAGAAATAATGATTGATCAACTAAAACAATTTGTCATGTCGTCGAACTTTGTCTTTGTTCTGATTACGGTTGGGTTTATCATTGTGGTAGCCTTGCTTCTCCTAGAGAACCGTAGGGACAATATCAAGCTCAGACAACTAAACGCTAAAATTAAGGATCTGATTGCTGGGGATTACTCTGAAGTGGTCGACATGCAAGGAAGCCCAGAGCTGACAGATATGACCAATAGTATCAATGATCTGTCTGAAGTTATTCGCCTGACGCATGAAAACTTGGAACAAGAAACCAAGCGACTGACTAGTATCCTATCCTATATGACAGATGGAGTGCTTGCGACCAATAGACGGGGTCAGATCATCATGGTCAATGAAATGGCAGCCAAGCAATTGAATGTCAATCCAGATGAGGTGCTCAATACCAGTATTCTTGATTTGCTTTCGCTTGGAGATGAGTATGATCTGCGAAGCTTGATTACAGAAGTACCAGAGTTAACCATCGATTCTCAGGATGAAAATGGGGAATACTTAAGTCTTCGTGTACGCTTTGCCTTGATTCGTCGCGAGTCAGGTTTTATATCTGGTCTGGTAGCTGTCTTGCACGATACGACAGAGCAGGACAAGGAAGAACGGGAACGTCGCCTCTTTGTCTCCAATGTGAGTCATGAACTGCGAACACCTTTGACCAGTGTGAAATCCTATCTGGAAGCCCTAGATGATGGCGCTTTGTCAGAGCCGGTGGCACCAGATTTTGTCAAGGTTTCACTCAATGAAACCAACCGGATGATGCGCATGGTCACAGATCTTTTGAGCTTGTCACGAATCGATAATGAAACTAGTCAGTTGGAGATCGAGTTGACCAACTTTACGGCCTTTATTACCTTTATTTTAAACCGGTTTGATAAGATCAAGAGTCAATCGCAAGAAGATACCAAGAAGTATGAACTGATCCGTGAATATCCAATCACCCCGATTTGGGTTGAAATTGATACGGATAAAATGACCCAGGTAATCGACAATATCTTGAACAATGCCATCAAATACTCACCCGATGGTGGGAAAATCAAGGTAGGGATGAAAACAACAGATGCCCAGTTGATTATTTCTATCTCAGATGAGGGCTTGGGGATTCCCAAGAAAGACTTGCCACGCATTTTTGATCGCTTTTACCGAGTGGATAAGGCGCGTAGCCGGGCCCAAGGTGGGACTGGTCTGGGCTTAGCCATTGCCAAGGAAATCATTAAGCAACACAAAGGCTTTATTTGGGCCAAGAGTGAATATGGTAAGGGATCTACCTTTACCATTGTCTTGCCGTACGACAAAGATGCAATTAAAGACGACTGGGATACAGAAGAGGAAGAATAAGGAGTCAATGACAGAAGAGGGATTTAAGTACAGTATTTTAGCTTCAGGTTCTAGTGGAAATTCTTTCTACCTTGAGACACCAAAGAAAAAACTGCTCATTGATGCAGGGCTCTCAGGGAAAAAGATTACGGGACTATTGGCTGAAATTGATCGCAAACCAGAAGATTTAGATGCCATTCTGATTACGCACGAACACTCAGACCATATCCATGGTGTGGGTGTTTTAGCGCGGAAATATGGGATGGATCTGTATGCCAATGAAGCGACTTGGAAGGCCATGGAAGGGACCAAGTATCTAGGCAAGGTCGATGATGCTCAAAAACATATTTTTGAAATGGGAAAGACCAAGACATTTGGCGATATCGATATCGAGAGCTTTGGTGTTAGTCATGATGCAGCAGCCCCTCAATTTTATCGCTTTATGAAGGATGGTAAGAGCTTTGTCATGCTGACGGATACGGGCTATGTGAGTGATCGCTTGGCAGGCATCGTCGCAGATGCGGATGGCTATCTGATTGAGTCCAACCACGATGTAGAGATCCTTCGAGCAGGTTCTTACGCTTGGCGCTTGAAGCAGCGGATCTTGTCAGACCTAGGCCACCTTTCTAACGAAGACGGTGCGGATGCCATGATCCGAACCTTGGGAAATCGCACCAAGAAGATTTATCTGGG
>CAUUAM010000125.1:0-4320 GCA_963543165.1 uncultured Streptococcus sp. | reverse complement strand
AAAAATGATTCAAGTCTAGGCAAAAATATGGTAAAATGGATAAGATGTAATGGAGAGGTTTGGACCTTTTTAAGCGACTAGAGGTATTGGAGTAGAAAATGCAAAATAGACCTATTATTATTGGTGTTACTGGTGGTTCTGGTGGTGGAAAGACCAGTGTATCCCGTGCCATTTTGGCAAATTTTCCAAATGAAAAGATTGCTATGATTGAGCATGATTCTTATTACAAGGACCAGAGTCATTTGACCTTTGAGGAGCGGATCAAGACCAACTATGACCATCCTTTTGCCTTTGATACGGACTTGATGATTGCGCAGATCAATGAACTCTTGGCAGGTCGTCCGGTGGATATTCCAACCTATGACTATGCAGAGCATACGCGCAGTAGCAAGACCTATCGTCAGGAACCACAAGATGTTTTCATTGTGGAAGGTATTTTGGTTCTTGAAGACAAGCGCCTTCGAGACTTGATGGATATCAAGATCTTTGTGGATACGGATGATGATGTCCGAATCATTCGCCGCATCAAGCGCGATATGGAGGAGCGTGGACGGAGTCTCGATAGCGTCATTGACCAGTACCTTGGAGTAGTGAAACCCATGTACCATCAGTTCATTGAGCCAACCAAGCGCTATGCGGACGTGATCATTCCTGAAGGAGTTACTAACACCGTTGCGATTGATTTGATCACAACCAAGATTGAGAAAATCCTTAGCGAAGCGCGGAAGGAAAAATAGAAAAAGAGAGAAGAAGGGCAATCGTTCTCCAAGTGGATACTGCTATGAGGAGTGACGGAATAGCGCAGTGGCTGATGAGGATTCTTCCTTTGCTTTTCAAGCTTGGAAGACTTCTTGTTCAGCTTTGCGGGGGTGGTACTCGTGGCGTTTGGTAACGTCCTGTATCACTCCCTCTTTTTCGTAGGGAGAAGATTAATGAAAAGGGAGTTTCATTCGCGAACAAAGGCGTTCGCTTGTTTATTGACCATGTGTGCAGGTTTTGCAGATGCTTATACCTTTATCTGTCGGGGCGGGACCTTGGCGGCCGGCCAGACGGGAAATGTGGTCTTTCTATCGGTTGGCTTGATTGGCCAGCAGATCTCGGATGTAGAAGTGAAGTTAGCCACTATGTTGGCGTTTATGATGGGGATTTTTTTAATGACGGTCTTGCGACGCTTGATTGACAATTCAGTCTGGCGCTTGAGTACCCTGGTGCCCTTTATCCTGACGGCTTTAGTTACGGGCTTTCTGCCAGCATCGGTTAAGAATGTCTTTATCGTCCCCTTTTTTGGATTGAGTTTGGGAATCGTAGCGACCTCATTTGGAGAAGTAGATGGCTATGCCTACAATCACTCCTTTATGACGGGAAATCTCAAGAAAACCATGGTGGCTTATGGGAATTTTGTTAGAGACAGGGAGATGAAATTCTTTTGGGAAGCCATCTTTATGACCTGCTTGATCGGGAGTTTCGTCTTTGGTGCTATTTTTTCGACCTACTTGATCCAGTTTTATGGGCTAAAGACGATTTGGCTGGTGGCCATCATCTTGACAATCTTTTTAATCTACCGTGCCATTCAATATTTTGAAGTCTTTCACTTCAATCGGCGACAGGAATAGATAAAGGTATCATAAAAAACTTTCCTTACGAATTATTGAGCCTCCTCGCTCTTTAATTTTTGGGCTCAAGCTAAAACAGTTCCCCAAACTGTTTTACTCTCGTGAGGCTGGGACAAAAGTCCTAGCCTCTTAATTGTCTTTGGATTGTCGAGCAAGACGCAGTGGTTGAGTGGGCTCTACTAAGCTGATGTCATCAGCTTTTACAGCCCTACTCAACTGTGCGGAGGTGGGACGACGAAATCGAATTCTAACGAATGACCGATTTTTGTCCCACTCTCCTTTCTTTCGCTGTTTGAAGCTTAATTTTTGGGCAAAGATTTGGTATAATGAAAGGTATGAAACATTCGGAAAAAGAATCACAGTACCAGCTTTTACTGGCACAGTTAGATGCCCTCTTAATAGGAGAAAGCAATGCCTTGGCTAATTTGTCCAACGCCAGTGCCCTCTTAAATCAAGCCCTGCCTCGTTCTGTCTTTGCGGGTTTTTATTTGTATGACCAGTCGGAATTGATCCTGGGACCCTTTCAGGGGGGCGTCTCTTGTGTCCACATTGCACTTGGAAAGGGTGTCTGTGGAGAAGCGGCCCAGAAGCAAGAAACCATGATTGTCGATGATGTACGCCAACATGCCAACTATATTTCATGTGATAGTCGGGCCATGAGTGAGATTGTGGTGCCTATGGTCAAGGACGGCCAGCTCCTTGGGGTTTTAGACCTGGACTCAGCATGCGTCTCTGACTACGATCAGCTGGATCAAAAGTATTTGGAAGAGTTTGTCACCATCTTGATCGAAAAGACAAATTGGGACTTTAAGATGTTTGGAGTTAAGAACTAATGTATCAAGCTTTATATCGGAAATACCGTAGCCAGACCTTTGGCCAATTGGTCGGCCAGCAAGTGGTGGCACGGACATTGAGACAGGCAGTAGAGCAAGACAAGATCAGCCATGCCTATCTCTTTTCGGGTCCTCGTGGAACTGGGAAAACCAGTGTGGCCAAGATCTTTGCCAAGGCCATGAACTGTCCCAATCAAGTCAATGGGGAGCCGTGTAACGACTGTTATATCTGTGAATCCATTACCAATGGGAGTCTAGAAGATGTCATCGAGATCGATGCGGCCTCTAATAATGGGGTTGATGAAATTCGCGATATTCGCGACAAGTCGACCTATGCTCCTAGTCTAGCCAAGCACAAGGTCTACATTATCGATGAGGTCCACATGCTCTCGACAGGGGCCTTTAATGCCTTGTTGAAGACGCTAGAAGAGCCGACGGAAAATGTGGTCTTTATCCTCGCAACGACAGAGTTGCACAAAATTCCTGCAACCATTTTGTCACGGGTCCAACGCTTTGAATTCAAATCCATCAAACTGCCAGATATTGTCCAGCATTTGGAAAATATCCTGGCTACTGAAGGGATTGCCTATGAAGCAGATGCTGTCCAGATCATTGCCCGGCGCGCTGAAGGTGGCATGCGGGATGCTTTGTCCATTTTGGACCAAGCTTTAAGTCTGACTGCAGGTAGTGAGTTGACGACTGCGATTGCGGAAGAGATTACCGGTTCCATCAGTCTAGCCGCTCTTGATCAGTATGTAGCTGCGATCCTGAACCATGATGCGACGGCGGCGCTGGACCAACTTGCGATTATCTTTGATAATGGTAAAAATATGGCGCGTTTCGTCACGGACTTACTTCAATACCTACGGGATCTGTTGATTGTCCAAACGGGTGGAGAAAATACCCATGCGAGTGATTTGTTTGCGGCAAACCTTGCAGCCGATCAAGCTCGTCTCTTTGCTCTGATTGATCAGGCAACAACCAGTCTAGCGGATATCAAAAATAGCCTGCAACCGCGCATTTATACGGAAATGATGACCATTAAATTGGCTGAAAGCAGGGCTCAAGCTGCTAATTCAGCAGTAGTGGAGCTTCCTTCTAATGTGCTGGCGCAGCTGGAAGACTTAAAGAAAGAAGTCGCTCAGCTCAAGCAACAATTGGCCCAAGCTGGTGCAAGCCTTCCTGCCTCAAAACTTCCAGTAACCCGTCCAACCAAGTCTAGTAAAGGCTACCGGGCAGATCGCAACAAGGTCAACGCCATTTTACAAGAGGCAGTCGAAAATCCAGAATTGGCTCGAACCAACTTGATCCGTCTCCAGAATGCCTGGGGGGAAATTATCGAGAGCTTGGCAGGTGCAGATAAGGCCCTCTTAATCGGATCCCAACCAGTCGCTGCCAATGAAAATCATGCCATTTTAGCTTTTGAGTCTGCCTTTAATGCCGAACAGACCATGAAGCGGGACAACCTCAATACCATGTTTGGAAATATCCTCAGCAATGCAGCAGGATTTTCTCCAGAGATTTTAGCTGTTTCGATGGAAGAATGGACGCAAATCCGGGCAGAGTTTTCAGCTAAGAAGCGTGGGCAAAAAGCGGAAGTGGTGGAAGAAGAGGAAAGGATCATCCCTGAGGAATTTACCTTCTTATCCGATAAAATTACTCTTCAAGACGATTAATACATGAATTTTTGACGGATTCATGGTAAAATAAGGATATGAATACAAAACAATTTGTGATGCTAGCAGTCTTTACTGCTATGGAGACTTATTTTTTCAATGAAGCGACCATGGCGGGTCAAATGCTCTTTGCATTCTTTTGGGCCCTCTTGATCTTGCGCAATCTCCAAACAGCCTATATGGTGGAGAAAATTGCCA
>CAUUAM010000124.1:0-4428 GCA_963543165.1 uncultured Streptococcus sp. | reverse complement strand
CTTCATATGTGACGCTCTTTTCTTGTCTCAGTGCCCCTACTACCGGAAGACTGCGATGGATAACCGTATTTGGAGAAATAAAGGCAATCCAAATCAAAAAGCTAGAGATAAAAAGGTTTGATAAAATAATAAAGACACGTTTCATATCATCACACTTTCTAAAGAAAAAAGGCAAGTAATATCTAGCTAGTCAATTATTTCCGTTGTTTAGTAATTACTGAGTTTTATAAATTATAGTTACATTCTTTGTAAGCGAATACACTTTTCCATCTTTACTATACCACAAAATCCTTAGTAAAACAATAATTTCTATGTGAAACTAGTTTCAAAAAAGAGAGTAGGGCTGTAAAAGCTGATGAAATCAGCCTAGTAGAGCCCACTCAACCACTGCGTCTTGTTCGACAATCCAAAGACAATTGAGAGGCTAGGACTTTTGTCCCAGCCTCTTATGACTTTATTCCACCACTGCCTCAGCAATTTCTTCTGCAGTAATTCCTGCGAAGTAACGACCTAGGTTAATGGTTTGAAGGGCTTTAAGAACGTCTTCGCGTTCGTATTTAACGCCACGAAGGACATCTTCTACTGCTGCAACGTCTTCGATACCGAAGAAGTCTCCATAGATCTTGATGTCTTGGATTTTAGATTCAATGACGTTAGCGAAGATTTCAACCTTACCGCTTGGGAATTTAGTGCCACGACGGACATTGTATTCCGGAGACTTCCCATAGTTCCAATCCCAAGTCCCAAACTTAGTTTCCTTGATACGGTTAATTTCAGCCAATTCTTCATCTGAGAAGACATATTCTGTCATCTCAGGATATTCTTTCTTCATGTAGTCCAGAAGCAAGTCACGGAACTCTTCAACCGTGATTTTTTCTGGCAACTCGTCGATAATATTGGTCACACGAGCACGAACGGATTTAACCCCTTTAGACTCAAACTTGTCTTTCGACACCTTGAGAGCATTAGCAAGGACAGACAAATCAACGTCAAAGAGAAGGCAACCATGGTGCATAATCCGGCCATTGATATAGGCTTGGGCATTCCCACAGAATTTCTTACCGTCGATTTCTAAATCGTTACGACCTGTGAATTCAGCCTTAACCCCAAGCTGTGCCAAGGTATTGATGACAGGAGTTGAGAAGCTCTTAAAGTCAAAGGCCTTATTTTCATCTTCTTTCGAAATAATGGTGTAGTTGAGGTTGTTCAAATCATGGTAAACAGCCCCACCACCACTGATCCGACGAACGACTTCAATACCATGTTCCCGAACGTAGTCACGGTTAATTTCTTCGATAGTATTTTGGTGGCGACCAACGATAATCGATGGTTTGTTAATCCAGAGAAGGAAGATCTGATCCTCATCCAATAGATGCTTAAAGGCATACTCTTCTAAAGCAATATTAAAAGCAGTATCATTTGAATAATTAATAATGTATTTCATAAGATTCCTTTATATACGATAGAGACTGGTCCAGCACTTGCTGTCCAGTCATTCTATCATTTTAATGATTATTTCTTCTTAGGTGAGTGAACTGCCAATCCAAGTACATCCGCAAAAGCTTCATACATCACTTCTGAGAAGGTTGGGTGACCATGGATAGTCTTGAGCATTTCTTCTACAGTGATTTCCATCTCAATGATAGTTGAAGCTTCGTTGATCAATTCAGCTGCTGCTGGACCAATGATGTGAACTCCAAGAACTTCACCGTATTTCTTGTCTGCAATGACTTTAACAAAGCCTTGAGCTGCATCTGACGCAATGGCACGACCATTAGCTGCAAAATTGAATTTACCGATTTGGACATCATATTTCTCACGAGCTTGTTCTTCTGTCAAACCAACTGCTGCTACTTCCGGAAGTGTGTAGATGGCTGCAGGTGTCAAGTTCAATTTGGCAACAGCATGGTTTCCTTTAAGAGCATTTTCCGCTGCTACTTCACCCATACGGAAAGCAGCATGGGCCAACATCTTGGTACCGTTTATGTCACCTGGCGCATAGATACCTGGAACAGAAGTTTCCATGTATTCATTGACCTTGATACGACCACGGTCTAATTCAAACTCAACGTCACCGATTCCTTCAAGATCTGGAACACGACCGATTGAAAGAAGAGCTTTGTTCGCGATGATATCGTCTTTTCCTTCAACCTTGATACGGAGTTTGCCATCTTCTTCAATGATTTCTTGCAGTTTCGTATCAGTCAAGATGGTCATACCTTTGCGTTCAAGGATCAAGCGAAGATTCTTAGATACTTCTGCATCCATGGCTGGAACAATGCGGTCCATCATTTCGATAACCGTAACTTTAGAACCAAAGGTCATAAAGGCTTGACCAAGTTCGATACCGACAACTCCACCACCGATAATCACAAGGCTTTCTGGGACTTCGTTCATATCCAGGATATCGTCACTAGTCATCACAAGTGATGATTCCATGCCAGGAACGTTAATCTTGCTGACTTTTGAACCACCAGCAAGGATGATTTTCTTAGTTTCAAGTAATTCAGAACCATTTACCAAGACATTCTTATCTTTCGTAATGGTACCGATACCCTTATGAACATCAACTCCATAGCTCCGAAGAAGTCCTGCAACACCGCCAACCAAAGTATTGACGACCTTGTTCTTGGTTTCAAGAACCTTGTCCATATCAACAGTGAAGTTAGGATTTTCAATCACGATACCACGGTTTGCTGCATGGCCGATATTTTCGATGATTTCAGCGTTATGAAGGTAAGTCTTAGTTGGGATACATCCGCGGTTCAAGCAAGTTCCACCAAGTTCAGATTTCTCGACAAGGGCAACCTTACCACCCAATTGAGCTGCCTTGATAGCAGATACGTAACCAGCAGGACCACCACCGATCACTACGATATCATATGCATCATCGCTCTTATTGTCATCATTTGAAGCACTTGCTGCGGCAGGCGCTGGACTCGCTTCTGGTGCTGCTCCAGCAGTTGGGATGTTTTCCCCTTCTTCACCAAGATAACCGATTACTTCAGTTACAGGAACAGTCTCGCCGTCCCCTTTCAAGATAGCAATCAAGTAGCCGTCTTCTTCAGCTTCCAATTCCATGCTGACTTTATCTGTCATGATTTCAAGGAGAACTTCTCCTTCTTTAACAAATTCGCCGACTTTTTTATTCCACTGAACGATTTGTCCTTCAGTCATATCTACGCCGGCTTTTGGCATAATTACTTCTAAGGCCATTTTATTTCCCTCTTTTTCTTGTTTCTATTCTCTCTCGTTGATTAGACCAACATTGAAATCGGGTCTTCAATCAAGGCTTTCAAGTCTTTCATGAATTTGGCACCAGCCATACCATCGACGACGCGGTGGTCAATGGTCAAGCCCAAGCTCATGATTGGACGAATGACGATTTCGCCATTCACAACAACTGGTTTTTCAACAGTTGCGCTAACCCCCAGGATAGCAGAGTTTGGTTGGTTGATAATCGGTCCAAATGATTGAACACCAAACATCCCCAAGTTACTGATGGTAAAGGTTGAATTTTGTAATTCACTTGGCGCTAATTTACCGTCCAAGGTACGTCCAATGACGTCTTTAAAGGCTACCACCAACTCTGACAAGGTCATCTTTTCTGCGTTATAAACAACCGGTGTCATCAAGCCATTGTCCATCCCAACCGCCATAGCCAAGTTGACATAGTTGTGAGTTATGATAGTTTTGCCATCCTCTGTCAATGACGCATTGATGTATGGGTGTTTCATCAAGGTCTTAACAACTGCTAGAGAAAGCAAATCTGTTACAGTAACTTTCTTGCCAGTTGCTTCCATGATTGGATCCAATACCTTCTTACGAAGGGCCAACATTTGAGACATATCAACGTCATAGTTCAATGTAAAGGTTGGTGCAGTCAAGTAAGATTCCACCATCCGTTGAGCGATCACCTTACGCATCGGTGTCATTGGAATCCGCTCGATTTCACCATAAGGTGTTACATTATCAGGGACTTCCTCCACCTTCTCGATTTGAGCAGGTGACTTAATGGTATCCTTTTCAATGTTCTCAGGAAGGAAAGCAAGAACATCCTTCTTCATGATCTTGCCACGATGACCAGTTCCTTGGATTTCTTGCCAAGCAATATTGTGTTCTAAAGCAATTCGTTTTGCAAGTGGTGAAATGCGAACCACATTTGTGTCTTTATATGTTTCCACGTCTTCTTTGTGGACACGACCGTTTGCGCCTGAACCAGAAACATCATAGAGGTTGATCCCTAGATCATCCGCTAATTTTCTAGCCGCAGGAGTCGCTCTTAGCTTATCATCAGCCATGACCTCTCCTATTCTATTTATGATACTAAGGGCGTTAAAAGTCAAAGTGAAAATAGGAAACTTGACGAAGAAACTTTAGTTTCTAGGAAAGTTTATCTTTTTCACACAGACTTTAGCCCGTGTTCAA
>CAUUAM010000123.1:0-4449 GCA_963543165.1 uncultured Streptococcus sp. | reverse complement strand
TCTTGCTCGACAATCCAAAGACAATTGAGAGGCTAGGACTTTTGTCCCAGCCTCCAGATTTAAGGAAAAATCATCTTAGCAACTTTCCTTAGGTGAGTACGGACGTCAGCGAACTTCAAAGAAGTTCCATGACTTAGTTTTGAACCTAAAGTTTCAAAACTCCCGAGTGCTTGAAACGTAATGTTTCAAGCACTTTTCTCACAGCGGAAAGTTTCAGCATTTTCTTGATTCGCTCAAAAAATTAGAACATATTTATATTTCTTTGCAGAATTGCTTAACTTATTTTATTTAAAAATAGCACAGGACCTCATGTGAGGTCCTGCTTTTATTATTTCTATGCTTTTTCTAATTGTAAGAGTTCTTCAATCTCTGCCAGGGTGCTGGCTTGGGAGATAGCTCCACGGAGTTTGGCAGCACCTGAGGTACCACGAAGGTAGTGAGGGGCAAGGCCACGGAATTCCCGGACGGCAATGTGCTCACCTTTGAGATCGATCAAGCGTTTCAAATGTTCGTAAGCGATCTTCATTTTGTCTTCGAAGGTCAAATCGGGCAGGATTTCTCCTGTTTCAAAGTAGTGATTGATTTGATTGAAGAGGTAAGGATTGCCCATAGCAGCACGACCAATCATGACCGCATCGGCACCGACTTCTTCGATCCGTTGCTTGGCGTCTTGAACCGTACGGATATCTCCGTTTGCGATAAATGGAATCTTAGTTAGGGCCTGTGCAACCTTGTGAAGGGTCTCAAGATCTGCATGACCCGTATACATTTGCTCCCGAGTCCGTCCGTGCATGGCAAGGGCAGAGACACCCGCAGCTTCAGCAGCGAGCGCATTTTCAACTGCTAGAGAAGGGTCCGACCAACCTGTCCGCATTTTGACAGTCAGAGGGATATCAAGGACAGACTGAACCTTGTTGATGATGGAGTAAATCTTATCTGGATCCTTGAGCCACATAGCACCGGCCTCGTTTTTGACGATTTTATTTACCGGGCAGCCCATGTTGATATCGACGATATCGGTCTTGGTATTTTCTTGGATAAATTCAGCTGCGCGTGCGAGGCTGTCTTCGTCACTTCCAAAGAGTTGGATCGATACAGGATTTTCGCCTTCATCGATATGGAGCATATGCAGGGTCTTTTCATTGTTGTACTGGATTCCCTTGTCAGAGACCATTTCCATCACAACGAGCCCTGCTCCCAGTTCTTTGGCAATGGTCCGGAAAGCCGAGTTGGTCACTCCAGCCATTGGGGCTAGGACAGTACGGTTAGGGATTTCGACATCCCCGATCATAAATGGCGTATTAAGATTTGTCACGAATGAGTTCCTCCAAGTCATTTTCGTCAAAGTGGTAGTGGGTTTGGCAGAATTGGCAGGTAATCTCTGCACCGTGATCTTCATCTTTCATCTCTTTTAGATCACTAGCTGGCAGACTTGCTAAAGCGTTCAAGAAACGCTCACGGCTGCAGTCGCACTGGAAGCGAAGTTCTTCTTCAGAGAGACGTTTGAAGGGATCTTCACCATAGATAGCGGCAAGAAGAGCTTCAATATGGTCTTCAGATTCCAAAAGTGTGGAGATGGCAGGCATTTCCTGGATGCGTTTTTCAAAACGGGCGATTTCTTCTTCCTTGGCATTTGGCAAGACCTGGAGCAAGAAGCCACCCGCAACCTTGACCTTGTCTTCTTCATCAAGTAGGACATTGAGTCCAACTGCAGATGGGGTTTGTTGGCTTTCCGTCAGATAAAAGGCCAGGTCTTCTCCGATTTCACCGGTGACAAGAGGGGTCATAGAGTTATAAGGATTTCCTGTACCATAATCTGTGATGACCAAGAATTCCCCATTTCCGACAAATGGTCCGACCACGACTTCACCGGTCGCAGTTTTCTTGATATCCACTCCAGGATTTTGCACGTAGCCTTTAACATTTCCCTTGGTATCTGCCACGGTGATGATAGCTCCGAGTGAGCTAGTCCCAAGGACTTTGACCGTAATCTTAGTATCTCCTTTCTCGTTTGCCGCCAAGATTTGGCTGGCAATGAGGGTACGGCCAAGTGCGACCGTGGAGCTAGCTTGTGTATGATGTTTTTCTTGGGCTGTTCGTACAGTTTCTGTACTGTCTAGTACATAAGCACGAAAAGCACCACTTTCTGAGATAGTTTTAATAATTTTGTCCATACCTACTATTTTAGCACAAATCAAGCAAAGTGGGGACAAGGAGAATTTTGAAAATTAGTCGTTTCAGAAGAAGGACGAGAAGAAAAGAAAATTCCGAACGTTATTTCTAGAAAGAAGCAATTTCCAAGTAAAAGACGAGTTTCATAGAGAAGTTGGTTTAAAAAGAAAGGTGAAAAATAAACGATAGCCGAGTGGATCTTGAAAAAACATTAAAAATTGCTTATAATAGAGTGTAAGACAAACTTGCAGGTGAGACTCCTGCCCTGAGTTTGAAGAAAGGCATAGATAGCATACTATCTATGGTATATGAAAAAGAATTATGACATCAGTAGTTGTAGTAGGAACCCAATGGGGTGATGAAGGAAAAGGGAAGATTACTGACTTCCTATCAGCCAATGCAGAAGTTATTGCTCGCTACCAAGGTGGAGACAATGCCGGTCACACCATCGTGATCGACGGCAAAAAGTTCAAGTTGCACTTGATTCCTTCTGGTATCTTCTTCCCTGAAAAGATCTCTGTCATCGGAAACGGCGTGGTGATCAATCCTAAATCATTGGTTAAAGAGTTAGCTTATCTCCATGATGAAGGAGTATCAACGGACAGCCTTCGAATCTCTGACCGTGCCCATGTCATCCTTCCTTATCACATCGAATTGGACCGTCTCCAAGAAGAATCTAAAGGAGACAACAAAATTGGGACTACCATTAAAGGGATTGGCCCAGCCTACATGGACAAAGCAGCTCGTGTGGGAATCCGGATTGCGGATCTCTTGGATCGCGAAGTTTTCGCGGAACGCCTTCGCATCAACTTGGAAGAAAAGAATCGTCAATTTACCAAACTCTATGATGCAGAGGCTCTTTCTTTTGACGATATTTTCGAAGAATACTATGAATATGGTCAACAAATCAAACAATATGTAACCGATACTTCTGTCATCTTGAACGATGCTTTGGACAACGGTAAGCGCGTGCTCTTTGAAGGAGCCCAAGGGGTTATGTTGGATATCGACCAAGGAACTTATCCATTTGTAACCTCTTCAAACCCAGTCGCAGGCGGGGTGACTATCGGATCAGGTGTCGGCCCAAGCAAGATCGATAAGGTTGTCGGTGTCTGCAAAGGCTATACCAGCCGTGTCGGTGATGGACCATTCCCTACAGAGCTCTTTGATGAAGTAGGTGATCGGATCCGTGAAGTCGGCCATGAGTATGGAACAACAACAGGACGTCCTCGTCGTGTCGGTTGGTTTGACTCAGTTGTTATGCGTCATAGCCGTCGTGTATCAGGAATTACCAACCTTAGCTTGAATTCGATCGACGTTTTGTCAGGATTGGATACAGTGAAGATCTGTGTGGCCTACGACTTGGATGGAGAACGCATCGACCACTACCCAGCAAGCTTGGAGCAACTCAAACGTTGCAAACCAATCTATGAAGAATTACCAGGTTGGTCAGAAGACATCACAGGTGTCCGCCACTTGGATGAGCTTCCAGAAAATGCCCGCAACTATGTCCGCCGTGTCGGTGAATTGGTTGGTGTGCGCATTTCAACCTTCTCAGTCGGACCAGATCGTGACCAAACCAATATCCTTGAAAGTGTCTGGTCAAGTAAATAAATCAATAAAAGTTGGGAGTCTCTCTCAACTTTTTTGATGCTTAAGATTACTTTAAGTCCTGTGGAATATACTAAGAGCATAAACAAAGACCTCCCAACTTTGTTTAGCACTCTTAACTTTTTTCATAATATCTCCCTATAAGAAGTCACCCATTGGTGGCTTTTTTTATAGCTTCATCATATAATAGAACCAGAACATAAAAAGTAAGTGAGTGTTATCAGTGAGAGACTATACCCTAGAAGAGAAAGAGGCCTTTATGCGAGAGGCTTTAAAAGAGGCGGAAATCGCCTTGGCCCATGAGGAAATCCCCATCGGCTGTGTCATTGTCAAAGATGGTGAAATTATCGGACGTGGCCACAATGCGCGGGAAGAATTACAACGGGCTGTCATGCATGCAGAAGTGATGGCGATCGAAGAGGCTAACCAAAAAGAAAATAGCTGGCGTTTGCTAGATACCACCCTATTTGTCACTATTGAACCTTGCGTTATGTGTAGCGGTGCCATTGGTCTGGCTCGGATCCCCCAGGTGATTTACGGTGCGACCAATCAGAAGTTCGGTGGAGCAGGGAGTCTCTACGACATTTTGACAGATGAGCGTCTCAATCACCGGGTGGAAGTAGAAACAGGGATTTTGGAAGCAGAATGTGCAGCCATCATGCAGAC
>CAUUAM010000122.1:0-4626 GCA_963543165.1 uncultured Streptococcus sp. | reverse complement strand
TAATCCTGTTGTATGGTGGACGTAGTGCAGAACGTGAAGTATCTGTTCTTTCAGCTGAAAGTGTGATGCGCGCGATTGATTACCAAGCATTTTCGGTTCAGACCTATTTTATTACGCAGTCAGGAGATTTCATCCAGACGCAAGCTTTTGAAGAGAAACCAGCAGATGATGAGAAATTGATGACCAACGATACAGTGGACTGGTCTAAAAAAGTGGCACCATCAGCGATATACAAGGAAGGAGCCGTGGTCTTCCCGGTTCTTCATGGACCGATGGGAGAAGATGGTTCCATTCAAGGTTTCTTAGAAGTTTTGAAACTGCCTTATGTTGGCTGTGGTATCCTAGCCTCTAGTGTGGCAATGGACAAGATCACAACCAAACGGGTGTTGGAATCTGCAGGGATTCCACAAGTTCCTTATGTAGCTGTAGTAGAAGGGGATGACCTAGATGAGAAAATTGCTGCGATTGAAGCCACTCTCTCTTATCCAGTCTTTACCAAACCATCCAATATGGGATCTAGTGTAGGGATTTCAAAATCTGAAAATCAAACAGAACTTCGAACCGCTCTCGAATTGGCCTTCAAATACGATAGCCGTGTCTTGGTAGAACAAGGGGTCAATGCGCGTGAGATCGAAGTTGGCCTCCTTGGGAACTATGATGTAAAAAGTACCTTGCCAGGTGAAGTTGTCAAAGATGTGGCCTTCTATGATTACGATGCCAAATACATTGACAATAAAATTACCATGGCCATTCCAGCCCAATTGGACCCTGAGGTTGTGAACATCATGCGAACCAACGCAGAAAAAGCCTTTCGTGCGATCGGTGGTCTAGGCTTAGCTCGTTGTGATTTCTTCTATACCGATAAAGGAGAGATCTTCTTAAATGAGCTCAATACCATGCCAGGCTTTACCCAATGGTCTATGTATCCCTTGCTTTGGGACAATATGGGTCTCAACTATACAGATTTGATCACCAAGTTAGTAGAGCTTGGAAAAGAAGTCTTCCAAAAACACGAAGCACATTTATTGTAGGAAAAAGGCTACCGCTTGGTAGCTTTTTTTGTGGTCTAGAATATGGTATAATGAGAAGAATTTGAATCGAGCGTCAAGACCTTTGAGGACGCTACGGAGAACTGAGGAGTCGGATATGAATCTCACATTACATGAAGTTGCTCATCTAGTACATGCCAAAAATGATATCAGCCAATTTGAAGATGTGGCCCTCGTCAAGCCTGAATTTGATAGCCGTTTGATTGGGCCGGGAGATCTTTTTGTGCCCTTAAAAGGAGCGCGTGATGGGCATGATTTCATCGAGACCGCTTTTGAAAATGGTGCTGTCGCTACCTTTTCAGAAAAAGTGATCGAAGGCCACCCTTATATTTTAGTGGAAGATGTGTTGAGTGCTTTTCAAACATTGGCTGCAGCCTATCTTCAAAAAACGAAGGTGGATGTTTATGCTGTGACAGGGTCAAATGGTAAAACAACCACAAAAGATATGTTGGCACAGCTTTTGTCCACTACCTACCTGACCTATAAAACACAGGGAAACTATAATAATGAAATTGGTCTTCCTTATACAGTTCTCCATATGCCAGAAGGGACAGACAAACTCGTCCTTGAAATGGGGCAAGACCATCTAGGAGATATCCATCTCTTGTCAGAACTGGCGCATCCAAAGGCTGCAATTGTCACCTTGATTGGGGAAGCCCATTTGGAATTCTTCAAGGATCGAAGCGAGATCGCAAAAGGGAAACTCCAGATTGCGGATGGGATGCCTGACGGGGCTCTCCTGCTAGTTCCTTCGGATCCTATCGTCAATGACTATCTTCCTGAAAAGCAAAAAGTGGTCCGCTTTGGTCCAGACGAGGAGATTTTTATTACCGAGTTGGTAGAGCGAAAGGATAGCTTAACCTTCCGAACGAATTTCTTAAATGAAGCCATTGATCTTCCTGTAACTGGGAAATACAATGCGACCAATGCCATGATTGCAGCTTATGTTGCCCTGCAAGAAGGAGTGAGTGAAGCTGCGATTCGGGATAGTTTTGAAACCTTGCAATTGACCCGCAATCGGACAGAGTGGAAAAAGGCTAGTAATGGAGCGGATATCTTATCCGATGTCTACAATGCCAATCCGACGGCTATGCGCCTGATTTTAGAAACCTTCTCGACCATTCCTGCCAATCCAAATGGCCGGAAGCTGGCAGTTCTTGCAGATATGAAAGAACTGGGGGAACAATCCATTGATCTGCACAACCAAATGATTCTCAGTCTTTCACCGGATGTCTTGGATACGGTTATTTTCTATGGCCAAGACATTGCGGGCTTGGCTCAGTTAGCGAGTCAGATGTTCCCACTCGGACATGTCTATTATTTCAAAAAGACCGCTGATGAAGACCAGTTTGAGGACATGGTCAAACAAGTCAAGGAAAGCTTAAAAGAGCAGGATCAAATCCTTATCAAGGGAAGCAATTCCATGCATTTAGCCAAATTGGTAGAGGAGTTGGAGAGAGCCTAACAAACAGTGAAGGAAATTCTTTCCAAAGATAGGCTAAAATTAACTAAAGGAATAGAAAGATTACACTTTGGGATTTATTGTTTACGAACCAAAAATCAGCCCCGCCTGAATTTGGGCTCTGGTATTTCATTCTACCAGCTTCTTTGTTGGTGGTTGGCTATTTTTCCATTAGATATGCGCAGTCCAAAAGCTACCAACGCTTTTGGTACTGGGCACAGTTGATTCAAGTCTTGACCATTAATGCTTGGTATATTCTCGCCCACATGCCTTTGACGGATAATTTGCCTTTCTATCATTGCCGTTTGGCTATGCTGGTGCTTCTCTTTGCACCTAGAGGGACCTATATCAAGCAATATTTTGCTCTCTTGGGAGTTCTAGGATCGATTGCGGCCTTGGTTTACCCAGCCTTTGATCCCTTCCCTTTCCCTCATATCACCGTTCTGAATCTCATTTTCAGTCACTGGGCCTTGCTTGCTAATAGTTTGATTTACCTACAGGATTTTTATCAGTCGGAAAAACAGGACACCTTACGAATTGTTAAGATCACCTTTGGTATGAATGCAGTCATCTTTTTGGTCAATCTTTTGACCAGAGGAGATTATGGCTTCTTAAGACGTCCACCAATCATTGGAGACCATGGTGCTCTCTTGAACTACCTCTTGGTCAGCATCGTGATGGTGGCTGGTATTTGCTTGGTCAACCAACGTTACAAATACAAGATGGTTGAAGAGACTGTCATTTCGCGTTCGGAATAGAAAAAAGAGTAGATGAGGGAAAGAAATCATGGCACTTTGGGACTTATTTTTCACTAGTCAACCAACATCCCCTCCTCAATTGGGGGTCTGGTATTTCTTATTGCCGACTTCTTTGGTAGTGGTGGGAGTTCTGTCCGTTCGATTTGCTCACTCCAAAAGCTACCAAACCTTTTGGTATTGGGGACAGTTGATTCAGTTGCTCATCATCAACTCTTGGTATTTAGCAGCTCGCTTGCCCTTTTCAGAGAGTCTTCCCTTCTATCATAGCCGGATGGCCATGTGGATGATCCTTTTGGCCCCCAAGGGAAGGTTCAAGCAATATTTTGCCCTCGTGGGAGTCTTTGGCTCCATTATGGCCTTGGTTCATCCTGTTTTTTATCCCTTCCCTTTTCCTCACGTTTCCTCGATCAACAATGTCTTTGGTCACTGGGCCCTCTTGGCCAACTGCCTAATCTATCTGGTTCAATCCTACCAGGTGGAAGAAGGGGCTATTTGGAAGATCTGTCAGATGACGTTTGGAGTCAATGCCATTATTGTTCTAGCCAACCTTGTAACGGGCGGAAACTATGGCTTTCTGCGTCGACCACCTGTGCTAGGTGACCATGGCCTTGTGCTCAACTATTTCATCGTGACAGTTCTAATGACGGGGACACTGATCCTCATCAATACTATCGTTCAGTACAGTAAGAAAAGAAGAATACCTGAATCTGTTTAAACAAGGAGACTTTATGCATCATTTTTTCACTACAGAATCAACAGCACCACCAGCAATCTCAGCACTTTGGTATAGTGTGATGGTCTTGTTAATTGTGACAGCGATCGTGATGTCACTTCGATATTATCAGAATGAGCAATTTCGCAAATGCTTTCAATACTTACAGGGCTTCCAGTTAATTTGCTTGTATCTTTGGTATTTTTCCTACCACATTCCTTGGTCCAACAGTTTACCTTTTTATCATTGTCGCTTGGCCATGTTTGCGGTCTTGTTTTTGCCAGACAGATGGAAAAGCAAACAGTTCTTTGCCTTGATGGGAGTGAGTGGAGCCATCTTTGCTCTGGGCTATCCAGTCTTTGATCCCTACACTTTCCCTCATATTACGAGCTTTTCTTTCCTCCTCGGACATTACTGTCTCCTGATCAATTCCTTGATTTATCTCTTGAGATGGTATGATCGAAACCTCTTAAAAAATGGTCAGATTGTTCTCTATACCTTTGTTTTAGATTTATTTCTGGTTGGAGTCAATCAATTGACGGGAGGTAATTATGGTTTGATGGCCCGCCCTCCGATTATGAGAGGGGATAAAGTGTGGCTCAACTACCTGGTTGTATCCAGTATTTTAGCCCTTGCTTTATTACT
>CAUUAM010000121.1:0-4641 GCA_963543165.1 uncultured Streptococcus sp. | reverse complement strand
TTCTTGTTTGGTTTTTTCTTCTTCAATTTCATGTTCCACAGCATGGACATCTGTTACTGGATGTTGAGCCGCCAAGTGAGCAGCTGTCACATCGACCAAGTCAATGGCCTTATCCGGTAAGCTACGTTGTGGAATGTATTGGATCGAATAATCAACTGCTGCTTTCAAAACTTCATCTGGCAAGACAACATTGTGGTGTTTTTCATAAAGATCACGGATCCCTTGAAGAATCTTGAACGTATCTTCAGCTGATGGAGCATTGACCTTGACTTCGTTGAAACGACGAGCAAGGGCAGCGTTTTTCAAAATAGTGTTACGGTATTCATCTTGAGTAGTTGCCCCAATCACGGTTAATTCACCACGTGAAAGAGCAGGTTTCAAGATATCCGCAAGACCTTTAGATCCTTGACCATCACCTGTGCTACCTGCACCAAGGATTTGATGGATTTCATCAAAGAAGAGGATGACATTCCCCATTGCTTTGACTTCTTGGATCAGATTTTGAATATTTTCTTCAAAGCTACCACGGTATTGAGTCCCTGCTTCAAGACCAGAAATATCAATAGAGATGATTTCTTTGTTCTTGATGGCAGCTGGAACGTCCCCGTTCACAATAGCTTGCGCCAAACCTTCTACAACTGCTGTTTTACCAACACCGGCATCCCCTACAAGGACAGGGTTGTTCTTGGTACGACGAGACAAGATTTCAGCCGTTTCTTGAATTTCTTTATTGCGTCCGATGACTGGATCCAATTTTCCTTCACGCGCTTCTTCAGTCAAGTTGCGACCAAGTTTTGCAAGAATTCCATCTTGTTTCATTCCTTTGCCTTGCTGGTGTTGCACTTGCTCACTTCCTTCATTTGGAAGTTGACCAGTTTGGCGGTAGATAGCGAATTCTTCTGGTGTCACTTCACGACCATTAATCATGTAGCGACGGCTTTCAGAACGAAAACCACCCATGTTCCCCATTAGTTGATTGAAAAGATCATCCATATTGTTAAAGTTGTTGTTCATAGTTGTTACCTCGTTTTACATAATTTTAATTCATTCTTGAAAATTAGCAGACCAATTGGCTGCTGTTTGGTTGTTTACATAATTTTAATTCATTGATTTAATAATAGCCCTGCAGGCTAACAGTTTCTATTTTCCCTTTTATCAATTAGTTGTCTTAATTCTGGAAATAGCATATTACCATCTCCTTTCCACTATTGATCTCGTAAACTCTTGAGATTTTCCAACCTCTTTTTGTTTACATAAATTATTATAACGCAGACGAATTTCTTTGTCAACACTTTTTTACATAATTTTTAAAATTCATAAAAAAATCTGGATGTCATTCCAGATTCCACATTTTATAGAAGTTTTCGGCTAGATAGATTTAAATTTCCCAGCTTTTTCTTGAATAGCCGTCTGTACATTTTTAGCAAATTGACCCACCATGGATTGGTCTAGTTGCTTTCCGACTACCTGAACGTCTTCTTCAGCTACTGTTGCAATCGCAGTCAATTCATCATTGAAGCGTTTCTCGACTCCTGCCTTGCAGGTCAATAAAATGGGGGCATAGACAACCCGTATTAATTCTTTTTCCAATTTCTTTCTGCTTTCGATGATCCTCATTTTATCTTTCATATCTAAATCAAAGAAATCTTTGACAGAACTATCACCCATACTTCCTCCTCTTCCATACTATGAAACTTTATCTTGTGCAATTTTCTCTTCCAACTGGCATCTCTCTTTACGGTAGGATTGCCATAAATTCTCTTCTTCAGTGTCGATCTGTTTTATGGCTACTTGCGCTGCATCTCTAGCTTCGAGATCATACTCTTCTATACAGCGATGGAGGGACTCCCATTCACAACTGCTATCAACCTCCTGCTTTTGTAAAAAGGAAGCTGCCATCGTATACTCTTCTTCCAGCATCTGGGTGAAGAGCTGCTGTTTTCTTTCTATTAAGCAACGCTTTTCATCTAGCTCCAAGCGCGCTTTTTGAAATTCTCTTTCCAAGTGATCCAGTTTCTTTTCCTTTTTCGAAAGAGTAGATGACATTAATAAGCTAGTTGTTCCCACTGGTTCATTTCTCCTGCTATTTCTTGATCTTTGGTTTTTAAGAGCTCAATTCCTGCATTCACTTGCTCGTTTAAAGCATGGAATTCATTCGATAAGGACTGATACGTAGCCAAACGGTTGCCGAATTTTTCTCTTACTTCAGTGACAACTGTTTGCCTTGTCGCACCAGCCTGTGCATAGGCCTCTTCTACTTCCGCAAGATTGAGAATGAAGCCTTTTGGAACGGTCTGTAAGACTTTCTCCAAAGCTTCTAAATCCGTATCCAGTTGTGTCTTAGATTTCTGAGCTTGCTCCAGCCCTTCATCCACTACTCGAATCAGCTCATCAGAAGCCAAGCGCGCCTGCAAAGCATCAAGATAGATCCGTTCACTTGAGCTCAGTCCACCACCTGTTTTTTGTAATTTATCTTTTAGGCGATAGTAAACCTTCATTCGTTCTTCAATGATTTCCTTCCGAGTAATGGCTTCCGTTCCCTTTTCAAGAACCAAATTCCCATTCTTATCATAGATATAGCCATGCATCATGTGCTGCAGGCCCGTATTTTTCAAATTGTTCGTTTTGAGATGTTTGACAATGCCACTAGCTCCCTTACTTCCAGAATCCGGATAGCCTAAGCTAACCAGATCTTTATGGTCAATATGGTTGTAAATTTTATACTTCAGAGCATCTATACGCGCTTTTTGCTCTGGTGTTAAGATTGAATAGACATTAGGACCATTGTACAGATGTACGGTCCCAATGTGAGATGCTTCCTCTTCCGTCAAGCAGGCAAGAGCATACTGAATATCCATTGACCCCAGAGAGTGACCATATAGATCAATCTTAGCATTGGGGTATTTTCGGATAACCTCTTTCAAATGAGTTGCAGCATCTTTGAATTGCGGAGGCGGAAATGTCCCATTTTCGTCATTGTATTTTTTTAAAAAAGCAGCTCCTATTAAAGTGGGAAATTTAACCTGTTCTTCGGCTGTTCTTTCTGCAAAAAAGCCGACCACATCTGATGCCTTTTCTTGTACGAAATTGCTGACAGGATTATCCAGCACTTTTTGCATAAACCGGCCAAAAGGCGTGGCCTCCGGCGGAAGAATTACAGAAGTAGGAAGAATCGCATCTTCAATCGTTTCAACAGTATTATTAAAAGAATCCTTAGCCTTATCTCGTGCATAATTCTTCGCATATTCTGTTGCATACTCGCTTGCACCACCAGGGTTCAAAATATTGGAAGCTGCTGGCAAATCTGTCCCTACCCAATCTGTAAATGTATCATGAAGTAATTTTTGTGTACTTATTTCAGTTTCAGATCCCTTCATCAAAACTGTCACATCATGGATTTGGGCGCGATCTTCATCAGAAGCAGAATAGGGGACCGCTTTTTGTTGCGCGCCTTGGCCATTATTAGTAAGAACGAAGACCTGCTCCTCATTGTTATTTACATTATCATAAATATGGGCGACATTACCAATGTATTCTCCAGTTTTCAATCGTACATCTTGATTATAGCTTTCTATCTCATACTCTTTATACGCAATTTCTTTCTTTATTTCATCTGAAAATGATTTATCAAAAGCCATTATTTACCTCTTAATTCATCTGATAATTCTCCTGAGATGACATAACCATTTTGTTCAAATTTGCCATCTGATTCCTCTGTTAAAGTTGTTGTAATTGTTAGGTTATTATCATCATTGATTATAACTTTTATTATTAATCCTCCCATTGGATTATACTTTAATGAATTTTCATTTATCTTATAACTTTTTATAACTCCTTTATCTGTAAATGCATTTGGATCTTCTTGCCTTAATAAATTTTCAATCACATCTTTTGCTTTCTTACTCTCTGCGATTTGAATCATTTCTTGTTTCTTGGCAGATTGTCCATTTAAAAAGCTACATCCCCCTAAGCTCAGGCTAAATACTACCATTATCAACACAATAAATTTACTTTTTTTCATTTCTTCCCGCTTCTTTCTCTAGTTTTCTTAAAATTTATTATACAAAATTCTATTCATACCTGAAATGTTACTTTTGTTAAAAAATATTGCCAAATCGTTACAAGCACTAGCTATTAATGTAACATATTGGTTTTGATCCAGAAATGTTTCTATTTACCTAAATGAGTCTATTTTCCAATCTCTTCTACTTTACTTAACAGATCATCTAATTTTGCTGAAATACCGTAACTACCTGCTTTGAACTGTCCTGAATCTTCCATTTGAATAGTCGTATCGATCGTTAACTTTTTATCGCCATTGATAACGAGATAGACATTCATGCCTCCCATTGGGTTGTATTCCAATTTACCTTTTATCAGGGTATAGGAGTGAATGACTCCTTCTGAAGTGAAAGCTTTAGGATCGATACTGATTAACAAGTGTTTTATCGCTCGCTCCATTTTCGTGCTTTCTGCAATCTGAATCATTTCCCTTCTCTCAGAAGCTTTATCCGTAAAAAGACTGCAACCTCCTAGAAACAAAGTCAGTAAGAATAATAGTACAAATCGTTGTTTTTTATCAGTCATATTTCCCTCTCACTTATATTATTCGTAATGATTTTTAAAAAATGAGCTAATTTT
>CAUUAM010000120.1:0-4645 GCA_963543165.1 uncultured Streptococcus sp. | reverse complement strand
TATCACTTAGATTGTTTTATGTAGAATTAGTTTGTCTACATGCTAAGCTAGAGACCTTGCTCTCTAGCTTTTTCTTTTTCTTAAATCATCTATAAAACCGCATAAAAATAGGAACTAGTTTCAGCTGAAATCGCTTGCAATTACTCAGGTAGGTGAGTATAATATAGTTAGAAAGATGAAGAAGGGATTGATACCAATGCCTTATCGAAATAGTATTTAGGTTACTTCGTTTTAGGCCTGTTTTGCTGATAGCTGTTCATGCTCTTATCGTAAAAGAGCAGTTATGTCGTGTGTGTCGGATCGGTTGGACGGTCGGGCGAACCTGCTTAGTTTGTCCGGAGACATAAGAAAACGTGGAAATAGTAGGTAGAAGCTTTTTATAAAGGTTTTCAAACTTCAATGCGTCCAGTCGAAAGCTCATAAATTTAGATTTGGGATAGCAAAGAAAACCTCTGGTATTTTACACAAATACTATTAAATGAAATCAACATCATAAACATTGTTTTGTTAGCCAATAGGTTAATTGCACCAAGTCAGCGAAGCAGACCAGGCCTCTAGTCCCGTAAGACTGGAGGCCATTTTTTATAAAATACCCAGGAGGAGGTGAGAGTATGGGATTGTCGTATGCGCAAGAATATAGTTGTCGTGACCATTTTCGGCAAAGAGCTTTTGAGCGCTTTGGAGTAGATGATCAGCACCTGAACAGGTGGATTAACCAACACCTCCCCTCCCTCTCTCCTTATGATAGTAATGTGGTTCAACCAGCTAATACAGAAGCCTATGTGGCTAGTGATGGTGTCATCTTTGTCTGCAATATCAAAAGTCGGGAATTTATCACCTGTTTTAAGGCGGTTAATTACCATGAGTCTAAGGAAGAAGAGGAAGCTTATACGGACATTCACGACAGCAATGTCACTTCTTTCAAAAAAGACATGAACCACTTGGTCAATCGCTATCGACTCAAGGAAGCAAAGGAGCTGTTTGAAAACATTGGGGAGGATTTGGATGACTTTTATCGCCTTTCCCAAGCGGTCAAAAACGGCCAATTGAGCGAACGAAATAGTCAGCGCCTAGAGGAATTGTTGGGTAAGTTCCATGTGATCAAGGCGGCTATGCGGATCATTGAAAATAAACGGGGAGATTATCATTTTTAGGGTCTTTTCCCCCTAAAAATAGGCGCCTAGAAGTCCTCTCATCTATTTTAGATGAGAGGACTTTTTTGCCGTGGAAAGCTTTTTGAAAAAAAGAGAAAAAAATTGTATAATAGAGTGGATATGCAAGTATTTGCAAAGCTGTAATTCGACTTGGGTGACCAAGGACCGTAAGTATTAAAATAATCACACTAAAGGAGACAACAGTGAGTAGTATTAAATTAGTCACTCTTGGCGGTGTTCGAGAAAATGGAAAAAATCTCTACGTTGCCGAAGTGAACGATTCAATTTTTGTCTTGGATGCAGGTTTGAAGTATCCAGAAAATGAGCAACTTGGGGTGGATGTCGTCATCCCCAACATGGATTATCTATTTGAAAATAAGGACCGTATTGCGGGTGTTTTCTTGACCCACGGTCACGCGGATGCCATCGGGGCTTTGCCTTATCTTTTGGCTGAAGCAAAAGTCCCTGTATTCGGGACAGAGTTGACCATCGAGTTGGCTAAACTCTTTGTCAAAAGCAATGACAGTGTTAAGAAATTCAACGACTTCCATGTCATCGATCAAAATTCTGAGATTGATTTTGGCGATGCCGTCGTATCTTTCTTTCAAACTACTCACTCCATCCCTGAAAGTATCGGGATTGTGATTGGCACTCCTGAGGGCAATATTGTCTACACAGGAGACTTTAAATTTGACCAAACTGCTAGCGAGTCTTATGCGACGGACTTTGCTCGCCTAGCTGAGATTGGACGTGAAGGCGTGCTCGCTCTCTTGAGTGACTCGGCCAATGCAGATAGCAAGATTCAAGTTGCCAGTGAGCAAGAAGTGGGCGATGCCATCTTAGATACGATTGCAGACTGGGATGGTCGTGTCATCGTAGCAGCGGTAGCCAGCAACCTTTCTCGGATCCAGCAGGTCTTTGATGCTGCAGCTGAGACTGGTCGCCGGGTGGTCTTGACAGGGTTTGATGTGGAAAACATTGTCCGTACAGCCATTCGTTTGAACAAATTGTCTCTTGCTAATGAAAAACTCTTGATCAAGCCAAAAGAAATGAGCCGGTTTGAAGATCATGAATTGATTATTTTGGAAACAGGCCGGATGGGTGAACCGATCAATGGTTTGCGTAAGATGTCTATCGGCCGCCACCGTTATGTGGAAATCAAAGATGGGGACTTGGTCTACATCGTCACTACACCATCTATTGCAAAAGAAGCGGTGGTAGCGCGTGTGGAAAATATGATTTACCAATCCGGTGGAATTGTTAAATTGATCACATCAAATTTGCGTGTGTCTGGTCACGGAAACGCACGGGACTTGCAGTTGATGATCAACCTTCTTCGTCCTAAATATCTCTTCCCAATCCAAGGGGAGTACCGGGAGTTGGATGCCCATGCACGAGTGGCGATGGAAGTCGGTATCTTGCCTGAAAATATCTTTATTCCAAAACGCGGAACGGTGATGGAGTATGAAAAGGGTGACTTCGTTCCTGCCGGTAGTGTCTCAGCAGGAGATGTCATGATTGATGGGAATGCCATTGGTGATGTGGGCAATATCGTCCTTCGTGATCGCAAAGTCTTGTCAGAAGACGGGATCTTTATCGTGGCGATCACGGTGAATCGCAAAGAGAAGAAAATTATTTCCAAAGCGCGCGTGCATACTCGTGGGTTTGTCTATGTCAAGAAGAGCCGGGATATTCTTCGTGAAAGTTGCGACTTGGTCAACCAAAGTGTTGAAGACTATTTGACACAAGATAGCTTTGACTGGGGTGAGTTAAAAGGTTTGGTACGCGACAACTTATCTAAGTTCTTATTTGAACAAACCAAACGTCGTCCAGCAATCCTACCAGTCGTGATGGAAGTGAAATAAAATAGAAGAAAATGAAACGCTTGGCGGCTGGAGGCTTGCCGAGTGTTTTTAACAGTAGAAAGAGGAAAGCAAATGGCAGTTATGCAGATTGAGTATTATTCAGAAGCCTTGAAGATGGAGTGGGGGGTGTCCGTCCTTTATCCCGATGCGTCGCGCGTGGAGGATCCAGCGGATACAGACATCCCTGTCCTTTATCTCTTGCACGGGATGAATGGCAATCATCATTCCTGGTTGAAGCGGACCAATGTGGAGCGCATCCTGCGCAATACCAATCTGATCGTGGTCCTACCCAATACCAATAATGGCTTCTACACAGATACCCAGTATGGATACAACTATTACACGGCCATTGCGGAGGAATTGCCAGAGACTCTTTCTCGCTTCTTCCCGAATATGACTAAGAAACGAGAGAAAACCTTTATTGCTGGTCTATCCATGGGAGGCTATGGATCAATGCTCTTGGCCCTCAAGACGAATCGTTTCTCTCATGCTGCGAGTTTCTCTGGAGCACTTAGTTTTCATGATAGAGACTTTGAAAGCAATGACTTGGAACAACCAGCCTTTTGGAAGGGAATCTTTGGGGATCTAGCAGATTGGACGACCAGTTCCTATTCGCTAGAGACGGCTGCCAAGAAGTTTTCAGATAAAAAGACCAAGCTCTGGATCTGGTGTGGAGAGCAGGACTTCCTCTATGAAGCAAATCAGTATGAAGTGAAGGAATTAAAGAAATTAGGCTTGGATGTCACTTATAGCCATAGTCCAGGCAAGCACGAATGGTTCTATTGGGAACGTGAGTTGGAGCACTTTTTACAAACCCTACCAATCGACTTTGAATTGGAAGAACGACTAAGTTAAGATACAAAGGGCGCAGCGGATACAGTCAAAATAGGGAGTAGGACAGAAGCAATATGATTTATGAAGGCTTCGTTGTCCTACCCCCACAAGGCTGATTAGGTATTCTTCCGAGCTTGGAAAGCGACAGAAGAATCCAATCAGCTACTGTGTCTTAAATTCATTGCTATTACAGCTTGCGTTTTTCAAACGGCATTTAGCCCGTATTCGTTTACTAAAAGATTGGAGTCAGAGCATTTGTTCTGACTTTTTCTTATATAGGAAGAAAAGTTGGAATTGTCACTTATTCATTTCAGTCCCGCTTTCTTTGTGGTATAATAGGAACGATTGAAAAATGAGCTAGAAATAGCGAACAAGATAAGAGGAGAGAAATATGGCAAAAGATATTCGTGTGCGTTATGCACCAAGTCCAACTGGACTACTACACATCGGAAATGCTCGTACAGCATTGTTTAACTACTTGTATGCGCGCCACCATGGTGGAACCTTTATCATCCGTATCGAAGATACGGACCGCAAACGTCATGTCGAAGACGGAGAGCGTTCCCAGCTTGAAAACCTGCGTTGGTTGGGCATGGACTGGGATGAAAGCCCTGAGACGCACGAAAATTATCGCCAATCAGAACGGTTGCCACTTTACCAAAAATACATCGATCAACTCTTGGCGGAAGGAAAAGCTTACAAATCTTACGTCACTGAAGAAGAGTTGGCAGCGGAACGTGAACGCCAAGAAGCCGCTGGTGAAACACCTCGTTACATCAACGAATACCTTGG
>CAUUAM010000119.1:0-4666 GCA_963543165.1 uncultured Streptococcus sp. | reverse complement strand
AGCCTAACATAGATGGCTTTTTCTGTCTAGCTTAATTTTACAAATTGGGTTTTAATACTCAAAGTCAAAGAATGTTTTTGGCTTTGGGATTTCAGAAAGTTGATGAAGAGTGGTATGAATATAAGTTGATTTAGAAAAGTTGTGTATCATTTTATGTATTTAAAAAATAGTCCTTATTTTATACACTAAAGAAATCTAAAGTAAAAATAAACTCATTTTAAAATCTAATTGAAATAGGAGAAGAAATTGCCTATCTTCTATGTCTGTAACCGCTTTTTTCTGCTATAATAATACTAGATAGTAATACGGGAGTTTATTATGGTTACAAAACGGTTTTTGAAAAATATCTTCGTTGGAATAGTCGCGTTTTTCATGTCTTTAACCTTTGTTCAAGGAGTTCAAGCTCAGCAAACTGGATTCGATTACCAAAGTCTTAACCTGCTACCTTTTACTGGTAGCAAGCAACTTGTTTTAGGTGAGTTTGATCATTTAGGTCGTGCGACTTCAGCTCATATACAGTTACAAGATAAGGATGAACCAAAACAGAAAAGAGAGCCACGGCTTACCTACAATCCAGTTGGCTGGCATAATTATAAGATGTCCTATGGAAACAAAGGGAAGAAGGCCTGGTTGTTCCATAGAGGACATCTGGTCGGCTATCAATTTAGTGGCTTGTCTAATGATGGGAAAAATTTAGTTCCCTTAACTGCATGGACCAATACGGGGAATTATAAAGGGACGGCGGATAGCAATGTGGAGGGCATGCTCTACTACGAGAAACGACTCGATAGCTGGCTGGCCACCCACCCTCATTATTGGTTAGACTACAAGGTGACCCCAGTCTATACTGGTGATGATTTAATTCCAAGACAAATCATCTTACAGTATGTTGGAATTGATCAAGAAGGTAATTTACTCCGTATAAACCTAAGCAGTCCAAAAGAATCAGTAGATGCTTATGGGATTACCACCGTTACCTTGGATAACTACTCTAAGAATGCGACCATTGACTATCTGAAGGGAACCGCCAAGCCATCCTTAGTGCCAACGGAGCCAAGTAGTCAAACTCAACCTTCAAGTGCCCCTGTCGAGACCCAACCAAGTCAAGCTCCTCAACCGAGTCAATCAGTAGAGCCAGCTCAGCCAGTTCAACCCGTAGAGCCTACAGAACCAAGTCGTCAATTGGCTCCAGTAGTATATGTGGCCAGAAATGGAAGTGCGGATGTTTATTGGTATTCTTTGGACAACATGCCTCGCAATACTAATTTTTCTAAGGTTGTTCAGATGTCAGAAGAGCAAGCGCTAAGTCTTGGAAAGAGGCATACGACTAAGGAATGAGTATCAGTTATTCAAATGAAGAGAAAGCCCAAATGCTGGGCTTTTTGTGTGCAATACAATCTTAAAAAGTTAGAAGTTATGAATGATCTCCTCCGATAACTTGCAAACCTTTTTCTAAAGTTGTATACTAGTAAATGATTTTATGTAATCGTTTGCATAAACTGATGACTGATGAAAGAGTGAGTAACGTAGGAGACGAGACAGATGGAATTAACAGCTATTTATCACCGGCCTGAATCGGAGTATGCCTATCTTTATAAGGACGGCCAGCTCCACATTCGCATCCGGTCCAAGAAAGAGGATATCAAACGGATTGTCTTACACTATGGGGATCCTTTTATTTTTATCGAGGATCATTATGAGGCAACCAAGGAAATGGACAAGGTGACGACAGACGACCTATTTGATTATTGGCAAGTGTCAGTATCTGTTCGTCATGCCCGGATCCAGTACCTCTTTGAATTAGAGGATACAGCGGGAGAGAAGATCTTGTACGGAGACCGAGGTGTTGCCGCCTACACCAAGGAGAACCTGGACTTCGTTATGAACGGCTTTAAGCTTCCTTTTATCCATGAGATTGATGGTTGTGCTGTTCCAGATTGGGTGGCGCAGACGGTTTGGTACCAAATTTTCCCAGAACGCTTTGCTAATGGAAATCCAGCCCTCTCACCAGAAGGTGTCCGCCCTTGGGATGCGTCAATTGCCCCTACAATGTTGGATTTCTTTGGTGGGGATTTACAGGGAATCATCGATCATTTGGACTACTTGCAGGAGCTTGGGATTACAGGTCTCTACCTCTGCCCGATTTTTGAATCTCCTAGCAATCACAAGTACGATACCATTGACTATTTTGAAATTGATCGGCATTTTGGAGATAAGGAGACCTTCCGCCAGCTGGTGAAGGAGGCTCATGCGCGTGGAATGAAGATCATGCTGGATGCCGTCTTCAACCATATTGGCTATGAATCACCCCAATGGCAGGATGTGCTCAAACACGGGGAGAGTTCGATATACAAGGACTGGTTCCACATCAAGGAATTCCCGGTAGAGACTGATAATTTGTGGAATAGTCGTGACTTATCTTATCATGCTTTTGCCTTCGCGGGCTATATGCCCAAGATCAATACAGCTAATCCTGAGGTGAAAGACTATCTGTTGAAGGTTGCGACTTATTGGATTGAAGAGTTTGATATTGATGCTTGGCGTCTGGATGTAGCGAATGAAATCGACCATCAATTCTGGCGAGATTTCCGTAAGGCGGTCTTGGCCAAGAAACCGGACCTCTATATCCTCGGAGAAATCTGGCATTCGTCCCAACCTTGGCTTAATGGCGATGAGTTCCATGCCGTTATGAACTATCCTCTCTCTGAAAGTATCAAGGATTATTTCCTGCGGGGGCATAAGGAGACCCAGCGCTTCATTTGGGAGATCAATAGCCAGTCTATGTACTACAGGCAGCAGATTTCAGAGGTTATGTTTAATCTTTTGGACTCGCATGATACAGAGCGCATTTTGACGACGGCCAAAGGTGATCTCCAGTCCGTCAAGTCTGCTCTCGCCTTCCTCTATTTGCAACGCGGGACGCCATGTATCTACTATGGAACGGAGCTGGCCCTTATCGGTGGCCCAGACCCAGATTGCCGCCGAGTTATGCCTTGGGAGCGTGTGTCAGCAGACAATGACATGCTGAACTTTATGAAGGAGCTCATCCAGCTACGAAAAGAGGTAGCGGACATAATCCAGCATGGTAAAGTGAGTCTGGAAGAAGTAGAGCCAGATGTGTTGGCAGTAGAATGGCAATATGAAAGCGACAGGCTCAAAGCCTACTTTAACCACTCGAAGAAAGACTTTGTCCTAGAAAGCGGACAGGCAGATCTGATCAGTCTTGGAAGCATTTCCGATGATCGATTGATCATTCAGCCAAATGGCTTTGTTATTTATAGAGAAGATCTGAATGTATAATTCTAGATCGAATGGACGCATTTGTGCGCTATTCCGAAATCCTTTAGTTGTATTTTCCCCTACATAGTTGTAAAATGTGTTCTTAGATAAACAAATAAAAGATTTAAGGAGATTGATATGGACTTAAAAGATTTTACAGAAAAAGAACAAGAACAAATCAACCAAGGGTTGAGCACAGCTGAGATTTCTGATAAGGAAGCAGCGAAGAAGCTGCTCGCTCTCGTACCGCAAGAATGGATCAAGCGTATTCCTTTCTTTGTCAGAGGGCATGCGACGACTAAGACGGTTGAGCGTGTAGCCAATCAATACCCTGATCTTTATGCAGTGGCTAAGCGTCAAGGGGACCTTCCTGAAAAAGAGAGAGAAGAGTTACGTAAGATTATGACAGACATCTTTGAAGAAAAGATGAACAAACACAAGATTAAATAATCCTTTGTTATTTTTTATCTCACAATGGAACGAGTGATTGCAGATGAACTATTGCAGTCACTTTTTTATTTACCAGTATAAAGACTTTTACACTTTTACATTAGTAAATAAAAATGAAGAATATTTCATGATATAATACTAATGAAGGTATCTCAAGAGGAATGAAGGATTCCATTGGAGAAAAGCAAGTAAAGGTATTCATTATGAAAAAATTTTTGATATTTATTTTTACAATTTTTGGATTGTTGCTAGGAGTGTTTGCTCTTATGTATAATGGATATATTAAAGCTTATGAAGAAGCTCATAATCATTCGAGTTATTCATGGACAAAAGTAACTTATCCTGTACAAAAATACTCTTCTTCAAGTGATGGAAATAAGGATAATTTAGAATCATCAAAACAAAAATACGCTTCTTCAAGTGATAAAAAAAATAAGGATGATTTAGAATCATTAATGAATATGTTTAAAAATAGACTTTTTCCTCCAACTTTACTAGATCCAGATTATACATATGCATATGAAAAAGCTAAATCTTGGTCAAAAAAGCATTTATCGCAGCAGCAAATTAAAATTTATCTTACAAAGTATGACAGGTATTCAGAGGATGCTACACAGTACGCTTTAAATAAGCTGAATATAGACTGGAAAGAGCAAGCACTTTTAAAGGCAAAATCATATCAAGAATTTCATTATTCGAAAGAAAAATTGGTTGAGCAACTTATAAATATTGACAAATTTACTCAAGAAGAGGCTGATTATGCCATAGAACAAGGTCATTTCGATTGGAAAGAGGAAGCTGTGAAACAAGCGGAATTTTATGCAAACGGTGGCAAGATTACGAAGGAAAGGTTATTACAAAAACTTGTTGAATATAGAAGATTTACTCAAGAAGAAGCTGAGTACGCAATAGAACATGCCAAAATAGATTGGTCGGA
>CAUUAM010000118.1:0-4764 GCA_963543165.1 uncultured Streptococcus sp. | reverse complement strand
AAAATTGTTGCAAAGTTAGGCTAGACAAGACCTTCCTATTCTTGACGCGTCGCTAGATAATAGGGTTCTAGTGCTGTCATCGCGCTCTGGAGTTGATCTAAGACTGCCTCGAGAGATCCTGCCTCAACTAGGGGAATGTCGTATTTGACCAGAACCTTGCGAACGACTCCATCTGCCACTGCTTGTAGAAGAGAGTGACGATTCTTTTCTGTCCCTTCGATCCTTCGACTCTCTCCATTTTCTTGGGCAAAATAATAGACTGGCTGAGAAATTGGAAGGGCGAGAACCTTGTGTTGCTTTTGAAGGCTCTGATCATCTTTTTTTCGCTCGATAAAGCTCACCTCTAAGGAAACACCAAAATCAGCTGCGTCTCCATAGAGTCTCAAGGCAAACATGGGCTCTGCCATCGTCCCTTCTCCTTTTAGATAGGCCCAAAAATGAGGACGCAAGATTTGAGCCTGGTTCATCCACTGACTGGTCCGATCTTGCTCCAAATAGGGGTGACGCTGCTGAAAGGCTGAGACTAATTCTGTAAACTCCTTACGAGCCACTTGAACTAGTGTACGATACTGCTCCATCTCTGGGGCTAGTACTCCTGCCTTTTCTGGTGACTGGTATTTGATTCCTTGAAGCTTTAAAAACTCTCGAATCGCTGCAAATGCCATCTGTTTCCTTTCTAAACCCAATAAAAAAAGAGAGAGAGGCTCAATCCCATCTCTCCCTCATCAGAAATAATCGCTAGATTATCCTTCAATGTCTACCACCACGTAACGGTTAGGTTCTTCCCCTTCAGAGTAGCTGGTAACCCCTTCCATCTTAGAGACGATACGGTGAATGATTTTCCGTTCACTGTTTGACATTGGATCTGTCTGTTGGGCTTGCCCGTCTTCAAGGGCACGCGTTGCCAACTTCTGAGCATAGCTTTGAAGAACTTCCGCCCGGTGTTCTACATAGTCATTCACATTAATGGTAATGTAAAAATTCTTTGAGTAGCGGTTATATAGATAGTTTTGTGCCAAGAGTTGAAGAGCCTTCAAGACTTTTCCATGGTAGCCGATGACACGTCCTGGCTCATTGGTATCAATTTGCATATTGACCGTACGGCGGTTGTGACTACTTGAGATGGTCGCATCCACATCCATTTCATCGATTACTGTTTGAACATAGGCTGTCACATCTGTGACGACTTCTTCGATATTGTAGTTTTCCTCTACTTCGATACCAAGGTTTGAGAAATCAGACTCATTCGATTCTTTTGCGACTGGTTCTTTGACTTTCTCAAGGATATGTTCATGCCCTTTTTCTTCAAGAACAGTATCTGCTTCTTTGTCATGTTTGAGGATTTCTGTCTTGATTTCTTCAGAGACAACTTCTCCTTCTTCTTCGACCTTTTTGATCGCTGCAACAACGCGTCCGAGATCAACTGTTGCTTCGCTGACGGTCTTAACCGGTTCGTTTTGCGCATTAATTTCTTCTGGCACACCCTTAACAGCTTGTTGATTGGCTTTGACAACTGTTGTTTCTGCAATCGGTTCAATCTCTACTTGGGCTGGTTTTTTCCCAAATAAACCAAGAAAACCTTTCTTCTCACGAGCCACAACCGTAATATGTGCCTTCATACGGGGAATATCTAATTCGTTCAAGCCATTTTGGATAGCTTCTTCTACAGTTGCTCCGGTATATAGGACCATATGTCCACCTCTTTCTTATTTTCTTTTTTTCTGTGCTTTCTTTAAGGCACGGCGTTTTTGTTTTTCCATTTCTCGAGTCGCTTGCTCTTTTGCTTCACGCTCTGCGATAATCTTGAATGGGTTGTTCAAGAGATAGGTTTGTGCGACTTGGTAAGCATTTGAAGTTACCCAGTATAGAGCAACCCCGCTGGCTGAGAACAAGGCGAAGAAGAAAATCATCACAGGCATCACATACATCATGGTTGTTGCACTCCCATTACGCTCTGGCATGGCTTTATTGGTCAACCAACTGCTGAAAAATGTGAAGATGGCAGCAAGAAGAGGCAAGATATAAGTCGGGTCAATCGCTCCAAGGTCCAACCAAAGGAAGCGACCGACTTTAAGGAATTCCACACGGCTCAGCGCTTGGAATAAGGCCATCAAGACCGGCATCTGGATCAAGAGAGGAAGGAAGGCTGAAGATGTTTTGACACCTTTTTCCTTATAAAGGGCCCGCATCTCTTCAGAAAGCTTGGTCCGACTATCTAGATCCTTGCCAGGATACTTGGCTTGCAATTCCTTGAGTAAGGGTTGAATTTCCTGCATCTTGCGGGTTGAATTCATTTGATATTGGAAAAGCGGCAAGAGGACCGTCCGGATGACAATCGTAAAGACGATAATCCCAACACCGATACTTCCGCCAAATGACAAGAAGCGAATGGCTTCGGCAAAGAAGTAGACGAAGCGTTCCCAACCACCTGTTGATTCTGCTGTCACTTGAGATGTCCCACAAGCTGTCAAGAACAATAAGGCCGCTCCTAATAATCCAGTTAACTTCAGTTTCTTTTTCACATTATTCCCTTTCTTGGTAGACATGCGCTAATTTCAAGACATGTACAAGATTTTTCTCTACTTGATGGAAGTCGAGTTCCTCCACTCCCCTACGTGCAATGACGACAAAATCATCAGACGTAAGGAAGGCTTGGTGTTTGATCAAAACATGACGAATCAAACGTTTGATGCGATTTCTAGTCACAGCATTTCCCAGTTTCTTACTAACAGACAGGCCGACTCGAAAATGCGGTTGGTCTTTGCGCAAGCGGTAAATAACGAATTTCCGATTGGCAGCATTTTGACCACTTTTAAAAATAGCATGAAAATCTTTGTCACGTTTGACGCGGTAGCTTTTTTTCAAACCTCCACTCCCTCTATTAAATTTATTCTTATTATACCACATTTTCAAAAAAAGCCAATCTCCCTTAGGAAATCGGTTGCTACTGGAATACGGATAAAAGCAAAGGCAGGGTGTAATAGAGATTGAGCAAGATATGACCTAGAATCGGAGAAAGGAGCGCTTTGCTCCGATAATAAAGGATCCCAAAAATCAAACTCGGTAAGAGATAAATAATAAAAGCTCCTAGCGAAAAGGGACTATGGAGAAAATGTAGGCCACTGTAGATGAGGGCGGGGAGCCAAATCTCTGCATAGATTGGCCAACCTTTAAAGTATGCATTCACCAAGGCCCCACGAAAGATCAACTCTTCTGTCACCGGTCGGACAATCACCATCGCGACCACTAGGATGACCACCCCTGTCGGGCTGATTTCCCGAGGAAAGAGACTCAAAACAGCTGCCCGTCCTTGAACAAAACCACTGATAAAGTAGTCCAGCCAATAGACCAAACAGGCCGCAAAGACAGCTTCTAGCAAAGATTGAAGCGGGTTCTTCCTCCATGAAAACTGGGACTTCTTGGAAAAACGGTAGACCAAAAATCCTGTAAAGGCTGCATAGAGGGCCTCCAGTCCAAATAAGGTCCAATAATAACTATTTGCGCTCGCTAAGCTATTAGAGACGTACTGGGCCAAAGGACGAAATTGGGGCCGGATATAAAAATAAAACAAGAGTAGAAAGAGGGGATAAAGCAGAGAGAGCTTTTCTTTAATTACTTTCATAGATACCTTTCCTAGAGCACGACAAATCGTATAGTGCATCTTACCATAATCAAGACAAGGTTTCAACGAAAAAGGATACCGTCCTAATCTCTAAGATAAACCACATACCCCCTTAAGACTGCAACTAAAATCAAGAGACACAGTAGAGTTTCCATCCATACGAGACCTGTCAAGAAAGGAAGTTGTAGCAGACCTTGAGCCATTTTCAGAGAGGTTGCTGTGATGACCGTTGGGAAGGTTAGGGCTGAAAAAGCAGGTTGAAAACCTTCTTTCAGCATTCTCGGAAGGCGCGTCAAAACAAAGAAATAAAAAGCTTGCGAGATGAGCACCATGATCAGTAAGATCCAAGAAGGAAGACCTGCTCCCCCCACTCGAACTAAAGCAGCTAAAAGAAGAGAAAAGGGAGCACAATAGATGCCTTCTTGCCCTAACAGATGATTGGGTAAGGGATGCTTTTTCCCATCAAAATAAATGACTGGGTAGAGAAGAAAGGTCAAACTAAAACCAATCACTAAAGCGAGATAAGCAATCTCTCTGATTCCTACAACGGGGTAGGTCAAGGCTGCTACTGCAATGCCCACATAGAGAACGGTCCAACTCGGAGTGACATTGGCTCTTGGACGCACCATGACATGGGTCTTGGTAAAATAAAGAATCAAGCAAAGATCCAAGAGAAAGGCTGACCACCAAACCAACTGAGATAGACCTCCAAAGGCGGGAAAGAGGCGAAAAAGATAGGTGGATAGAATCATCCCTGCCATGGGAAAGGTCGCCATCCCAGATAACAGGGCTGGCTGTTGGAGTTCTATCTTGGTTTCTTGCCAGCGAATTGCATGATAGACTAAAAAGAAAAACCAGAAGAACAAACCTGTCAGACTAAAGGCATGGGCAAGAACAGGCAGAGAGTCTGCAAGAAGGTTTCCAGCACCACCTAAACCTAATAGACAACCTGAAAATGCTAAAGGAATCTTTTTCATCGGAAGCTCCAATCATTTTGTCGCTTTCAGTATACCATAAAAGAGCAGGAAGCATGATAAAAAAAGAAGTTGGTATTCTCCAACTTCTTTCAAATTGTAGATAGAGTCATCTTAGAAACTTTCCTTAGGTGAGTACGGACGTCAGCGAACTTCGAGGAAGTTCCA
>CAUUAM010000117.1:0-4801 GCA_963543165.1 uncultured Streptococcus sp. | reverse complement strand
AAATAATTGAGATGGATCATAAAGCGATCATAGAAATGACTGTTTTCTTCTTTCCGTTTCAACCCATTTTGAGCTAGTTTTTCTTCTACAGCTTTCAAAATAACTTGTCGGTCCTGGACATCTGGATCTTGCTCATGAATCATTTCCCCTTGTGCATTAATGAAATGATAAGCGATGCGATTCACTTCATCGTCAGGAAATTGATTCAAGAGTCGCTTTCGAAAGATCTCAATCGCTTCTTTTGCGATTTTATAGGGAATTGGATGCATAGCAGACGCATCAGGAAGGTCACTGTGTTTGTATCTTCCCTGTTGAACTGCCTGGTAAGAACAAAAGATGTGATCTGTTAATGTCACATAGATATATTCTTGAACAGGATAGGCATATTTCTTAGACAAGGTATCAATCACTTCATAAGTAGTTGTAATGAAATCAAGAGGAACATCCTTTAGAAGGGCCATAAAGTTTTCTCTTGACTCATCTGTGTTTAAACGAAATACTTTTTCGACCTTATCATCAGCGACTAGATCATTTTTCTTTTTCCCAAAAGCAATCCCACTCCCAATAACAATCAACTCTTGTTGTAGTTCATTTTGAACCAAAGCAACATTATTGTTCATTGGATGGATAATACGATACATGAGGCTCTCCTTTGTAAAATTTGTTAAAAGCAAATAAAAATGACCACGAAGCAACTGAAAAACTAGCCTACACCAATTGTTCAGTCTACTTGTGGTCACGCCTAATCTAACTTAGTAACGCTCACTGCTATTCAACTTATAAACTTATTCTATCATAAACTTTTTATTTTGTAAACCCTTACAGCGAAAATTTTTAAACATTTTTTATAAAAAATAAACAAGACCTTAAAATAATGAAGAACATTGGAAGGAATTTCTTTCTTCCAATGTTCTAACTGTTGCTTTAGGAGGCAATCATCATTTGAATCTTAAACGCGTTCTGTCCAAGGTGTTGCTACTTTAGCCAAGACTGCGTTCAATTCTTCGATATTTTGACGGCCTTCTGTCCGAAGCCATTCACGAGCAGCTACTTCTCCATCTTTGATGTAAGCTTCTACTGAACCTGCCCATGTCGCACGTCCACAAAGAACACCGTTGAAGTTCGCACCAGATTCATGAGCAAATTCCAACGTTTCTTGGAAGAGTTTTGCAGATACACCGGCACTGAGGTAGATGTATGGAAGGTTGGTTGCTTCTTCTTGTTCCTTGAAGAAAGCAGCTGCTTCTTCACGACTATAGACAACTTCTCCTTCTCCAAATCCTTCCACAAAGTTCACATTGACTGGAACTTCCACTTTCAAGACATCGATATTGAAACGAGGATCTGAGAAGACTTTCATAGCCTCAATCACCTTCCGAGGTTTCACTTTCGCATATTCAGCTGACGTAGCATCCGCAATTCCTTCATCATAAGCCAAGATTTCAAGGAAGAATGGAATATCTTCTGCAACGCATTCAGAACCGATGCGTTCGATATATGCTTGTTTTTCTTGGTTGAGTTCATCTGCACTGTCTACATCATAGTAGAGCAAGAATTTCACAGCATCTGCGCCTTGTTCTTTGATGCGTTTTGCTGACCAAAGGTTGAGGCAGTCTGGAAGACGCTTGGTGCTTGATGTATCGTAACCTGTTTTTTCGTAGGCAAGTAAGAGACCAGCATCTTTGTCCAAGGCTTTTGTAGCAGGCAGACCATATTCTGGGTCCAATAACATAGATGAAGCATATTTTGTCAATTCATCCGCTACAAGGACTTTTAATTCTTCCATTTGTGCGACTGTTGGTTCTGTATCTTGATATTTAGCCATCAAACGTTTCAAAGCACCACGTTGGTCAAAGGCCAAAGCTGAAATGACACCATCTTTTGTGCTGAGACGTTCCATATACTTGCGTTTTTGTTCTGTTAATACCATCTTATACCTCTTTTACGATTAATTCTTGATACAAGGCATCATAGTGCCCCATGTTGACATGTCCTGTTTTTGCTTCTTGAGCATTTAACATTCCAAGCACATTTGCTTTTTTGAGCAAATCTGCATCACTCTCATGGTGGTAGAGTCCAGATGCAATCCCTGCAACAGTAGAATCTCCAGATCCGACTGGATTGACCACATCGATTTTAGGAATATCCACCTTATAAAAGACATCTTTGTGCTTCGCAAACGTACCATTTGCTCCAAGTGATACAATCACCCATTCGATGCCATCAAAGAGAGAATCCTGAAGGACTTCTTTTAAGTCTTCCACATTCTTGCTTACTTCTTTTCCTAACAACTGAGACAACTCTTCGTTGTTTGGCTTAATGACCGTAGGCTTGATAGCTGCTTGAAGCGCTGCTTCCAAAGAAGCACCGGAGCAATCGAGCACGACCGGTTTTCCAGCTTCTCTTGCAATCTTGACTAGACTAGCATAGTAATCGACTGGCAAACCTGCAGGAAGACTTCCTGATATAGCAACGACTTCCACTTGGTCAAGCAAGTGACGATAATGATCAAGGAACTCTTGGCCTTCCTCCTCAGAAATGGTCGGTCCTTTTTCTAAGATTTCTGTTTGCTTGCCTTCATGAAGGATAGCGATACAGTTTCGCGTATCTCCTGCAATTTCATAGAAGCGTTCTTCAATGCCTTCTCCTAAATGATCGAGAATGAATTGCCCCGTACGACCACCAAGTAGGCCAGTCGCTGCCACTGGATCCTTTATCTCAGAAAGTACACGGGTAACATTGAGACCTTTCCCACCAGCTGTTTTACTCACCTCTGATACCCGATTGACAGTATCCAATTGGAGACGATCCAAAGGATAAGAGATATCAATCGATGGGTTCATCGTGACCGTTAATATCATACGTCACCTCTTAGTCGTGGTATTCACCACGGTCCCATTTTTCAAGGAATTCTGTAAAGAAATCAGCATCCGCTTGATGAGCATTATGGGTTTCCACATGTTGGATCTTAGCGATCAATTTTTTATTTTCTTCAGTTGGTTTGTATTCAGCATGAATGAATGCTTCAATGATATCGCACATGAGTAATTCACCAGTAATCTTACCACCAAAACCGATGACATTGGCATTGAGTTCTTCTTTGGCATAGAGAGCTGTTGTCATGTCTCGAACTAAGGCTGAACGAATACCAGGTACTTTATTCACCGCATTGTTAATCCCAACACCAGTACCACAGATACAAACACCAAGATCTGCTTGGCCACTTGCTACGGCTTCACCGACTTTCTTACCAAAGATGGGATAGTGGGTACGTGTATGGTCATAGGTCCCAAAATCGAGCACTTCATATCCTTTTGATTTCAAAAAATCAGAAACAGCCATTTTTTCATTTGTCACAATGTGATCACAACCAATTGCAATTCTCATTTGAATTCTCCTCTCATTAGCACATCTTATTCAACATATCAACACGGATCTGGTGACGACCACCGTCGTATTTCCCATTGACGAAGCCTTTGGCAATGTTCTTGGCCAATTCATCCCCAACAATTTCAGCTCCCATGGTAATGATTCGAGAATTGTTGTGTCCACGTGTCATATAAGCAGAACGTTCATCTGAAACTTCTGCAGCTACCATCCCTTTGATTTTCGTTGCCACCATAAATGGACCAGCACCATAAGCATCAATCACGATTCCAAGATTTTGATCGTTTTTATTCACTTCGCTCGCAACTGCCAATGTCACATCTACAAAATCTTGACCTTCAGCGGTTACATCCACAACATCGAAATTTTCTTTTAAAAGAAAGTCTTTTACGAGATCTTTTAATCTTAATCCTGCAGCATCTGCACCAATTACAATAGACATATCCTGTCCTCCTTTTGTTCGGTTCATCAATATTTCTGTTGTTATTTTTTCACAAAGAAACATTTTCTTACTTTTGATATTATATTACACCTATTTCGAACGAAAGTCAACATTAAATTGTTTATTTTCGAACATTTTTTTAAGATAAAAACACCATATCTACAAAAGATATGGTGTCAGTTTTCAAACTACATCTAATGATTATTTTGCATTTGCTGCATATTCTTCATTACGTTTGATCATTTGTTTTCTGTACCAAGCAAAGATTCCGATATAGAAGGCTAAGAAGACAACTACACCGAGGATCAATTTGATATCACCAGATGTTGCGTTACCGATTGTCCAACCGAGCAATTTTTCAACTGGTCCTTCAAGAGTTGAGTGAGTGATCAATTGAGTAGATGCTACTCCTTTAGGGAAGGCATCAACACTCTTAGCCAATTGAGTTGCAAATGGGGCAATCAAAGTTCCTGAAAGAAGGAAGAGTGGCAAGAGAAGACTTCCGAAGATGATCATGCGGATCAATTTACCGCGAGTTACAACCAAGAGGGCTGGAGTCACACCCATTGCGATGATCCCTGCAAGTGGCAAGATACCGTTTCCAACTTTAGAAAGAAGCACTGCTTCGATCAACATGATTGGTGCAAGTACGTTGGCACAAGCCCAGATTTCAGCACGACCAGCGATAAATGGCCAGTCCAAACCGATATTGAATTTACGTCCTTGAAGACGTTTTGTAGCAACGTTTGTAATACCTTGTGACAATGGTTCTACCGCAGCGATGAACCAAGAACCGATCAATGAGAACAATTCCAAGCAGACACCGGCAGTCAAACCAAGGCTCAACCAACCTTTAATAACCAATTCCCAAGTTTTAGCATCTTCAACGCCAGCAACTGGATGTGGCGTACCCATGATACCGATGACGATACCAAGAAGGAAACCGATAAAGAATTTAGATCCCCAGAAACC
>CAUUAM010000116.1:0-4864 GCA_963543165.1 uncultured Streptococcus sp. | reverse complement strand
CTTAGAAACTTTCCTTAGGTGAGTACGGACGTCAGCGAACTTCGAGGAAGTTCCAAAACTCCCGAGTGCTAGAAACAAGAATGTTTCTAGCACTTATCTCACGGCGGAAAGTTTCAATAGATGTCTAAGTGAGCCTAATAGTTGATATCTCTTTAATTTTTTAAGTATCATTTAGGTTGCATTATGTAAGAAACAGGTGGATTACATTCTAAAAGAAGTTGGGGAATGCCAACTTCTTTTTATCCTTTCAATTAGAAACTAGGCCTGTACGACCATCATATAAAGAAACAAAGATACGAGAAAGACGATACTAACGGCAAGGGTTGCTAGCTTGAGCCCGCGGTGGGAGCGCCAATAGCTTGGCTTCCCTAAGTTACTGGTTGCATCTGTTGACAGGGACTGTTGTTGACGCGGTTGCAGAGTAATAAGGACCACTAGCGCCAACGAGAGGAAGGCGATGCCAATCGCAAATACCATTTCCATATTATCCTCCTAACACTCTCAAAAGGGTAAAAATAACTCCCAGCAAAATCACCAAACCAATGATCACATTAAAGGTAACATTGATCTTTTCGGAACGCGTCGTCTTTTCTTTTTCGGAAGGGCGGCGTTTGAGAGACTCCATCCGGCCTTCTACTTCTTTGTAAAATAAATCTTTCTTACGATCACTCACTATGTCCACCTATCCCTTCTTGCAAGCGAGCTGTGAAAACAGCTGGCTCGACACTACTTGATTGGGCAATTTGTTGCGCCACTGCTTCTCTATAGCTATCCACTGATCGGTAGATTTCCTTGATCCGAGCCACCATATCTGCTTCTTTTCCTTGGTCAAAGATATTAGCTTGCGCAAGGAAGTGGCGGTCATGCAGAGTATGGCTAAAGGCAAGAATGACTTGCTGGTGTTCAAAGGCCTTGCGGACAATTCCTTGCACTTCTGCATAGTGATTGATATCTAGATAAATACTCGAAACTCTGAGCAATTCTTTGATCCGTTCCTGGCTGATGTTTTGATACAAGACCACATTTGGATAGCGGACCATGGACAAGAGACTGGCAGACATCTCTGTCAAAGCCGCCACACGGAAGGTCACATTCGGCAAGTTCTCTACTAGGTAGGTCAAAGCTTCGATCTGATCCGAATTAGTCAAGACAAAGGCGTCTTTACGGATATCGTCTTTCACCTTGAAATCATACAAGTAGCCAAGAGGACCAAAGTAGGCATGCTGGTCTTGTGGGGTCAACTGGAGAGCACGATGGTAGGTAGCATTTTGTGGAATCAAGATCTTCTTGGTTCGGATTTCTGGGCTATTGAGAATCAACTGCATATTGCCTGGAAGGCTGTCATGAAGAGGTTCTTGCCAAACCAAGACGTCGCGCCCTTTGATCCCTTTATTGCCCAACTGAAGACTAATGCTAAAGGAGGTAGCAAGGGTATTGTAGACCAAACCATCCAAATTAAAACCACGATGCTCGAGATAAAAGACAAAATATTCTAAACGATTCTTGAAAATTCGCATGGGTTGATGGTCCAAGGTTAAGATCAAATCCCCTGTTTGGTGATTCTCTGTCAAGCGCTCGATATCCCCTTCAAAATAAGTGGTCACCAATTGCTGGCCTTGATCGCCACAGGTTGTCACAGCAATCTTACGACCATATTGGTCATAGCGCTCGATCATGACCACTTGTCCCTTGTCATCCAACCACTCTAAGCGCTCAACGATGCGTTTATAGGAAGCTGCATGGTAAGCAATCCGAGCCTTTTCTTGACCATAGTAGGTCACTTTCCCCGTACTGTTATCCCCAGAAACTTCCCAAAAATCAGGAACCGGAACTTCATTAAAGTAGCGTCCGCGCTTCTCCCCTTTTGGTTGGCCCAAGAAATAGATGAATGGTGATTCAACACCATCGGGCAAGAAACCATTTGGCTCCAAAACAACGGTCGGATGGTCAAAGCCAGACTCTTTCATGGAGTGGAGCAGGTCTTGGCTTTCACGAGAATAGCTATCAAATACGTTCAGCATGTGTCACCTCTTCTATCAATTGTGTCCAAGCTTCTTCTACTCGGCTGGTCAAAAAGTCTTCTGCACGCGCATAAGATGCTTGACGCATGCTGGCTAGATCATCTTTTTTGTAAAGCTGGATGATTTTTTCAGCAAAGGCAGATGCGATATGGTCTACCACTTGGTCTGCTGATGGTGGAATGAGATAGCCATTTTTTCCTTCTGTGACAAAAGTTTGATTGCCATAAGGAACATCAAAACCGATAATCGGAAGGCCAGAACCAATCGCCTCCATCAAGGTCAAACCGAAGCCTTCGCTGGTCGACGCTGACAGGTATACTTCATAGTTCTTATAAATTTCCTCTAGATTGGCATGCCCTTTGAGGTGGATGTAGTCTGCCGCCCCCAATTCATCAATCAGAGAGCGTAACTTCCCTTCTTCTCCACCTTTTCCATAGATGTCAAAGGACAATTCTGGTAATTCTTCTTTGGCCCGAACCACTGCTCGCACCAACCAGTCAATATGTTTTTCTGTCGCCAAACGAGAGGCTGTAATCATAGAAAATGGCGTGCGATTTTCGTTTTGTGGCAAGCTTGCAAGACTCCCAACCGGAATGGTATAGATGGCAGGCTGATGGTTGGTGTATTGGGCAAATTGCTCCGCCAAGATTTCTTTTTGACGGTCGGTCGCAACAATAAAGAAGTCCACCTTGTCTGCATTGGTAAATTGGTACTCGTAATAGTTATTCCATAGGATATACTGATCGTCAACATTATTGGCACTGAAGTGCTCTGCATGGACGACCACCCCCAGGCGGGCCTTTTGCGCTTCTTCAAAGATGGGCTGACCAATATTGGTTTCCCGGTCCAAAATCACCAGATCTTGTTTAGTCAATTGAAGAGTCTGCATGAAGTAGCGGATCAATTCTTGGCGACCAACCAGATAGCGATCTGGGAAACGGTAGACTTCGCGGCCATCCGCCATCTGCATGCTGTAGGCAACCGTCCCATCTTCATTGTAAAAACGGCGCTCAATCAAGTTGGCTTGATTGTTCTTGGGAATGAAGTACTCCGTACAATAGCGGGTATAGGAGAAATAATCCTTTCTCACCAAGATCCCTCTAGACACATACTCGCAACGTTCGACGTAGGGACTGTTTTCAGAGCGCAAGTAGCAGGTCAAAAAGTTGTCCTGGTCCTCATAAAAGAAGCGCTTGATCTTGCCATCGACTTTTTCGCGCGTCGGTTTCCCGGCAAAACCTGCTAAGACCTGGTCAATGGTATAGGTCGTTGGTGCAATTTTTATATCTGTAAAATGGCTATAGAGCCAGATAATTTCATCATTTTTAAAACCGATATTTTCTGTTAAATGTTGGATATTATCGGCTAGAATCATATCCATAAAAACAAATTTAGCTGGTTGATGGATATTGCGTAACAACTGGGCACGGTAAGCTTGGGCGTACTCAACACCACTGCTGGCCCAACCGATTCCAAGGTTGATATTGTATACTGTCATAATGTCCTCTTTTATGGGAAATGCAAGACAATTTCCCCTTTTTTATTGATTTCTACTCGACTCAGTAAAAGGTTGCGGACCATTTGTTCTTTGGCCGCTTCTTTCATTCGATCAAAGGATTGGTAGGCTTCTTGGAAAAATTCCACCAAAGGATTTTTCTGACTGGTGTATTGACCAGAGAGAGCCATCCGCAATTGTTGCAGATAGTCTACCTGCTCTACCCAGTTCTCATCGATGGCTTTTAGAATGGCCATGCGTTGGAACTGTGCGATCACCTCATCGGTACCTAAAAGCTCATACTTGGCTTTGAGTTCACTTTGGGCAATCACCCATAAGAAGTTTTCTTTTGCTTTCTTACTACGGAAGGTTTGGGGGGCTTTTTCAGGATCCACTTGGTAGCTGACATTGTCTAAAATATAGCGATAAAAAGCTACAGGTTCCTTGTATTCTTTTTTATGGACTACACTTGAAAAGACGGAACGTAGCGCTTTTTCAACGATATCATCCAAGCGACCTTCTTGCTTAATCAAACGATCGCGCTCTTCGTAAACAATAGCGCGCTGAATGTTCATACTTTCCGCAAATTCGAGCGTCATCCGACGGCTGGCCTGACCAGAGCTTTCACTAGCATTTTGAGCACGTTCCACCAAGTTTCTATACTTGCGCTTGGTCAGGGACTTGGCTGCTCCAATTCGCTCTTCCACATCATAGTCTTGATAAGTATCCTGGATCCAGTCTGGCCCCCAGTTTTTCATCAAATCGTCTTCTAAAGAGACAAAGAACTTGGTCAAACCGGGATCTCCTTGACGACCTGAACGCCCCCGAATTTGAAGGTCAATCCGCTGGTTCATCATCCGCTCGGTTCCTACAACTACTAAACCACCTAACTCAGCTACTCCTGGTCCCAACTTGATATCAGTTCCCCGACCGGCCATTGAGGTTGCTACGGTTACGGCTCCCTTTTGGCCTGATTCCTTAATGATCTGGGCCTCTCGAGGAGCATTATTGGCATTAAGCAGATTGTGAGGGATCCCTTCGCGCAAGAGAAGATTCGAATAAAGAATCGACATCTCAACCGATCCGGCAAAGACCAGAATCGGATTGCCCTTTTCGTGGATTTTCTTCACATAGTCCAAAGAAGCCACGATTTTCTCTGGCAAGGTTTGGTAGATTTCATCCGGCAAATCCTTACGGATTTTCTTGCGATTGGTTGGGATCTTGATCACTGACATGGCATAGGTATCAAGAAACTCTGCCTCAGCGACCTTCCCAGTTCCTGTCATACCTCCCAACTTTCGAAACATCTTAAAGAGATTTTGGTAGGTAATGGAAGCCATGGCCCGTG
>CAUUAM010000115.1:0-4952 GCA_963543165.1 uncultured Streptococcus sp. | reverse complement strand
CTACTATAACGGATTTATTCCTTTTTGTGTTTACACAACTTATTTTACACTACCCCAAGAATCATTTCCGTACTAAGATATGGGAATATATTTTCTAAGATATTTGTCAATACGAAAGCAAGACAAAAGAATAATATCGTCAATATAACCTGTTTCCAAAAAGCAATTCCTCCTTTTACAGAAGCTATCCACTCTTTGATTGAAAAATCTTTTCCTAACCAGAAATATATTGCTAAAATTATATAAAACAAAAAATTGATGTATATATAATATCCTTGAAATAGCAAGCATGCTAATACAAATAGTACTTCAACAATAATTGGAAAGATATTTAATTTGATATATTTATTGTCCATCTGCTCGGTCCAATTTACCTTTCACACTATTTCTTAAAAAGCCTTCCACCATAACAGTGGAAGGCTTTTTTAACAATTCACCTAAATTTAACAACTTCTTTTTGAACGTACTATTTCAACTTTTTAGTATCAAAATAGTATCACTCAAGAGTGTTTTACACCATTTAATCACTAAAACCCACTGTTTTCAATGGTTTTATAGCAGCAACATATTTGCTTCTGTTATTCCCACTCAACGGTTGCAGGTGGTTTACTTGTGATATCGTAGACGATACGGTTCACGTGGTCAACTTCGTTTACGATACGGACTGAGATTTTTTGAAGAACTTCCCATGGAATCTTAGCGAAGTCAGCCGTCATTCCATCGATCGAAGTGATGGCGCGGATAGCGATCGTATAGTCGTAAGTACGACCATCTCCCATAACACCTACGGAACGAACGCCAGTATTAACAGTGAAGTATTGCCAGATATCTCGGTCAAGACCAGCCTTAGCGATTTCTTCACGAAGGATTGCGTCTGATTCGCGAACTGTTTCTAGTTTTTCTTCTGTAATTTCACCCATGACACGGATAGCAAGACCAGGTCCTGGGAATGGTTGGCGCCATACGATGTGGTCTGGCATACCAAGTTCAGTTCCAAGTGCACGAACTTCATCCTTGTAAAGAGTGTTGAGTGGCTCGATCAGTTCAAACTGCATATCTTCTGGAAGTCCACCCACGTTGTGGTGAGACTTGATGGTTTGAGCAGTATCTGTACCTGACTCGATCACGTCTGTATAAAGCGTTCCTTGTGCCAAGAATTTTACATCTTTTAGCTTGCTTGCTTCATCATCAAAGACATAGACAAATTCGTTACCGATTATCTTCCGTTTTTGTTCAGGATCAGATACACCGGCCAATTTATCCAAGAAACGTTTAGCAGCGTCTGCTTTGACGATATTCAAACCAAATTTACCACCAAGCATGTCCATGACTTGGTCAGCTTCCCCTTTACGGAGAAGACCGTGGTCTACAAAGATACAAATCAATTGATCACCAATCGCTTTTTGAAGGAGAACCCCGACAACAGAAGAGTCTACCCCACCTGAAAGACCGAGAAGGACACGTTTGTCTCCAACTGTCTCACGGATTTTTTTGATCTGCATGTCGATAAAGTTATCCATGGTCCAATCGCCTTTAGCCCCACAGATGTTCAAGGCAAAATTACGCAAGATATCATAACCATGAACAGAGTGACGAACCTCAGGGTGGAATTGGATTCCGTAGATTTTCTTATCAGGATTTTCAATGGATGCGAATGGACAGTCAGCAGAAGTACCGGTGCGGATAAAGTCAGCTGGAATTTCTGTAACAGCATCTCCATGGCTCATCAAGACCAATTGCTTGTCTGGTGTACCAGCAAAAAGAGCAGAAGATTCTGTCAAACTGAGTTCAGATTGACCATATTCACGGTTACCAGCGTCACCTGCTGGAACAACCTTCCCACCCAATTTATGGGTCAACAATTGCATTCCGTAACAGATCCCAAGGATTGGAATACCGAGTTCGAAAATTTCAGGATCGATATCAAAAGAACCTTCCTCGTATACAGAGTTTGGTCCGCCTGAAAGAACGATCCCAACTGGATTGATTGCACGAACTTCATCAGCAGAAATCTTATGGCTCTTCAATTCTGAGAAGACACCAATCTCACGAATGCGACGTGAAATAAGCTGATTGTATTGGCTACCGTAGTCAAGCACAATGATTTTTTCAACATCATGCAAATCAGTTGATAGGTTTGTCATCTTATCCCCTTCTTATAGAAATTTACTTTCCTCTATTCTAACACAAATGCCTTGTCTTTACCAATCTCTGATTGAAGAATTAGGAATTTTACGCTACAATAGAGGTAACACAGAGAAAGAGCAATGTTATGATTCCAGCTTACATTCAAATTCATGATCAGATTAAATCTGAGATCGATCAAAAATTATGGAAAATCGGAGAGCGACTTCCCAGTGAACGCGATCTAGCTGAAAAATTCCAGGTGAGTCGGATGACTCTTAGGCAGGCTATTACCCTTCTGGTAGAAGAAGGAGTACTTGAAAGACGGGTAGGAAGTGGTACCTTTATCACTAGCACGCGCGTCCAAGAAAAAATGCGCGGAACAACCAGTTTTACCGAGATTATGAAATCACAAGGTAAGGAACCTTCTAGTCAAGTGATTTCTTATCGTAAAACTATCCCTAGCCTCCAAGAAGTCGATAAATTAGGCATCGATAAGACAGATACCATCATTCGGATGGAGCGGGTCCGGTATGCGGATGGGATCCCTGTCGTTTATGAAGTGGCTTCCATTCCGGAGAAATTTATTAAGAATTTCAATCGCGAAGAGGTCACCAGTCATTTCTTCCAAACCTTGGAGCGTCATGGCTATAAGATTGGAAAATCGCATCAGACCATCTATGCGCGATTAGCCAAAGATAAGATTGCGGACTATTTGCAGATTTCAAAAGGACAAGCTATTTTAGGATTGACACAGGTTTCCTATCTTGAAGACGGGACTGCTTTTGAGTATGTAAAAAGCCAATATGTAGGGGAACGTTTCGAATTTTATTTGGAAAACAATTAAGCCAACAATGAACAGAAATAAAAAACTCTTCAAATGTCCGAGGCATATTACCAGGCATTTGGGAGCTTTTTTAGTTTGAACTCATTCTTTCTAAATAGTGATAGTATAGTCAAAAATAAAGGATTTAAAAAAATTTAAAAAAATTTTTATTTTTTCTTCAATTTTTGATTTTTTTTACGAATTAATAGATAGAAGCTAGTTTTAGATCTAAAAAAAGATATAAGGCAGGAAAAAAATGAAAAAGATTAAAATTGATGTGGTAGTTGTTCCCCTGAGTGGGCATCTGTACCCAACTTTAAATCTCGTCAAACCCTTATTGGATGATCCAACCATGGAAATCCGGGTTTTCACGGGGCCTCAGAAAAAAGCCGTTGCAGAAAGTCTCGGCTTCACGGTTGTTCCTATCCTCGAGGACAAAATAGAAGAGTTCGAGCACACGGCTAATAACGATAAAAAACTAAATCTCTTTTCAGCCTATCGGCAATTGTCCAAGAGCCTCGATTTGATTAATCATGTATCGGATCAATTGTTAGAGGAGTGGCGCGTCAATCGCCCAGATATTGTCATTGCTGATTTTATCACTCTATCAGCAGGCTTTGTAGCAGAAGAGTTGGAAATCCCTTGGATCACCACAATGGCAACTCAATTTGCGATCGAAACTCCATATGGTCCACCATGCTTCTTTGGAGGGATGGGGATCGCACGAACCAAAAAAGAAGAGAAGATCCAAGCACTATGTCGAAAACTCACACGCATTGGAAAATACTGCACGGCTTTCCTCTTACGCAAACGCCTAAAACGATACAATTTTAAGTTATACAATCAAAATGGAGTGGAGACGATTTACTCACCTTATGCCATCTTTGGAATTGGTATGATGGAGCTGGAGTTGAAAACACATTTTCCTCATCAATATGCTTGGCTGGGGCCTTTAGGAACCTCTCTTGAAAAAGCAGAAGACTATCCTTTGGATCTCAGCCCTTATGAGAACAAAAAGAAGGTTCTCGTGACTTGTGGGACTCAGTTGCCGTGGGCAAAAGAGAATTTGCTCCATCAAACCAAGCAGTTAGCCAAAGAACATCCAGAATGCCACTTTTTTGTCACCCTTGGAGATGGAGCGAAAGAATTTTCTGAAGAAGAAGTGGCTTCAAATGTGACTCTCGTAACTTATCTACCTTACAAAGAATACATTCCGCAAATGGATTATGTTATTCACCACGGAGGGGCGGGCATCTTTTATCAGTGTATCGAATTTAAGAAACCGGCCTTGATCTTGCCACATGATTATGACCAATTTGACTACGCCATTCGAGGAGTAGAAGCAGGGATTGCCTTTCAAGCTCATCGCAATCGCACCCAAGAAATTCAAGCAGGTTTTAACGCCCTGTTAGAAAAAGAATCTTGGGAAGAGTTAGCGAGACTAAACAAACTATCAAAAACCTACAAACCGTTGGATACCTTAGAGTTTGAAATTCAACGATTATTAAGACGTGGAACGGATGGAAAACTATGAAAATTCTTGTAACAGGTGCGACTGGCTTCCTTGGAAAATATGCGATTGAGGAGTTATTGGATCACGACTATTCCATTGTCGCCTTTGGCCGAAACGAAAAAGTTGGGAAGGCTCTGGAAAGTGAGCGCGTCCACTTTGTTAAAGGCGATTTGAGCTCTAGTGAGGAATTAAGACAAGCTTTTCAGGAAATTGATGCTGTTGTTCATGTAGGAGCCTTGTCCACTGCTTGGGGACCTTGGAAAGATTTCTATCAGGCAAATGTAGTCGGCACCCAAAATGTCCTGAATTTGTGTCGCGATTTTGCGGTAAGACGCTTGGTTTATGTGTCTTCTCCCAGCATTTATGCAGCTGGAAAAGAGCAATTAAACATCAAGGAAAGTGATGCTCCAAAAGAAAACCACCTCAATCATTACATCCGTAGTAAGCTAGCTTCTGAAAAATTATTTCTTAACTATCCAGATGTGCCAA
>CAUUAM010000114.1:0-4975 GCA_963543165.1 uncultured Streptococcus sp. | reverse complement strand
TTGATGAAAATCTTCTGTGCTTAAAATGGCAATTTTCCTGCGAACGCACCGAGTTTTTTCTTAGTTGCAGCATCAATTTCTTCAATTGCGGCATTAATGGCTTGCACCGTCATATCAGAAAGCGTTTCTGTATCTTCTGGGTCAACCACTGCGGCGTTAAAATCGATGGAAACGACCTTCTTATCGCCTGTCAGGGTTGCAACAACCAAGTCCTGAGCAGATTTCCCTACAAATTGAGTTGCAGCTAATTCTGCTTGGCTTTGCTCCATTTGCTTTTGCAATTTTTGAGCTTGCTTCATCATACTTTGCATATTCATCATAGCAATAACATTCCTTCCAAATTGTGAAATTTACAGTTCATTATACCATTTTTTAGACGCTTGGAAAAGCCTTGGTGAGGGAACTCTGATATCATGGCTACTGTTTCAGGCAATTTCATGAATAGAGAAAAGGGTATTGAAATCTGTAGGCCTCATCTTCTTTTAAAAGCCTGCGTGTTCTTTCAAATACTCCTCTTCCTCTTTGGTCGAAGACCGTCCTAAGATGGCATTACGATGTGGATAACGTCCAAATTGTTGGAGAATCTCCGCATGCATCTTCTCATACTTCAAGCGTTTTTCGAGCCCCGGTTGATCAAACAAGCGCAAGGCTACTTCATGGATGACTAAGGATTCAGAATGCATAAAGGGCATATAGAAAAAACCTCTTTGTACAACTGGCAATTCTTGAGCTTGTGTTAGGCCTTCTTGGGCCAAGACCAAGGCAAGCGAATCGGTCGCAAAGGCTTGGGGCGTCCCTCGAAAAATATTACGAGGGATCTGATCCAAGAGCAAAATCTCTGCCAAACGCCCTTGAGCTGAAGAGCGCCAGCTGAACAATTCCCCACGACTGGCCTTCCAATAAAGTTCTTCAAAGCGCACACGCATTTCTTGATCCAGTGCGTCTGATTTCTTGAACCAATCCTCTGGCTTCAACTCCTCAAACCAGAAGCTTATCACTTCCTTCATTTCTTAACCCGCCATAATTTTTTCTTTTGTTTTTTCATCCAATGCATCATTCATCCGGCCGTACTTGTATCCGGCCAAATCCAATGCTACATAGGTAAATCCAATTTTCTTCATGTAGTCATTGATCTTGTCATGCAGTTGAATGGCTTCAAGCAGATGGTCTTCTTCTACTTCGATGCGCGCCAAGTCTCCATGCACACGCACACGGGCTTGCTCAAAACCGAGTCCTACAAGGAACTCTTCCCCTTCAAAGACCCGTTGCACATTTTCTGAAGTGATTTTCACCCCGTATGGGAATCGTGAGGCAACACTACAAGATGGCACCTTATTCCAATTGGAGACCCCTCTTTCCTTGGCCAATTGACGAATTTCTGTCTTATAAAGGCCGGCTTCTTGCAAGACACTGCGGACACCTGCTTCGTCCCGAGCCTTGATGCCCGGACGGAAGTCGTTGATATCATCCATAATCATGCCATCCACCAATTGCTTAAAGCCCAGTTCTGTGACCGAATCCTTAATGGTTTGGTACATCAATTGTTTGGTGTAATACCAAATATTGGGCGTATTGGCAGCAATCCGTGGATCACTCAATTCTCTCATTTCCAGACCAAGCACAGGTGCTCCTAGCTGATCGGCCAAGTCGAGTGCTAGATCGAACTCTTCATTTGAAAACATCTCAGAGTTCACGACAGCCGCAATAACATTATCGGGTCCCAAAGTATCTAAGGCCACCTTCAAGAGATAAGAACTATCAATCCCACCTGAATAGGTAACGGCTACTTTCCCGATTTCGCGTAAAATATCTTGTAATTTTTCTTCTTTTTCTTTTCTGATTTGTGCTTCTGTTGCCATCTTAGAATAGCTCCCTTCCGATAAATTCTTCAATCCGTTCATTATCCAAAATCACGATCTTTTGCTGTCGAATGTCTAAAACACCTTCTCGTTTTAATTCATTGAGAATGCGATTGACACTGTTTCGCGTCGAAATCCCACAGAAGCCTGCAATATCTTCATTGGTAATGTTGAAATCAATCAAGACGCCATCTTCTTGCTCCACACCAAATAAACTGCTGAGTTTTTGCAAATGAAAACAAACCGCCCCTTTTTTGCCGTTCATCATCATATACTGCTGAGACTCCATACTTTCAGACAGTTTATTGCGATAATAGTCCCTCACATAGTCTTGCAGTTCTTTTTGCTCTTTGACAAAATTCCAAAACTTGACCCGAGGAATACGATAAAAACTCGCTTCTTCTGTCTCCACTCGCACATTAAAAGGTGAGTCTGTATAATTAGACACTTCATCTCGTAATAAGGATACGATATCTGTTGCCTTTAAATAGGAAAAGTTAAATTCCCGTCCATCGCGCATGATGACACTGGTCTTAACCACACCTTCTTTCAAGATGTAGATGTAGTCCTCTTTGATCCCTCGGTAGGAGAGGTAACTATGGTATTTTTTCTTGACGATCGGCGTTCGCCTCTCTTCCAAAAATTTCACTAAAAATTCTGAATTCACAACGGTTTTTCCTCCCCATTTGCTCTTTCTAAAAGTCACACTAATGATACATCTATTTTCATTATTTTATGCCATCATCTGTTAACAACAAATAATACACACCTATTTTTAAAAAGAATTATACTATAAGTATCAGTATTAATAAAGGAGATCGCAAATAATGGTAGAAATTAAATTACCGTACGACAAAAAGACGATTGTTGCAAAGATTCCAGATGAAAACTTTGCTGGTTTGTTAGAGTCAAAAGCGGAAAACTTCCATAACCCACTGTCTGAAGAAGAAACTGTTGAACGTTCAATGGACAACCCTATCGGCAGTCCATCTTTGGAAGAACTCGCTAAAGGTAAAAAAGACATCGTGTTGATCAGTTCTGACCACACTCGTCCTGTACCTTCTCATATCATTACCCCAATCATTTTACGTCGTATTCGCTCAGTTAACCCTGATGCACGTGTGCGTATCTTGGTTGCTACTGGTTTCCACCGTCCTTCAACTCGTGAAGAATTGATCAACAAATACGGCCAAGAAATCGTTGACAATGAAGAAATCGTTATGCACATTTCAACAAATGACGACGACATGGTTAAAATCGGTCAACTTCCTTCAGGTGGGGATTGTATCATCAACAAGATTGCTGCTGAAGCTGACTTGTTGATAGCAGAAGGATTCATCGAATCTCACTTCTTTGCTGGATTCTCAGGTGGACGTAAATCAGTCCTTCCAGGTATTGCCTCATACAAGACTATCATGGCGAACCACTCAGGTGACTTCATCAACTCTGATAAAGCACGTACTGGTAACCTTGACCACAACCCAATCCACGAAGATATGCTTTATGCTGCTCGTACTGCAAACTTGGCCTTCATCGTCAACGTTGTATTGGACGGCGAAAAACATATCATCGGATCTTTCGCTGGGGACATGGTTGAAGCCCACAAAGTTGGTTGTGACTTCGTTGCAGACTTGGCACATGTGTCTAAGATCGAAAGCGACATCACAATTTCTACAAACGGTGGTTTCCCACTTGACCAAAACATCTACCAAGCTGTTAAAGGGATGACTGCAGCCGAAGCTTCTAACAAAGAAGGCGGAACGATCATCATGGTTGCTGGATGTGCAGATGGTCATGGTGGAGAAGGATTCTATCGTAACCTTGCTGACGTCAAAGATCCAAAAGATTTCTTGGAACAAGCCATCAATACACCTCGTTTGGAAACTGTTCCAGACCAATGGACTTCTCAAATCTTGGCTCGTATTTTGGTACACCACCATGTTATCTTTGTATCTGACCTTGTCGATCCTGATTTAATCACAGGTATGCACATGGAACTTGCAACTTCATTTGACGAAGCGCTTGAAAAAGCCTTGGCTCGTGAAGGAAAAGATGCTAAAGTTACAGTTATCCGCGACGGACTTTCTGTCGTTGTTGAATAGAATCTACCATGGATTTTCAACCAAATCTAGAACAAACACTCCGTGACTTGCAAGCCGGCCACCTCTCTGTAGAGGATGCGCTGGAGCAGATTAACGGCGTGAAAGAACTAGGGTATGCAGCAATTGATACTGACCGGCAACGCCGCAATGGCTTCCCTGAAGTCATCTTTGGCGAAGGAAAGACAGTTGAGCAAATGGAAGGCATCATGCAATTCCTCTTACAAAAAGAATTGCCGATCCTTGCAACTAGGGTCTCTCTCCAAAAGGGAGAGGCTCTTTCTCAGCTCTTTCCTAACGGCCACTATTATCCAGAAGCCCGTTGTTTTGTCCTCAACTCTCAAAAAGAAGACATTGATGATGAACACTACATTGCCGTTGTGACGGCAGGTACTAGTGATGTTCCAGTTGCCGAAGAGGCAGCTGTTACTGCGGAGACCTTTGGTCATGCAGTTCATCGGATCTATGACGTAGGAGTTGCTGGTATTCATCGCCTCTTTAGACGCTTAGATGAGATTCAAAAAGCCAGTGTAGTGATTGTTATCGCTGGAATGGAAGGAGCTCTTGTCAGCGTTGTTGGAGGTCTTGTGGATGTGCCTGTGATTGCCGTGCCGACAAGTATCGGATACGGAAGCAATCTTCAAGGTCTCACAACTTTGATGAGTATGCTGACTTCCTGTGCTTCTGGAGTCACTGTCGTCAATATTGACAATGGATTTGGTGCAGCTTATTCAGCTTGTATGATCAACCGACTCAACCACAATCGAAAGGAAAACGAATGACCAGTCTATTTTTAGAACCTTTTTCTGGGATCAGTGGTGATATGCTCAATGGTCTATTGGTTGACCTTGGGGGAGACGTCACCTTGCTTCGAGCCGAACTCGAAAAACTGGGAGTCGACGGTTTCCATCTCCATGTTGATCGCATCGCTAAAAGCGCAATCTGGGGAACTGACTTTGATGTTCACCTTCACCACGGGGAGAAAGATACGGGGATTGAAGGTGATTTTGATCACGA
>CAUUAM010000113.1:0-4978 GCA_963543165.1 uncultured Streptococcus sp. | reverse complement strand
ATGGAAAATTCCAACCAGGATAAACAAGGCAAGAGCAGAAAACTTCAGTAAAACCAGCATGGAATTAAAGCGTAAGACTGCCTTTGCATTCATGAGGACCAAGGAAGTGACGAGGACCATCACCAAAATCGGCAAGAGATCCACATAAGTCCCCGCAACCGGATCAAAAGTCCCATTTAAAGCCGTCGGCAGGCGCCAGCCAAGATTGGCTAACAAACCTTTGAAATAAGCAGCCCAACCCGAAGCCACCCCTGATACGGCTGTCATAAACTCCATCACGGTCAACCAACCAGCAATCCAGGCTGGGAACTCTCCAAAGATGGCATAGAGATAACTATAGGCTCCCCCAGTTGCAGGGATCCGCGAAGCAAATTCTGCAAAAAAGAGAGCAGATAAGCCAACGCAAAATGCTGCAATCACAATGGAAACAATCAAGGCTGGCCCAGCTAAATTTGCTGCTGCAGTCCCCGTGATCGTGAAGATCCCCGTCCCCACCATGGCACCGATTCCTAAAATAATTAAATCCCACAATCGTAAATGTCGGTTCAGACCCGGGTGTACTTGCCCGAGGCTTTTTTTTCGAAATAGATTCATGTCTACTCTCCCATCTAATTAGTTTATTCTATCATACTTGAAGAAGAAAAGGGAGACACTTTCTCCCCCTTTTCTTTCTATTTATCACTTTCCGTCCTATTCTTTTTCAAAGCGCGAATCGTAAACCAATAGTAAACAATTAATCCTATAACAATGATCACCGTAGGCAGGATCATGGTCAGGGTAGAATTCTGAATTCCTTGCGCCAAGGTCCAGCGATGTAAGAATCCAACCACTAAAAAGGCTAAAATAGGAAAGACAAAAGCTCGGCCAATCTCATCTTTCCATTGCCACAATATGAGGGCGCCACTTGCCCCTGTTATCAGGAGTGTATCCCATGGATTCGGCACTGTCAACCAAGCAAGAGCTGGTAAGAAACGGACCCCCACTATCTCACTAGCGAAATAGAAGCCTAGAACAAAAACGACTGCCACATAGATTGCTTTTTTGGACTTCTCTTCTGCAAAAATGAGGCGACGAAGGAGATAGAACAGGAGCCCAATTGCTAGGAGTCCCAAAATGATGTCGGTTAAATAGACTAGAGGCTTGAGCACAAGGACCGCTTGAGAAGCAAAATCACTTAAGAGGCGATAAAAAATCACAATTCCCGAGATGATCGCCCCATATTTCAGAACAGACCGTGTCGATTCTTTGGGCATATTTTCGATGATTTGGTCTGCCATTCCCTTGGGATCCTGTCCAAAATAGTCCTTCGCTGTCCATCCATCTCCACTTGCTTGCGAAAAATCTAGCGCTAGATTATAGACCTGCTCTCTTAAAGTCTTCTCCTCATATAAGAAACCGGCAACATTGAAATAATCCCAGAGGTCTTGGAAATAAGCTTGGTCCTCCTGGCTAAAGGTTTGAACCAAAGCCTGCGTTTCTTCATAATAAATTGCTGATGTCATATTGCTTTCCCCTTTCTTTGGAGACGAAATACAAGGAGGGTCAGGACTAGTCCCATGAGAGGAAGTAACCAGCCTATTAAATGAGCAGTTTCCTGATTCACAAGACGAATCCAGCATCCAGTAACTAGGAAAGTCAGGCCCATGACCAGTAGACTCATCATCAAACGCTCCCTGCTTCTAAAAGCCATAACCGCAAACCCAAGTAGGACTAGGACAGCAAGAGAAATCGCCCAACCATCTGATAAGAAGAGACTCCCAATTTGGCCAAAATAGATCGAAAATAGTCGTACCATGTTCAGAAATACCATCAGGCAGATCACACTGATAAAAATAGCCCAAAGACGCTTCATTTCTCCATAGCTCTGTTTGGACCAAAGCCACAGGATGAACTGATTGAATACCAAGAAATTAAGTAGAATGACAACATAGGTTAAGGGTTGTATTTTCAGTGGCATCATCCAGGTAAAATCCATTAAATAACGCATGCCAACTAAGATTACTCCAAGTAGGAAGACGAGTCCCACATAAGATCTTAAAGAGCGTTTAGGTAACTCTGAAAGAATTTGATCCACCATCGCCCGTGGATCCTTTCCAAAATAATCTACTGCCCGAATGCCTTCTTTCTCAGCAACTTTCAGATCGCAAACCATATTGTAGAGTTGTTCACCGAGTGCTTCATCATCATAAAAATAGGACTTAGCCCCAATATAAGCGACCATTTTTTTCACATAGGCTTGATCCTCTTTGTTTAAATGAATTAATTCATCTGACATTTTTTCTGTATAACTTTCTACCATTCTTCCCCCTCCTTCTTGATACGTTCTACTTTTGTGACTAGCTCCTGCCACTGGTCCCAAAATTCCCCTAAACGCTCTTTTCCAGCATTACTGAGTGAAAAATACTTACGATCAGGACCATCTGGAGAGGGTCTCATTTCCCCATAGATAATGCCTTGTTTTTCCAATTTTTGAAGCAAGGGATAAATGGTCCCCGCAACAATCTTGTCAAATCCCATCTCTTTAAGACCTTGGATCAATTCATACCCATAGATAGGCTTTTTTGAGATAATCTCCAGCACACAGCCCTCCAAGACTCCCTTTAGCAATTGGGACTCTTTCATCCTTCTCACCTCTTTCTTCGTCCACTAGTTGGTTTTACATACTAGCCTCTTCACTATCAGTATACTCTTTCTCGACTAGTATGTAAAGCATAATAGTTGTTTTTTGAAAAATTTTTTATACCTTAAAAAACGCTTAAAATCAAGGGTTTCAGGCATTCAGTTGTGTAAATATACAAAAATAGTTTAAAAAACACTTTATTTTGTGGATTGAATGGAGTATAATAATTAAAATTATTCAAAAGGAGACACGAATATGAAAAAATCGAAGCTTGCTCTTTTAGCAGGTGTAGCCGCGGCTTCAACGCTTTTCCTTGCTGCATGTGGTTCATCTTCTAACTCATCAAAGGGAACAACCTACAACTACGTGTATGGTACAGACCCTGATTCCTTGAACTATTTGACTTCAAATCGTTCAACTACAAGCGACATTACAACCAACTTGGTCGACGGTTTGTTTGAAAACGACCAATACGGTAACCTAGTGCCTGCTCTTGCTGAGGACTGGTCTGTTTCAAAAGACGGTCTGACTTATACTTACAAGCTTCGAAAAGATGCGAAGTGGTATGATTCAGAAGGAAACGAATACGCTGACGTCACTGCAAAAGATTTCGTAACAGCTCTTAAATATGTAGCTGATAAAAAATCCGATGCACTTTACTTGGTTCAAAACTCAGTCAAAGGCTTGGATGATTATGTGAACGGAAAAACCAAAGACTTCTCAACTGTTGGAGTCAAAGCTGTTGATGATCATACTCTTCAATATACTTTGAACCAACCAGAATCTTACTGGAATTCTAAATTGACCACTTCTACCTTGATGCCGGTCAATGAAAAATTCTTGGAATCAGCAGGGAAAGATTTCGGTAGCGTAAAACCAAATGGTATCCTCTACAACGGTCCATACATTTTGAAGTCCTTCACTTCAAAATCACAAATTGAGTTGGATAAAAACCCTGAATACTACGACAAGAAAAATGTTCACATCGATACCGTTAAATTAACTTACTTCGATGGATCTGACCAAGACTATCTTGCTCGTAACTTCTCAGATGGGAACCTATCTACTGCTCGTCTCTTCCCAACTAGCTCAACTTTCAGTACGATTGAGAAGAAATTCAAGGATAACATCGTTTATTCACCACAAGATTCTACTGTATACTACGCTTACTTCAACGTCAACCGTCAAAATTACGGCCATACCAAGAAGACATCTGATGAGCAAAAGAACAGCACGAAGACAGCTCTTCAAAACAAAAACTTCCGTCAAGCATTGAACTTTGCTTTAGATAGAACTTCCTACAGCGCTCAAGTTAACGGGAAAGACGGAGCATCAAAAACTCTTCGTACCCTTCTAGTTCCACCGACATTTGTGCAAGCAAACGGGAAAGACTTCGGTACTCTCGTTGAAGAAAAACTTGCCGCAACAGGAGATGAGTGGAAAGGTGTTAGCTTCGCTGATGCTCAAGATAGCTTGCATAATGCGGATAAAGCCAAAGCACAACTTGAAAAAGCTAAGGCTGAATTGCAATCACAAGGTGTTCAATTCCCAATCCATATCGACTATGTTGTCGATCAATCTTCTAATGCTCTTGTCCAACAAGCAGACTCTATGAAGAGCTCAATCGAAACGGCCCTTGGTAAAGACAATGTCGTGATCGATGTACAAAAATTGTCTACAGACGATGCAGATAACGCTACTTACTTTGCCCAAACACCTGAGCAAAAAGACTTTGATATGGATATCACTGGTTGGGGACCTGACTTCCAAGACCCATCTACTTACTTGGATATCTTAAACCCAACAGATGGTTCAACCTTGACTGGTATGGGACTTGATCCTAAAAAAGACCAAGCACTCATCGAGAAAATTGGTTTGAACGAATACGGAGCCTTGCTAGATGTTGCCAATGCTGAAAAATTGGATACCAATGCACGTTATGAAAAATACGCTGTTGCCCAAGCTTGGTTGACAGAAAATGCTATGGTTCTTCCAATCTACTCTAAGGGTGGAGTTCCATCTATCACGAAGGTAACCCCATTCTCAGCAGCCTATTCTGCAGTTGGTATTAAAGAGGGTTCAAGCTTCTTCAAATACCAAAAAGTTCAAGATAAGACCGTCACAACTGCTGACTACGAAAAAGCGTACAAGAATTGGTTGAAAGAAAAAGAAGAATCCAATAAAAAAGCGCAAGAAGAACTTGCAGAACACGTGAAATAATCACGATAGAAAACACCGAGGAGCAAATCCTCGGTGTTTTTTGTTCAGCAACTTGTCGTCACTTTCATTTCCTTTCTCGATCCTATAGACTCAGCGCTATCTCACGACAATCTTCCGATAACTTCTAGAAGTCAGAAG
>CAUUAM010000112.1:0-5016 GCA_963543165.1 uncultured Streptococcus sp. | reverse complement strand
GAGGTGGGACGACGAAATCGAATTCTAACGAATGACCGATTTCTGTCCCACTCTCACTTTTCTCACAGCGGAAAGTCTCATCACCTACCTACTAGAATAGATCTAAGAACTTAACTATTTTGACTTCTTTTAAGACTCCCTTAAATCATCTTATTTAAAAAATGTTTTGACGTCTATAAAATCCGATGGAGTCCATTCTGTAGGAGGACACGCCAGCGTAAGCGAGGGATGCCTCTGAGGAAACTCCGCACGCGCTGAGCCACTTGTTGCTTGTAGCTCTTGCCCCCTTGTGCAAAGACTCCTTTTCGACTCCAGTAGCCTTCGACACTGCGATCATTTTTAGGAGCTAGATAGCGAACACCTTGACGATAAAGGACCTCCTTACGAAAGGCTGGATCCCAAGCTTTGACGGGGTCAATATCCAAGTCCTTATGAGTCCGGCCCCTAGCCAGCCCGTAGTTAAAACTAGCCCCATTGACAATGCCATTTTCAGAAACTTCTACTGGATCGACTTCATTGAGAAAACACCCGGCTTGGTCGAGAATATACTCCGTATGGAAATTTAACAAGACCTTGAAATTGACTTGTTGGGAGGCCCCTGATGGATAATGAAGGTGACCATCTGGCCCTAGGGAGACCTTATTGTGAAGGCGAGCAGCCGCATAAGCATCCACCGTGACCGCTCTAGCCTTTTGTAGGTAAGCTTGTAAGGCCTCCTCGTCAGTCTGTCCAGCTCTGGCCTCATGCGTCCGAATCCACTGGGCTTGGTAACTTGAAAGTAGGTAGCGCAACTGGTGAACCTGGCGTTTCAAGAGCTGATCTCCCGACTGATCTGCTAAGGGATCCTTTTCAAAGGCGATTTGCACGACGTGTGAAAAAGCCTTCCAAAAGTCGGAACCTGGCGGACAATCTGGAGCCATCCTACTCAGAAGAAAGGCTGTTTCTTCACAAGTTCCGGACAGGTCACTTGGCATAAGAAGAATTTTCATGACTCCCCTCAGCAAGTCTTGGGCAGCCGTTTCCGTTAGATCTTTGATCTCTTGAAACCACATGTTTTGAAACAGAGGACTGGCAAAGAAAAAGACCGACTGGTATTGTTCTTGGTAGGCTTGTGGATCTTTCAATCCCTGCAAGTGCTTCTCTAGATAGGCTAAACTACTCTCTCTCCAGCCTAATCTCACTAATTCCCGTCTGTTCATAGTGCCGTCCTTTCTATGCTTCTATACTACCATCTTTTGGAGCTTGAGACAATTCTCATTACTCCACTAGCGTTTTTGAAGATTTTTTTGATATACTAGAAGTGAGCGAAGAAAAGAGGAAAGCATGACACCAAACAAAGAAGATTACCTCAAGTGCATTTATGAAATTGGCACAGAAGTAGAAAAAATCAGCAACAAGGAAATCGCCAGTCGCATGCAGGTCTCTCCACCCGCTGTGACCGAGATGATTAAGCGTATGGTCTCTGAAGGACTCTTAGTAAAAGACAAGGCCCATGGGTATCTACTAACGGATCTAGGATCGCAGTTGGTCTCTGATCTCTACCGCAAGCACCGCTTGATCGAAGTATTTCTTCTGGAAAATCTTGACTATACAACTGAAGAAGTCCATGAAGAGGCAGAAGTTCTCGAGCATACCGTTTCTGAACATTTCATTGACCAGCTGGATCACATGCTTGGAAATCCTAAGACCTGCCCTCACGGTGGGACAATTCCAAAGAAAGGCGAAAAGCTTGTCGAAGCCTACCAAGACCGTCTCAGCGAAGCGACCCAACCTGGTCTGTATATTCTGCAAAGGGTCTACGATACCTATGAATTGCTAAAATTCTTAGACCAGATCCATCTCCAGATTGGGGATACTATCGAGTTTCAACGGTATGATGACTACACAGGCCTCTATCACTTAGTCATCCATGGACAAGAAATTTCTATCAACCAAGTGATCGCCCAACAACTCTATATCGAAAAACATGCAGTCTAATCCGACTGCATGTTTTCTTACTTATGGATTTTTTGTATCTAACAAAATCGTCACTGGACCATCATTGATCAATTCAATCGCCATATCGGCCCCAAAGATCCCTCGTTTGACAGGGACTTCTTTTTCTAATTGATCATTAAAGACATCATATAACTGACTGGCCATATCTGGCTTGGCAGCCCCTGTAAAAGCAGGACGGTTGCCTTTTTTGGTATCCGCAAAGAGGGTAAATTGAGAGATCGATAAGATTTCCCCTTGGACATCTTTGACCGAAAGATTCATCTTATCTTCCTCATCTGAGAAAATACGCATCTGCGATACCTTGCGGACTGCATAATCCAAATCCTTCTGGTCATCCTCAGGCCCTACTCCCACTAGGAGCAATAAGCCTTGCTGAATCGCATTGTAGACTTGACCATCAATGGAAACTGAGGCACTCTTGACCCGTTGAATCACTAATTTCATTTTACTATCCTATATTATAAATCTATTTGGTATTCACTGCTGAAGTTCAAAGAAAATCGACATCAGACAAGACAGCGAGACGCAGGCAAACTAGCTGAAAATAAACGGCTGTTCAGTTGCTTTTAGAGCAAGGCGAGCTAAACCAACTAATAAAAGAGTTCCGACCATGTTCTACTTCCTTCAAAGAAAATCGGCTCCAGACAAGGCAGTGAGACGCAGGCATAACTATAGTTAGACCAGTCGAAACTAACGCAGTATGAAGTCGATTTTCGCAGAAGACTAGCCGTTAGTACGCTTAACAGAGTACACCTCCGGCACACTCTTAATCTTATCCACAACCGTTGTCAACATCGATAGGTTCGGAATCCCAAAGGAAATGTGGATATTGGCAAATTTCATGTCTTTGGTTGGTTGGGCATTGACAGTTGAGATCATCTTAGCTGTATTGGAGAGGACTTGGAGTACATCGTTAAGAAGTCCGGCACGGTTGAGTCCATAAATATCGATATGGGCGATGTAGTCTTTTGTCGTGTTGTTATCTTCCCATTCTACATCAATCAAGCGTTGCTCGTAGTTATCTTGAGCGCGAAGATTCATACAGTCTCTGCGGTGAATCGCGACACCGCGCCCTTTGGTGATGTAGCCGACAATTTCATCGCCTGGAACTGGGTTACAGCACTTAGCAATCCGAATCAAGAGACCGGAAGCTCCTTGGATAACCACTCCACCTTCATGACGGACCTTCAAGGTATCTTTTTTATTTTCAACCTTGACCTCGCCACCTTTGACTAGCTCTTCAGCTTCCGCACGCGCCTTGGCTTTTTCCTCTTCGCGACGTTCTTCTTCCGTCAAACGGTTAAAGATAGAAATGGCTCCCACTTCTCCAAAACCGATAGCCGCAAACAAGGCCTCTTCAGTTTTGTAGCTAGTCTTTTGCAAGACCTTGTCCATGTGCTTTTTGTCCATGAACTTATTGGCTACCAAGTCATGCTCGTGGAATTGTGCCATCAAGAGGTCACGACCACGGTTAATAGACAATTCCTTGTCTTGATTTTTAAAGAATTGACGGATCTTATTGCGTGCCTTGCTAGTTTTAACAAGGGTCAACCAGTCACGGCTCGGACCAAAGGAATTGGCATTGGTGATAATCTCCACCTGGTCCCCAGTCCGAAGTTTAGTATTAAGGGGCACCATTCGACCATTCACCTTGGCACCAATGGCTTTTTCTCCGACCTTGGTATGGATCTCATAGGCAAAATCGATCGGTCCAGAATCCTTGGGAAGTGAGCGCACGGTTCCGTCTGGTGTGAAGACATAAATTTCTTCTGCTAAAATGTCTTCTTTTACATTTTCTACGAATTCCTTGGCATCGCCTGACTGGTCTTGGAGTTCCATCATCTCCTTGATCCAGTTCATCCCAATAGCAGATTCCTTACTGTTGACTTGACCTTTGATGCCTTTTTTATAGGCCCAGTGAGCCGCAACCCCGTACTCAGCGACTTCATGCATTTCCTTGGTTCGGATCTGGAACTCAATCGGTCCTTTAGGGCCGTAGACAGTCGTATGGATGGACTGGTAGCCATTGGCCTTCCGGTTGGCAATATAGTCCTTAAAACGCCCCGGCATCGGTTTCCAAAGCTCATGGATATAGCCCAGCATAGCATAGACATCGCTTGGAGTATCCAGGATACAGCGGATGGCAATCAAGTCATAGATTTCATCGAAGCGTTTCTTTTTATCCTGCATCTTGCGATAGATCGAGTAGATGTGCTTTGGGCGACCATAAATTTTTCCATGCAAATGGCGTTCCCCCGCATAGGTCTCAATCTTGTGGACGACTTCTTCCACCAACTCTTCTCGCTCACGACGCTTTTCCTTCATCATGTGAGAAATCTTGTAGAATTCTGTCTCATTCAAATAACGGAAAGACAAATCCTCAAGCTCCCACTTAACACTGGAAATCCCGAGACGATGGGCTAGTGGCGCATAGATCTCCATCGTTTCACGAGAAATGCGTTCTTGCTTATCCTTGCGCAAATGCTTGAGGGTGCGCATATTATGCAAGCGGTCAGCCAATTTAACCAAAATCACGCGGATATCTTGAGACATGGCCATGAGCATCTTACGATGATTTTCCGCCAATTGCTCTTCGTGGGACTTGTACTTGACCTTCCCGAGCTTGGTCACCCCATCGACAATCACACGCACATCATGACCAAATTCGCGTTCTAAATCATCTAAACTTGCTTCCGTATCTTCCACGACATCATGCAAAAAACCACAGGCCACCGTCACAGCATCCAGTTTCAGCTTAGCAAGGATTCCTGCCACTTGAATCGGGTGTATGATATAAGGCTCACCAGACTGACGGAATTGGCCACTATGGCAATCAACAGCATAAACCAAAGCCTTTTGCACAAAGGCAACATCCTCAGGTGATAAATATTTTTTTGTAAGGGCAACGACTTGGTCCCCTGTTAAATTCTCTTCTTTCGGCATTCGTTTTCTCCAGTTTCTTGGATACTATTTTAACACTTTTAGAAGCAGATGGGAACCAATGAAGCTACTTTAATA
>CAUUAM010000111.1:0-5067 GCA_963543165.1 uncultured Streptococcus sp. | reverse complement strand
TCGTGTTTCTGTGGGTGACGGCTATGTCGTCATGGCTGTCTGTCCCAGCCTCTTTGCTATTTCCTAGTTGGGAGTGTGTCCGTCATTTTTAAAATTGACTTGAAGAGGCTGGTGAATTTACCAAGCCTCTTTCTTTATTAAGGGTCGAAAAAAAGTTAAAAATTTGGTATAATGGTCTGGATTTTATAGAGAGAGAACAGAGAGAAAGATGATCGAAAAAATGAACCAAATTCTTGAAGGAATTGATATCCGTTTTCAAGAACCATTAAAACATTATACCTATACAAAGGTTGGTGGAAATGCTGAGTTTCTAGCCTTTCCTCGCAATCAATACGAATTAAAACGCATTGTACGCTATGCAAACCAAGAGAATATTCCATGGATGGTGTTGGGGAATTCTTCTAATATCATTGTCCGAGATGGGGGCATTCCTGGTTTTGTGATTATGTTTGATCGCTTGCGGGACATTAGTGTAGATGGCTATGTGATTGAAGCAGAAGCAGGCGCAAAACTCATCGAAACGACTCATGTAGCCTTGTACCATAGTTTGAAAGGTTTTGAGTTTGCTAGTGGCATCCCAGGAAGTGTCGGTGGTGCTGTTTTTATGAATGCTGGAGCTTATGGGGGAGAGATTGCTCATGTCCTAGTATCTTGTAAGATTTTGACCAAGGAAGGGGAAATTGAAACCTTGTCGGCGAAAGAGTTGGCTTTTGGCTACCGTCACTCAAAGATTCAAGAGACAGGCGCTGTAGTCATCTCGGCCAAATTTGGTTTATCTCCAGGCAATCATCAGCAAATCAAACAGGAGATGGAGCGTTTGACTTATCTTCGTCAGCTTAAGCAACCTCTGGAATACCCTTCTTGTGGATCGGTCTTTAAGCGTCCAGTAGGTCATTTTGCTGGTCAATTAATTAGCGAGGCAGGCCTAAAAGGCTATCGAATCGGTGGTGTTGAAGTCTCTGAAAAACATGCTGGCTTTATGGTCAATGTGGACAATGGAACAGCCAAGGACTACGAAGATCTGATCGCCTATGTCATTGAAGCAGTCGAGGCTCATTCAGGTGTCCGTTTAGAACCAGAAGTTCGCATTATCGGCCAAGCTTAAGAGTTTGCTTTTAAATACAATCTATAGTGAAAGATCGATAGCATCAGTTGGAGAGGGGGTGAGTGCCTATCGATACCGTAAATAGGTGGGGCAGTCTAGTAAGTCCCCGAGAGGTATTGGTGGACTGACAGGTTTTCCTGTCAGCCGCTGCGTTTTCGTTTGAAAAGCAGTTTGGTAATCGCAGTAAAGAAGGAATTTATGTGAATTGAAAAAACCAATTATTGAGTTTAAAAATGTTTCAAAGGTCTTTGAAGATAGCGGTACAGTTGTCCTAAAGGATATCAATTTTGAATTAGAAGAAGGGAAATTCTATACCCTGCTCGGTGCTTCTGGATCAGGAAAGTCGACCATCCTGAATATCATTGCCGGTCTTTTAGATGCGACGACTGGGGATGTCTATCTTGATGGGGAGCGGATCAATGATGTCCCAACCAACAAGCGAGATGTCCACACCGTCTTTCAGTCCTATGCTTTATTTCCTCATATGACGGTCTTTGAAAATGTGGCTTTTCCACTGCGTTTGAAAAAGGTGGACAAGGCTGAGATTCAACGTCGGGTTTCAGAAGTATTGAAAATGGTCCAGTTAGCAGGATTTGAAAAACGCTCGATCCAAAAATTATCCGGTGGTCAACGCCAGCGGGTAGCAATTGCACGGGCTATCATCAATGAACCGCGCCTAGTCCTTTTGGACGAGCCCTTGTCTGCCCTTGACTTGAAACTTCGGACAGACATGCAGTATGAGTTGCGAGAATTGCAACAACGCTTGGGCATTACCTTTGTCTTTGTTACTCACGACCAAGAAGAAGCCCTCGCTATGAGTGACTGGATCTTCGTTATGAATGAGGGAGAGATCGTCCAATCTGGTACACCAGTCGATATCTATGATGAACCCATCAACCACTTTGTAGCGACCTTTATCGGTGAGTCCAACATTCTAGATGGTCGCATGATCGAGGACTACTTGGTCGAGTTCAATGGCAAACGCTTTGAAGCGGTCGACGGGGGGATGCGTCCAAATGAACCAGTCGAAGTGGTCATCCGTCCAGAGGACTTGCGCATTACTCTTCCTGAAGAAGGCAAGCTCCAAGTAAAGGTCGATACCCAACTCTTCCGTGGTGTGCATTACGAGATCATCGCCTATGATGATTTGGAAAATGAATGGATGATTCACTCGACTCGTAAGGCCATCGTGGGAGAAGTCATCGGGCTAGACTTTGAACCAGAAGATATCCACGTCATGCGTCTCAATGAAACCGAAGAAGAATTCGATGCTCGGATCGAAGAGTACGTTGAAGTGGAAGAGCAAGAAGCTGGTTTGATTAATGCCATTGAGGAGGAAAGAGATGAAGAAAACAACCTCTAATCTATTTATCCTCCCCTATTTCTTGTGGATTTTTCTCTTTGTCTTGGCTCCTGTAGTCATGATTATCTTTCAATCCTTCTTTAACGTTGAAGGGCAGTTTTCACTAGATAATTACAAAGAGTTTTTTACGGCGCAAAATCTGACCTATTTAAAGATGAGCTTTAATTCGGTGCTCTATGCAGGGATTGTGACCTTGGTGACCCTCTTGATCTCTTACCCGACTGCCTACTTTTTGACGCTGCTCAAACACCGGCAGTTGTGGCTGATGCTGATCGTCCTGCCGACCTGGGTCAATCTCTTGCTCAAGGCCTATGCCTTTATTGGGATCTTTGGCCAAGACGGCTCTATCAATAGCTTTTTAAGCTTTATCGGAGTCGGTCCCCAGCAGATCCTCTTCACCGATTTCTCTTTTATTTTTGTAGCCAGCTACATCGAGTTGCCGTTTATGATCTTGCCGATCTTTAATGTCTTAGATGACTTAGATTCAAACTTGATCAATGCCAGCTATGATTTGGGAGCCAATCGTTGGGATACCTTCCGACATGTGGTCTTTCCCTTGTCCATGAATGGGGTTCGCTCAGGGGTGCAATCCGTCTTTATTCCTAGTCTGAGTCTCTTCATGTTGACGCGTTTGATCGGTGGAAACCGTGTCATTACTTTGGGGACTGCGATTGAACAGCACTTCCTGACAACGCAAAATTGGGGAATGGGATCGACCATCGGGGTTGTCTTGATCCTTGCCATGCTCCTCATCATGTGGGCAACGAGAGAAAGGAGAGAACGATGAAAAAAGTATCTCATTTCTATCTAGGCTTGGTCTTCCTAATCCTCTATCTCCCGATCTTTTATCTGATCTTTTATGCCTTCAATAAAGGGGGAGATATGAATGCCTTTACGGGCTTCACCATGGAGCATTTCAAGGAATTGTTCGCAGATAGTCGCTTGATGCTGATTTTGACAGAGACCTTCTTTTTGGCCTTCTTATCAGCCTTGATAGCGACAGTGATAGGAACTTTTGGAGCGATCTATATATATCAATCCAAGAAAAAGTTAGAAGGCCCTTTGCTCTCCATTAACAATATTCTCATGGTAGCACCAGACGTCATGATCGGGGCCAGCTTCTTGATTCTCTTTACGACGGTGAAGTACCAGCTAGGCTTCTTATCGGTTCTAGCTAGCCACGTGGCCTTCTCGATTCCGATTGTAGTCTTGATGGTCTTACCACGTCTTAAGGAAATGAACCGGGATATGGTCAATGCCGCCTATGACTTGGGAGCTACCCAAGTGCAAATGCTCAAAGAGATCATGTTGCCCTATCTGACACCAGCCATTATCGCCGGTTACTTTATGGCCTTTACCTATTCTCTTGACGACTTTGCCGTGACCTTCTTTGTGACTGGAAATGGCTTTACAACCTTATCTGTAGAAATCTACTCACGTGCCCGTCAGGGAATTTCCCTTAGCATCAATGCCTTGTCAGCCCTTGTCTTTCTCTTTAGTGTGCTCTTGGTCATCGGTTATTACTTTATCACCCGTGAGAAGGAGGAAGCAGCATGAAAAAACTATATTCATTCCTAACAGGGATTGTCATGGTCATTCTGGTTCTCTGGGGAATTAGCCATCAGATCGAAGCCAGCATGAATACAAAGAATAGCGACAAGCTGGTCATCTACAACTGGGGAGATTATATTGATCCAGAATTGCTCCAAGAATTCACCAAAGAGACAGGGATTCAGGTGCAATACGATACCTTTGATTCCAACGAGGCCATGTACACCAAGATCAAGCAAGGGGGCACGACCTACGATATTGCCATTCCGAGTGAATATATGATTGCCAAGATGATGGATGAGCATTTGGTTGAAAAATTGGATCAATCCAAGATCAAAGGGATGGAAAACATTGATCCCAAACTCTTGAACCAACCATTTGATCCGGGCAACCAATATTCAGTTCCTTATTTCTGGGGAACCTTGGGGATCATCTACAATACTAAGATGGTCAAAGAAGCTCCGGAACACTGGTCAGATCTCTGGCGTGAAGAGTACAGAAATGACATCATGATGTACGATGGCGCGCGTGAGGTGATGGGAATTGGACTCAATACCTTGGGCTATAGCCTCAATGAAAAGGATCCAAAGAAATTGCAAGAGGCAGTGGATAAACTCTATACCTTGACGCCAAATATTAAAGCTTTGGTGGCCGATGAGATGAAAGGCTATATGATCCAAAACAATGCGGCTATTGGGGTGACCTTCTCAGGGGAAGCCAGCCAAATGCTGGAGGCCAATAAGGATCTTCGCTATGTGGTGCCAACTGAAGCCAGCAACCTATGGTTTGATAATATTGTCATTCCAAAAACCGTAAAAAATAAAGAAGCAGCATATGCCTTTATTAACTTCATGCTTCGTCCTAAAAATGCTTTGAAAAATGCTCTTTATGTCGGCTACTCAACGCCAAATAAAAAAGCCAAAGCTATGTTACCAAAAGAAATCCAAAATGACCAATCCTTCTATCCAAGCGATGAAACGCTGGACCATTTGGAAGTCTATCAACAATTAGGCAAGAAGTTGCTTGGAGTCTATAACGATCTTTACCT
>CAUUAM010000110.1:0-5131 GCA_963543165.1 uncultured Streptococcus sp. | reverse complement strand
CGTTATCAAAGAAGGTGTTGCTGCAGCTGAAGCTGAAGAACTTAAAGCTAAATTGGAAGAAGCTGGAGCTTCAGTTACTCTTAAATAATCGAGTTTCCAATCAAGATGAAAACCGAGGTTTAGGCCTCGGTTTTTTTGTGTATTCTTTCTTTTATGACTTTTACAAGCCTTGTATCATCAAATATTTCATTGAGATACAACAAGATTGTTGCTATAATAGGGATAATCTATGAAATAAGGAGAAGGTATGAATAAATTTAAACACATTCTTTTAGCACTAGTCGCCGTTTTTGCAACAGTCCTCTTGGTAGCCTGTGGCGCAAATAGTGATAATGGGACTTATGTATTTGAGCCTACTAAAGATGAAATCAAAGAAATTATGCCAAGTGAATTTCAATCTTTGATAGGTGATGATTACTCATTCACTATTTCTATTACAATCAATGATAAGAAAGGTGAGATGAAAGTAAACACGAATGCTGCTGGACAAAAGCTTAATCAAGTGATTGATTTGAAAGTAGACCAAAAAGCTAAAACTCTTGTATAAAAAAATGTGTATGGAAAAGCAGAAATTACTTATCAAGTTTCAGGAAATGTGTTAACGATTAAGAATGTGAAGAATTCTTTGATGGGTAACACAGACATGTTTAATAACTACATGAAAATTGCTAAGTTCAAAAAAGTTAAATAGTTAATAGAGGTGGGATCTAAATCCTACCTTTTTATGTGTATTTATTATGATTGTCTATTAGAATTCTAACCAAATTTTTGATCTTAATCTAATAGCAATTGTTTGAACCCAGTCAAACTAAATAATGTAACAATTTCATTGCGATGCAATAGAATTGTTGCTATAATAGGGATATTCTATGAAATGAGGAGAAATTATGAAAAACTTTAAACAGTTTCTTTTGGCTCTAGTAGCTTTCTTTGCTATTTTTCTTTTAACTGCGTGTGGTCCAAAAGGTGACAACGGAACCTATGTTTACAAACCATCTACAGCAGAAATGAAGAAAATTCTTAAAGAGCAAGGTGCATCTAGTTCGGATATTGATTCTTTAAATAATAAATATTCCTTAGAATTATCAGTTGAAATTAACGGTTCAGAAGGATATTTAACTATTAAAACAAAAAGACCAGGCCATAAAACTACAGATTCAACAGAAATTACGATTAATCAAAAAAGTAAATCAATTGCTGCGAAAGAAGAAAAAGGCGATAGCATTCGATACAAGATTAAAGGAGATACTTTGACATTTATTTTCACGAGAGATCAAGAATCAACTAACCAATTTGCTTCGTCACTTATTAAAAACGCAAAATTCAAACGCACAAAATAATCATTCAAAAGAGCAGGAGAACCTGCTCTTTTGCTTTACTTTTATGGCTGGTTTGGTATAATGAATGAAGCTACAGATGGGATTGGGGCAGGAATAAATTGTGCTTAAAATTTATTCCGTCTCGCTCCCTCTTTTCTGTGTGATCAAGGATATTATTTATGAAAAAGGAGAGTCATCTATGCTTTATATTTGGTCTTACTTAAAAAAGTATCCCAAGTGGCTAGCCCTGAATTTATTTTCAGCAGTACTTTTTGTCATTGTCAATTTGGGATTGCCAACGATTCTAGCTCGGATGATTGATGAGGGAATTAACCCACGTGATGTGGATCGGCTTTATTTCTGGGGCTGGGTCATGTTTGCGATTATTTTGCTTGGGATTGTGGGTCGGATTATCTTATCTTACGCGGTTGGCCAGCTAACGACGACCATGGTGCGCGATATGCGCAATGACCTCTATGCCAAGTTACAGGAGTACTCGCATCGCGAGTATGAGCAAATTGGGGTATCGTCATTGGTCACTCGCTTGACTTCAGATGCCTTTGTTTTGATGCAGTTTGCGGATTCTATGCTGAAGATGGGTGTTATCACTCCCTTGATGATGGTTTCCAGTGTTCTCTTGATTCTGACAACCAGTCCTTCTCTAGCATGGATTGTAGCAGTATCTGTACCCTTTCTTGCTGTCGTTGTCTGGTATGTAGCAGTCAAGACACGTCCACTTTCTGAGAAGCAACAAAAGACCCTTGACCAACTCAATCAGTTTGCGCGTGAAAATTTGACAGGTCTCCGAGTGATTCGTGCCTTTGCCCGCGAAGAATTCCAAGAGGACAAATTTGCAGCTGAAAATGAAGTCTATGCGGAAAACTCGAATAAATTGTTCAAACTAACTGGTTTGACTGAACCCCTGTTTGTGCAGATCATCATTGCTATGATTGTAGCGATTGTCTGGTTCGCCTTAGATCCCCTTCGTGACGGTAGTTTGAAAATTGGGGATTTGGTTGCCTTTATTGAGTACAGCTTCCACGCGCTCTTATCTTTCCTCTTTTTAGCCAATCTCTTTACTATGTATCCTCGTACTGCGGTTTCTAGCCGTCGTCTCAAGGAAATCATGGACATGCCCATTTCGATTGATCCGAATGAGAATGGTGTCACAGAGACAGCATCTCGAGGCTATTTGGAATTTGATAATGTCACCTTTGCTTATCCAGGTGAGACGGAGAGTCCAGTTCTTCACAACATTTCCTTTCAGGCCAAACCAGGTGAAACCATTGCCTTTATCGGCTCGACGGGTTCTGGGAAATCTTCGCTGGTGCAGTTAATTCCTCGATTCTATGATGTCACCCTAGGGAAAATTTTGGTCGATGGAGTGGATGTTCGTGACTACAATCTGAAAGCCCTTCGCCAAAAGATTGGTTTTATTCCGCAAAAGGCCTTACTCTTTACAGGAACCATTGCTGAAAACCTTCGTTATGGGAAAGGAGATGCATCCGTAGAAGAGCTAGAACAAGCAGCAGATATTTCCCAAGCCAAAGATTTTATTGACAGTCGTGAGGAACGTTTTGACACGCATTTAGCAGAAGGAGGAAGTAACCTATCAGGTGGTCAAAAACAACGTTTGTCCATTGCTCGTGCTGTTGTCAAAGATCCAGATGTCTTTATTTTTGATGATTCCTTCTCTGCCTTGGACTACAAGACGGATGCTACTTTGCGGAAGCGCCTCAAAGAAGTTACAGGAGATGCGACTGTCTTGATCGTAGCGCAACGTGTGGGAACCATTATGGATGCGGATCAAATTATTGTCTTGGATCAAGGGGAGATCGTCGGTCGAGGAACCCACGATGAATTGATGGAAAGTAATGAGATCTATCGTGAGATCGCTAATTCGCAGCTCGATAGTCCATCATTAACAGAGGAATAGAAAGGAGAAGCAGATGAAACAAGAACAAAACAGTTTTAGTAGACTATGGACTTACTTGAGAGCCTATCGCTTGGAAGTTTGCTTGTCCATTTTCTTAAAAATCCTAAGTGTCATCATGAGTGTTGTCGAACCCTTTGTTTTGGGACTTGCCATTACGGAGTTAACCAAGAATCTCATGGATATGGCAAAAGGCCTTGCAGGAGCTAGTCTGAATACTTCCTACATCGCTATCGTTATGACGCTCTATCTATTCCGTGGGGTCCTCTATGAGTTGGGATCTTATTATTCCAACTATTTCATGACTAATGCTGTTCAAAAAACCGTTCAGGACATGCGAAATGATTTGTCTCATAAAATCAATCACATTCCGGTTTCTTATTTTGACCGGCATCAATTTGGAGATTTGCTCGGACGTTTTACTAGCGATGTCGAAACCGTCTCTAATGCCTTGCAACAGTCCTTTTTACAAATCGTCAACGCTATTTTTACCTTGCTCTTTGTCATCAGCATGGTCTTGTACTTAAATATCCAATTAGGGATGGTGGTGATCTTGTCCATTCCGATCACTTATTTCAGTGCTCGATTTATCATGAAAAAATCTCAGCCTTACTTTAAAGAGCAGGCAGATGTTTTGGGGGCAATGAACGGCTTCGTTCAAGAAAATTTAACAGGTTTTAATGTCCTTAAGCTCTATGTCCGAGAAAAATCTTCCCAGGAAGAGTTTCATGATATTACCCTTCACCTACAAAAGGTAGGATTCAAGGCCAACTTCATTTCCGGATTAATGCTGCCGATTTTAAATGGGATTTCAGATTTGACCTATCTGATGATCGCTTTGATGGGTGGTTTGCAAGTGTTAGCGGGTCGTTTGACAGTCGGGAATATGCAGGCCTTCGTTCAGTATGTCTGGCAGATCAATCAACCCATTCAAAACTTGACCCAATTAGCCGGCCAACTCCAAAGTGCCAAATCGTCACTAGATCGGATTTTCCAAGTCATGGATGAACCAGATGAAGTGGCAGATGTGACAGAAACACTCTCTGGAGATTTGACAGGGCAAGTTAGCTTTAAACATGTTGATTTCCAATATGTAGCGGATAAACCCTTGATTCGTGATTTTAACCTAGAAGTGAAACCAGGTGAAATGGTGGCTATAGTCGGACCTACCGGAGCAGGGAAAACAACCCTGATTAATCTGCTCATGCGCTTTTACGATGTGACTGCGGGATCGATTACGGTGGATGGTCATGATATTCGCCATCTGTCTCGCCAAGATTACCGTAAGCAATTTGGGATGGTACTTCAGGATGCTTGGTTGTACGAGGGAACCATCAAAGAAAATCTTCGCTTTGGTAACCTAGAAGCAACGGATGAAGAAATTGTGGAAGCCGCAAAAGCAGCCAATGTCGATCACTTTATCAGAACGCTTCCTGGTGGTTATAATATGGAAATGAACCAGGAGTCTAGCAATATTTCTCTAGGCCAAAAGCAACTCCTTACGATTGCGCGTGCGCTCCTAGCTGATCCTAAAATCTTGATTTTGGATGAAGCGACGTCTTCTGTGGATACACGTTTAGAGCTCTTGATTCAAAAAGCGATGAAGAATTTGATGAAAGGGCGGACTAGCTTTGTCATTGCTCACCGCTTGTCTACCATTCAAGAAGCAGATAAAATTCTTGTCCTCAAAGATGGACAAATCATTGAGCAAGGAAACCACCAATCCTTATTGGCAGACAAGGGCTTCTACTATGAGCTCTACAATAGCCAATTTTCAAATAAAGAAGCTGAATAAGCGAATTCAATCAAAAGAGGTTTGAGACTGTGAACTGCTCCCAGTCAAGTGGACAATGAAATAATAAAAGATTAAGCAACGGCC
>CAUUAM010000109.1:0-5136 GCA_963543165.1 uncultured Streptococcus sp. | reverse complement strand
TTTGATCAGGCCAATATGGAAAAACGCATGTTTGAGGAGTTGAAGAAGACCTATCGGCCAGAGTTTATCAACCGGATTGATGAAAAGGTCGTCTTCCATAGCCTATCTAGCGAGGACATGCAGCAGGTGGTGAAAGTCATGGTCAAACCGCTTGTTGCGACCTTAGCAGAACAAGGCATGACCCTCAAGTTCCAGCCTTCAGCGCTTAAATGGCTTGCAACCAAAGGCTATGATCCAGAAATGGGAGCACGACCACTTCGTCGCGTCTTGCAGACCGAAGTGGAAGATCAGTTGGCTGAGCTTCTTCTCAAGGGAGAAGTCCAAGAAGGGCAAACCATCAAGGTTGGAACGACAGCCGGAACGATCAAGTTCGAGATTGTCTAGGAGTGCATCATGACGCTTCAGCGATTGACCCGTATTTCGCTTTTAGCGGCCCTTTGTGTCGCCCTACGTCAGGCTTTTGCACCTTTTCCAAATGTCCAACCTATCTCTGCCATCTTTTTTCTCTTGGTGATATTCGAAGGGTATGGCTTTGCTTTTCTTGTGATGATGATCACCATGTTTGTCTCCGCCTTTTTCCTGGGGATGAGCCTGATTGTTTTCTTTCAGATTGTCGCCTTCGGCTGCTTGCAGCTCCTTTGGTGTATTAGTTACAAGTGGTTGCCCTTTGTCCTTCAGATCCTTTTTGTGGGGCTACTGTCCTTTGCTTATGGGGTCTTGATCGATAGTGTTTATGCCTTGATTTACCATATTCCTTGGTGGACCTATGCCTTGATCAATGGCTTTAGCTTTAACCTGGCCCATGCTTTATCAACGATCGCTTTTTATCCCATTATTTATCATATCTTTAGGAGATTTTATGTTGAAAAAAATCATTTCTAGCTTGATGACCTTGCTTGCAGCTCTTCTTTTGGCGAGTTGCGCTCCGTCTCATGGTACAAACAATCAACCAACAGCTTCTAGCACAGAAGTTGCTAAGAAAAATGAAATTTCGATTACAATAAGTGTGACGCCAGAAGGTCAAGAAGCACAATCAAAAACCTTGAAAGTAGCAGAAGATAGCAACCTCATGGAAGTGCTCAAAGCCAACTTCAAAATCGAAGAAAAAAATGGCATGATTACTTCTATTGACGGTCACAGTCAAGATGAAGCTAAAGGTCTCTATTGGATGTACAAAATAAATGGTGAAATGGCTCCAAAAGGAGCAGCAGAAACCACTGTTAAAAAAGGTGACAAGATCGAGTTTTATCAAGAAGTTTACAAATAATGAGTAGCTGGACAGTGTGTCCGGCTTCAGATTAAAGATAAAGTTATCTTAGAAACTTTCCTTAGGTGAGTATGGACGTCAGCGAACTTCGAAGAAGTTCCATGACTAAATTAAGATACAGAGGGCGTCTGCAGATAAAGTCAAAATAGGAAGTTTAACGAAGAATCTTTAGATTCTAGGAAAACTTATCTTTTTGACACAATCCGTAGCCCGTGTTCAATTCGTTTTGGACCCATTCGCTTTTCAAATTTTAGGCTCATGCTAAAACAGTTCCCCGAACTGTTTTACTTCCAAAACTCCCGAGTGCTAGAAACAATAGTGTTTCTAGCACTTTTCTCACAGCGGAAAGTTTCAGTAGATAATTGAGTAACCCTAACGAATAAAATTATTTTATCTTTATAGGAGGTATTATATTTGTATAAAAGAACAGTTTGTCTACGTGCTCTAGTCGGCTAGTGTGTCCGGCCTTTTTCTACTGGGCTTCGGGATTTGCTTAAAACTTCTTTCAAATTAGAAAAATATTTGAGAAACTATTGACAGCCTCATATAGCAGTGTTACACTAATGTTACAAAATATTACAAATGTTACAAAAGAGGTTAGGTTATGAAAAACAAAAAAATCATTTCCCTAGCAGCGCTAGCTCTTACAGCTAGTCTTTTCCTAGGAGCTTGTGGCGGGAATAAAGAAGAAAAGACAAGTGAAGCCAGCAGTTCAAAGACCAGTCAAGTCAAACAAACCAGTTCTTCCTCCAAGAAAAAAGTAATTACTAGTAAGGATCCGATTGCTTCCTCATCTTCTGATAACAAATCAGAAGAAAGTCATACTGTCGGTAGTAAGAACAGCCAAGCTGGGGCCAGTCAAACACCTGCTCCAGCTAAAGCAGCGACCCCATCAGCTCCAGTGACAAAAGAAACAAAAGAAGTAGCCACTCCAGCAAAACCAGCCAAAGAAAAACTTCCAAGTCTGGAAGAAGGTCACGCACAGGCTAAGAAGCAAGCCTCTGCTACTGAGAATGCTCAGTACAAGGGAGTCTATTCTGTAGCAGCAGGTGATTTCTCTGCAGCAGCTGGGAACTGGTCTGACAAACGTGATACGGGAGTCACTATTGGCCAAGGTGGTCAGGTGACCATTCAACTTCCTGGAGGTCAACCCGTAGCCTACGGTATTAGCGGTTATAACTATACCTTGGATGATGGTCATTACCATGCCAATCTCTCAGGAGGCGATGGTTCTGCAGCGACTCTTGATATTGTGGTTGGAAAAGATGGTTCCGTATCAAGCGTGACCGTCCTTAAAGACGGCGTTAGCCATTCTCTCACCCGTGAATAAGTTCTGGAAGATCTGATAGGTCAGTTGGGCCTTTTCAGATCTTTTTTTGTTGGTTTGAAGAAAAATATATTTTTTTATAAAAACTATTGACAGATAGAAAATATAGTTTATAATAAAAACATAAAGAAAATCTATTTATAAAAAATTATAAAAAGGAGCTGTTATGAAGAAAGAAAGAATCGCTGTTGTATTTGGAACCTTTGCTCCTCTTCATCAAGGGCATATTGACCTCATTCAACGAGCTAAACGCCAATGTGATTGTGTTCGAGTGGTTGTATCTGGTTATGAAGGGGATCGAGGGGAAGAAGTGGGCTTGACCTTGCAGAAACGCTTTCGCTATATTCGTGAAGCCTTCTCAAATGATGAATTGACCCAAGTCTATAAGCTAGATGAGACGGAACTTCCTCGTTATCCCTTGGGTTGGGAACCTTGGTTACAAACAGCCCTTGATACCATCCAGTATCAAACAGAGACAGAAGAGTTGATCTTTTACGTAGGGGAGAAAGCCTACAAGGAGGAGTTGGAAGCGAGAGGGTTTGAAGTCCACTTAGAGGAACGTCGCTTTGGAATCTCTGCCACTATGATCCGGGAAAATCCAAGCAAATACTGGAAATACATCGCCCAGCCCTTCCGTCGTCAGTTCACAAAAAAAGTCTTGATCATGGGGAGCGCCAGTAACGGGAAAACGACCCTTGCAAAGGATTTAGCCCGCTTTTACGATGCACCTGTTAGTCTTGAGTATGCCCGTGAATACCAGATCAAGAACAATGTTCGGGATGATGAACTCACACCGAAAGATTACTATTACCTCCTCTTAGGACAGTATGATCAAACCTCTAAACTTATCGATAGTAGTGCCAATCGAGGCCTGGTCATCGCAGATACCAATTCCCTGGTGACCAAAGGTTACTATGACTATTACATGGAAGTCGAAGGCCAGGATACCAGCATGACCGATACCTTTGACAACCTCTTTGTTAGTATTTTGTCTAAAGAAAAATGGGATTTGATCCTCTTTGTTCAGCCGATCGGCTCTTATGTCAATGATGGTTTCCGAGACATGACCATGGCTGATGAAGAAATCCGCATCAGCTTTTCAAATTACCTAGACCAATTGCGCCAGCAATACCTAGGAAACATTCCGACTACTTTCCTCGCATCAGACTACCTCGGCAACTATGAAGAAGCCAAGAAGGTTATCGATGCCATCTACCAAGCCGACTAAGGAGCAGCTTATGAATCACCTAATGAACAACCTCACTGAAAAATTCTCAACCTTTATCCAAGACTTTACAAATGTCCACCGAGAAGCGAAAAAGCAAGGCTTTGTCAATATTATGAAACTCCTCTGGAAGGACCTTTTTATGAGACGGACAGCTTTTCAATGGATCTATCTCCTTCTTCTTTCTAGCGTTCCTTTTGTATTAGAGTTCATGACTCAAATACAATATTTCATCAAGGTCCTTTTCCATTCTAATGGTTCTTTTTCCATAGATTGGGCAAATTTAATAGGACAACATGATTGGCTGGGATTGTTTGCCTCTTGGACAGGAATTGTCTGTGTCATTCTCGTTGCAGAAGGGCGAGCTAGCAACTACCTTTTTGGAGCAGTAAATTCAGCCATCTACCTCATTTTAGCCCTCAATAAAAACTTCTATGGGGAAGTCCTGACAACTCTTTATTTCTTCATCATGCAACCGATCGGTCTCTATGTCTGGCTCTCCAATCGGATCAACGATCAAGGCAAGGTTGAAGAATCTCACTTTGAAGCCAAGAAATTGACCTTGATCGAGTGGATGCGCTACTTGGCCTTGAGTGCTGTGATCTGGATTGGTATGGGCTTTGCTTATCAGAGCATCCATAGTGCTCGTCCTTTCCGTGATAGTATCACCGATGCGACCAATGGGGTCGGCCAGCTCCTCATGACCCGTCTTTATCGGGAACAATGGATCTTCTGGATTGCGACCAATGTCTTTAGTATCTACCTCTGGTGGGATCAGAGTATTCAAATTCAAGGGATGTACTGGGTCTACACGCTGAATAGTCTAGTGGGCTGGTACCAATGGACCAAAGCCCTCAAGAAGGAGGTGGCCTAAATGACCAATCTCTTGATTCCAGCAGGAATGACGGAGAAAGAGTATTTTGAGACGGTCGCTAGTGAAGCAGACTTTCTCAAGTGGTACAAGGAACAAGACTTACCGACTTATGAAACCCCTAGTGTCACAGCGGACATGGTGGCCTACTGTTTTGTCGAAGGCCAGCTCAAGCTTTTAGCCATTCGCCGCAAGGCCCACCCATATCAACACCGCCTAGCCTTGGTGGGGGGCTTTGTGAACAAGGATGAAGATGCAACCCATGCCTGCATCCGAGAGGTCAAAGAAGAAGTCGGGCTCGATCTTCCAGTTAATAAGGTGGAGCAGCTCATGACGGTTTCCACCCCTGGGCGGGACCCCAGAGGCTGGGTCATTACCATCGCTCATCTGGTCTATCTGCCAGCAGAAGCAGTAGACTTAGCCCATGCAGGAGATGATGCCAAGGA
>CAUUAM010000108.1:0-5173 GCA_963543165.1 uncultured Streptococcus sp. | reverse complement strand
AAATGATGATTTTTCAATACCCTCTATTTTACCATAATTTAGCCTAATTTGCTTGCCTTAGAAAAAATCTGCAGGACTTTTTTGTCGCTACAGATTCTTCATTTTATATTGCTTTTTCGCCTAATTGTCCCATCTCTGTTAGCGTCTGCTTCCAAACTTCTTGGACCTTCGTTTTGAGGTAGCATGAAGCTAGGTCATAAGAAGCCTGATGAAATGGTGCAAGGTCACTTTCAAAGAGCTGGACCAGCTTGTCTGCCAACTCTTTCACCAATTGTTCTTCTGGCACTGTCTCGCTATAAGGTACCAAAAAGCCATTTTCACCCTCTTTTATAAAAGTTGGATTGCCATAACGGGCATCAAAGCCGAGCAAGGCTAACCCTGCTCCAGCCGCCTCCATCAAGGTCAAACCAAAGGTTTCCCACTGAGAAGTGGTTAGGTAGGCCTGGTAGTGAGGATAAATCTGCTTGAGATCCGCATGACCACGTAGGTGAATATAGTCTTGCGCTTCAAGCTCCTGAATCAAGTGCCGTAAGTTGTCCTCTTCTCCACCCTTCCCATAAATATCAAACTGGAGGTCCGGTAAGTGTTTATGTGCTTGAGCTACCACTCGAATGGCCAAATCGATGCGTTTCCTTGGATCCAAGCGAGAAGCTGTCATCACACTATAGGGACTTCTATCTCCTTGTGATTCTGTCAATCCTTCTAAATGGCCCACTGGAATGCTATAGATTGGAATTCCGTGGTGCTCTTGCTTGGCAAGTGTCTGTTCCAAGACTTCTTTTTGTGCCTCCGTCGCTGTGATAAAGTAATCGAAGCGTTTGGCATACTTGAATGCATAATAGTATTCATAGTTGAGCTGACCATTTTCAAATTCGTGCTCTGAATGAAACACCATGGCGAGTTTGGCAGGATTATCTTTTTCTAACAAAGGGCGGGCAAAATCCATGCGAGAAGCCCGGTCAAGCAGAATCAGATCCTCTTCTTTTAGCGAAAGTTTCGACAGAAAACGCCTCATCACTTCTGTATGGTTGGTCACAATCTCAGGCCCCAGTTTATAGAGCCAGCTTCCACCTAACTTCAATTCTTCAAAAGCGATACTTCCATCTTGATTGTGATAGGTCCGTCTACAAACACTACCATACTGAAAATACTCTGTAGCAAGTTTACAAGCTCCATAATACTCTCGCTTGATCATATTTCCAGATAAAAGATAATCCACATAGCGGACACAGTCTGGATGATAGGGGTCCAGATGAAAGGTCAGTGCGTTTCTATCCGCAAATTGATAGCGAATAGCTTCTTCTGTTTTTTCAACAACATCTAGACGAGTTAGTTGAAACTCCATTTGCAAGGCCCCCACCGTCTTTTGAGGAACTGTAGTCTGTTGATCTGTAAAGCCTAAATGGGCAAAAAGCAACTCCTCATCCCGATGCCCCAAAGAGAGGTAATAGGCCAATTTTTCTGGAGTGGGCCAAGTGGTAAAGACAAACTTCGCTGTCGCTCCTAGACTCCGGAGCATCTTTGCCCGAGAGGCCTGCGCTACATCGACGCCATTAGGCTCAAATCCCACTAATAGATTAAAGGTATAAACAGTCATCCTCTCCCTCCCTCTAATCGCTCAAAGATCTCTAGTAGAGCTTCTTTTTTAGGAAGTTGCAAGATTCGTACTTGTTCTCTCAAGAGCTCTCTATAGGTCTCTGGATGTTGGAGCAAGGCTCCTAGTTGCTCTTTCATTTCTTCTACTGAAGTTGTAATGGTACTCAATTCTTTGTAGGCTTCATGGTGGACCGTGCCCTTCAAACCAAACAAAATTTGCCCATTTTCAAGAGCACGGATACTACTGCTCATCACTTCTTCCCCTTGGTTGCAATCCAGATAGAGTGAGCAAGTCGCTAGTAATTCCTCGTAGTTTTCTATCGAAATTCCCGGATAGAGCCGCACATTAGGACAAGGAGCCAAGTCTGTTAATTTCGGACCCATGGCCGTTAAGGCTGCAATGTGAAAGATCACTTGTGGAAAATCGTGAACGAGGCCTGCTAAGCCTTCAACCTCTTGAGAAGCTGTCATGACCAGGGCTTCTGGCTGAAACTTCTCCTGGTCCACGTCTACTAATCCTGAAAGACTGGTGTAGCCTTCTTTTTTCTCACGTAAATGAGCAGCCTCCAACACCAAGATATGATCAACCTGCTCTTTAATCCCGTCTAGGCCGGCAACTGTACTTGTACACAAGGCCAGTCGTTCCTTAGGCATCTCTTTCACAAAAGCTAGTAAGCTCTGATCCATTAAAAGGATGGCTTCATTTTCTGGCAAGACTTGTTTTAGAACGGCTCTCTGCAACTCTTCTTTATTAGCGTACAACTGGTCCCGTCTCTTAGGAGTTTGATGCAAAAAGGTTCCTTGCAATACAAAATGAAGCAGGACTTCTTCTTGTTGACGATTCAAATAAATCTCTAAATAAGGTTGAGCGACTTCATTAAGAAGACTTTGCTGACTTTTCCAGCCATAACGGTTGTAGAAATCAATGGATACGATCTCTTCTTTCTGGCCAAACCACTCTACTCGATCAACAGTTCTCGACAAAAGATCCTCTCGCAACACGATATTGGCACGACGTTCCTCCCCATCAAACAGATAGGTCGTGATCCCAAGTGTCCAACATTCCCATAATTCTGGAACCTCTAAATCATTGAAAAATAAAGGATTCCCAACTTTTGATGCCGGGTCTTTTTGGGTAAAAAAGGTCGCAAGACTCTCCGTCTCTTGCTCCAAATCGGTTTCCAAATTGGTTACAAACACACGGTAGGGCTGACCTAGTTTATCCAATACTTTTCGCAAATGGTCCAACTCTCGGGTCTGCTCAGGTGCAATTATAAACATGCTAATCCTTTCTCATCCATTGTTGGTTAGTCGCTTTTTTCAACGAAGCTGAGGTTGATCACCACGCGCTTATAGGTTTCTGATCCTTGTAAGCCCGCTTCCTCTAATTTTTCAAGGGCCCGTTTCAACCGCGTTTTATAGATATAACGATGCCAGGTCAAATCATAGCCCAACATCCCAAGAAGAGCCAATTTCTCATGCTTGGCTTCCATCTCATCCAGTACCCGCTTTTCTGTCCAAACCTGGGACAGGGTATCTGAACGGCCTACGCGATACCAATAAATACATTTCTCCGTATGAACCACTCGATCGGCTTTTAAGAAGAGCTTGTACATGAGGAAGTTGTCCTCGACATTTTTTCCGACTGGAAAACGAAGCCCTTCAAATAAGGTGCGCTTATAGAGCTTCATCATAGCACAAGCCCAAGCCATATCTCTTGTCTCCTGGATGGCATCGTGCTCTAAAATCTCTCTCCCCTCGTAAAGGGTCTCTGAATAATCAGCCTCTGTTACCTTGATCAAGTATTTGCTACTACTATCATCATAGAGGTTATAGTTGGCTACCGAGACATCCGCATCATACTTCTGAAGTTGACGATAGAGCACCTCTACATAATCCTCTGTCACCCAATCATCTGGATCAATAAAGGTGATGTAATCACCAGTCGCTAACTCAATTCCTGTATTACGAGCAGCGGACAAGCCACCATTTTCTTGACGAACATAGCGAATGCGCGCATCTCGTCTAAAAAATTCCTTACAGATTTCTTCTGACTGATCTGGCGAACCATCATTGACCAATATGATCTCTAAATTCGGGTAAGTCTGATGGATAACGGTTTCCAAACATTGCCTCAAATAAGCTTCTACATTATAGATGGGAATGATAATACTGACTACTTCATTTACTTCCATGATTGTCCTCGTTCTTCTTTAAATAATCGCGAATCGCTGCTACCATCTGCTGCACCTGGTCATCCCTAAACACCTGATTCTCACCATTCTCCACATGATTGGTTCCCTCAAAAGAAAAAATAGGGAGGCCTTGTCGGCTGAGTGTTTGCGTGATCTGATCGACCTCATCATAGGGATTGATATCCAAATAGAAATCCAATTTTTCGATGACCGTTCGACTAGTCAAAGGATCAAAGGAAGGGTAAAGAAAGAGGTTGGGGTAGCGTTCCAATTGCACTAAGTTAAAGCCAAAATGGCTATGGGCAAGAACATGAATCGCCACTTCTGGTAGTTCTTTTAATAGAGTCTCTAATTCATGGATATCGGCTGTATGGGTATAAATAGCCGCATGAAAAGGAAAAGTTCCCACTAGATCTTGATAGGTTTGCTTCAAAATCGGTTTTCGAAGCAAAATTTCCTCCCAAGAGAGGGCATAATAAAACCACCATAATTCACGAAAACGATTGAAGCGTTTGGAGGTCCATGGTTTATTATGAGAGGTGTAGTGAACGACTGCTGGGATCCCTTGGAAGGCATCATACCAGTCCAAATCACCATAGATATATTGATCCTTATCAGACCCTACTTGTAGATTATAGGTCCAAGGTAATGGATACCAAGCATCTTTGAAATACAAATTCAAAATTCCTTGATCTCCATAAACATGCTGATGGTGCTCGCGAGTGAGGTCAAAAAGTGCCTCTGTCACCTGATGCTCTTGCCACCATGCCTTATCAATCAGTAAAAGTCCAGCATTAAAGCCATCCGTCGTCGTTGGCTTGTCTACCACTGCTCCCAGTCCATGCCCCTTCAGGTCGACTGCAAACAGAGGAGATAAATCTTGTGTAAAGATCATATCACAATCTAGATAGAGGATCCGCTCTTCTTCCACAATCTCTGGAATCGCGTAGCGGAAATAGGTCGCATAGTGAATGTGGTTACTCGGAAGCGAGAAAGACTGAAATTGCTCTGGAGACACCCGACAATTGATCACTTCTGAATCCAATAGACGCAAGCGCTGATTCATGATAGCAAACCACTCTGTCGGTAGATCTTCATTTAAGACATAAATTTTCAACTGGTCCTGATGGGCAAACAGTGACTTCATCGCGGTTTCCAACTTTTCCATATAAGATAGATTGGCTGAAAACACAACAGCTTTTTTACTCATAACTCCCCCTTATTTTCTTTCATTAGAATACCATTTTCAGGAGAGGAATACAATCTCTAGACCCGAAAAAAGAGGCCTAGACAAGTGTCTATGACCTCTATTCCATAAGCTTCTTAATTTTCATCCACGACAGTTAATGTGGCATCCACCAAACTCGCTCCTAAGACATACT
>CAUUAM010000107.1:0-5255 GCA_963543165.1 uncultured Streptococcus sp. | reverse complement strand
GCCAGAAGGGGGATCCACTAAAGATTAACCCACCTGTCATACCTTTTCACACAAAAAATAAGTCCTTTTGCTATCTTTATAAGTTTTACATGATTTACTTGTGGTTTATCCTCATAATTTCCATAATGGCTATCGGTATTTTTTCCCTTGGAGTAGTAGCTGGTATGGGAGAAAAACTTACGTTTGGTTTCTTTGTTTTATCTTTTTTAGGTGTAGTTCTATTTAGTTTATATATTTTTAGTATTCTAAAAGAGATAAAGGACTTAAAGCAAATAAAAGATAAAATAAATAGATAGACGTAATCTAATTTGAATTGTCTTTATCTGGACTATACATCCGTATCTTTAACAGGTTACTAAAAAGGTACTAAATTATGAAAAAAGTTCTCTTTTTGTGAAAACCAAAAGTTCCAAAAGTCTATTAAATCAATACCTTGCTACATAAAAAATGCAAGAATGGAACTCAAAATCCAGTGTCCGCAAGGACGTGCCGGTTCGACCCCGGCCGCCGGTATAGATTATAAAAGGAGTTTTACTCCTTTTTTTGTTTATTTTTTTTCTTTCTTGTGATATAATTAACCGGTAAAGGTTCTGCTAGTGAATTAGAAGGAGTTTATTTTGTCTGAAGTTGCAAATAAAATTGATCGATTTTTAAATTCTATTTTATTATTATCTGAGAATCAACATGAAATTTTAGTTGGTTCTTGTACTAGTGGTGTTTCTTTAACGAACACTCAGGAACATATTTTGATGCTGGTTGCTGACGAAGCTCTAACCAATTCTGTCTTAGCAAAGAAATTGAATGTTAGTCAAGCTGCTATTACGAAGGCCGTGAAGCCCTTATTAAGTCAGGGGATGCTGGAGACTTATCGTGATGAAAATGATGCTCGGGTTCTCTATTATCGCTTAACTGAAATTGGTAAGCCGATTGCTTTAGAACATCAGCACCACCATCAGCATACCCTTCACACTTATGAGGATGTTTTGTCGAAGTTTACTAAGAATGAGCAAGGGGTCATTTCGAGGTTTTTAGATTTATTGGAAGAGGAGTTATAGTTTGAGGTATATTACGGTTTCAAATTTATCGTTCTATTATGATCGAGAACCGGTTCTGGAAGGGATCAATTACTACTTAGATAGTGGAGAGTTTGTTACGCTGACTGGTGAGAATGGGGCTGCTAAGTCAACCTTGATTAAGGCTAGCCTTGGTATCTTACAGCCCAAGGTTGGGACTGTTGAGATTTCAAAGACGAATGTTAAGGGAAAGAGGTTAAGGATTGCTTATTTGCCTCAACAGATTGCAAGTTTTAATGCTGGTTTTCCAAGTACGGTATATGAATTTGTGAAATCAGGTCGTTACCCTCGAAAAGGATGGTTTCGAAAGTTGAATGAGCACGATGAAAAACATATTCTGAAGAGTTTAGAATCTGTTGGGATGCTGGAGTTCAAGGATCGGGCGATTGGTTCTTTGTCGGGTGGTCAGAAACAGCGGGCTGTCATTGCTAGAATGTTTGCTTCGGATCCGGATATTTTTGTTTTGGATGAACCGACGACTGGTATGGATGCGACGACAAAGAGTGATTTTTATGAGTTGATGCATCACAGTGCGCATCACCATCAAAAATCTGTTTTGATGATTACGCATGATCCTGAAGAGGTTAACCAATTTGCGGATCGGAATATTCATTTGGTTCGTGACCAAAGCTCTCCTTGGAGATGTTTTAATGTCCATGATACTGAAGGGGAGGGTGACCATGCTTGATTTATTCCAGTATGATTTTATGCAACGGGCCTTGTTGGCTATGGTTGCGATGAGTCTTTTTTCTCCTGTATTAGGGATTTTCTTGATTTTAAGACGGCAGAGTCTTATGAGTGATACGCTGAGTCACGTCTCTCTTGCGGGTGTCGCTTTTGGGCTTTTTCTTGGGATCTCTCCAACGCTCTCGACCATGATCATTGTCATTATTGCTGCGGTTTTTCTTGAGTATTTGCGGACCTTATTTAAGGACTTTATGGAGATCGGGACGGCAATTTTAATGTCAACTGGTCTTGCTTTGGCTTTGGTCTTGATGCGTGGTGGCGGGAAGAGTTCCATGAGTTTGGATCAGTATTTGTTTGGTTCGACCTTAACGATTACAGATGAACAGGTGTTGGCTTTGTTTGTCATTGCTTTCATTGTATTGGGGTTGACCGCTTTATTCTTGCGTCCCATGTATATTTTGACCTTTGATGAAGATACGGCCTTTGTTGATGGCCTTCCTGTCAGGACCATGTCCATCTTATTTAATGTGGTGACAGGGGTTGCTATCGCTTTGATGATTCCTGCGGCAGGGTCTTTATTGGTTTCGACCATCATGGTCTTGCCGGCTAGTATTGCCCTGAAACTTGGGAAGAACTTCCGTGGGGTTATGCTGATTGCAGTCATCATTGGCTTTATTGGGATGTTTAGTGGATTGATTTTGTCTTATGTCGCAGATACACCAGCAAGTGCCAGCATCACGCTATTATTTGTGGCTCTGTTCTTGCTTGTGAATCTTGGATCACGTTTGAGGAAGTAGATATGAACTTTAAAAAATTTGGTTGGTTTTTCTTAGTGGCTTTGCTATTAGTTTTGTCAGCTTGTGGCAAAAGCCAGAGTCAAAATGGGAAATTAAAAGTGATGACTACTTTTTATCCTGTTTATGATTTTACAAAAAATATTGTTGGAGATGAGGGAACGGTAGATCTACTGATTGGAGCGGGATCAGAGCCTCATGAATATGAATTGTCAGCTAAGGGACGGGCCATGATTCAAGATTCGGACGTTTTCGTCTATGAGAATGAAAACATGGAAACGTGGGTTCCAAACCTTTTAAAATCAATGAAGGATAAGAAAACCAAAGTCGTCAATGCCACTAAGGGCATGGTCTTGCTTCCGGGATTGGAAGAGGAACATGAACACGAAGGGGGCGAAGAACACCATCATGAATATGATCCCCACCTTTGGCTCTCTCCACATCGTGCCATGAAGATGGTAGAGTCGATTCGCGATCAGTTGGTCGCAGCTTATCCAGATAAGAAAAAGACTTTTGAGAAGAATGCTCAAGCCTATCTGAAGAAATTACAGGCTTTGGATCAAGCGTATCAGGATGGATTGAAAGATGCGAAACAAAAGAATTTTGTAACCCAGCATGCTGCTTTCCGTTATTTGGCGCTGGATTATGGCTTGAATCAGGTGGCCATTTCAGGGATTTCACCTGATAGTGAGCCATCTGCTGCACGATTGCGTGAATTGACAGAATATATCAAGAAAAATGGGATCAAGGTCATTTACTTTGAGGAAAATGCTTCTAAGTCCTTGGCAAAAACCTTGTCTTCTGAAGCAGGAGTCGAGTTGGCTGTTTTGAATCCTTTGGAAAGCCTAACGGATCAAGAAATGAAAGATGGCGAAGACTACGTTTCTGTTATGAAGGAGAATTTAAAGGCACTAGAGAAAACCACCTCGCAAGCTGGTAAGGATATTCAACCGGAACATGAGGAAGATTCTAAGACGGTTCAAAAGGGCTATTTCGAGGATAGTCAAGTGAAGGATCGTAGCTTGGAAAATTATGCAGGTGATTGGCAATCAGTTTATCCATTCTTGCAAGATGGTACCTTGGATCAGGTCTTTGATTACAAGGCAAAATTAAATCCGACCATGACTGCTGCAGAGTATAAGGAATATTATACCAAGGGGTATCAAACGGATATTGATCGGATTAAGATTGATAAGGATTCAATGGAGTTTTATCAAAAAGGATCTTCTAAGAAATATACCTATAAATACGTAGGGAAGCACATCTTGACTTATAAGAAGGGGAATCGTGGGGTTCGGTATCTCTTTGAAGCCAAGGAGAGTGATGCGGGAGATTTCAAATATGTTCAATTTAGTGACCATGAAATCACTCCGGTAAAGGCAGCTCACTTCCATATTTTCCATGGAGGAAAGAGTCAAGAAGCGCTTTATGATGAGTTGGAAAATTGGCCGACTTATTATCCTTCCAACTTATCTGGTTTAGAAGTGGCACAGGAAATGCTAGCTCATTGAGAGTAAGTGTCAAAGGAGAGGCTAGGATTTCGTATCCCGGTCTTTTTTGACTTAAAATGGGGAATGAAGCTTGTAAAATCCTTGAAAATACGTTACAATGAAAGGGCTTTAATTATAAAAATGTATGGGGAATTCTAAATGAAAAAAGTTGGTACTATTCTTGTGAGTCTTCTCAGTGTGATCTTATTGGTGGCTTGTTCGCAGCAAGGTGCGAGTAAGAAATCAGATTCTTCTTCTAGTCAAACGAGTGCTTCTTCTGAGGTGAAAAAGACGACAGCTTCTAGTTCAGAAGTGAAGGAGAAAGAAAAAAAAGAAGAAAAAAAAGAAGAGAAAAAAGAAGTGAAGAAAATGGATCTAGAGGCGATTGCCAATGGAGATTATAGTAGTATTGCTGGTGTCTGGCAAGATGATAAAGGAAACAAGCTGGTCTTTAACGACAAAGGGTTGGTTTCACAAGAGTTAGAGGGCTATGGGGCTTCTTTGACGGATTATGGAACGGCCTCAGAAGGTATCTATGGTGGTCGTGATGGTGGCTTCTTGTTGGAGTATATCCCTGCAGGAGTAACCATTGGTGATCAGGTTGATGATCAAGGGCAAGTCGTTTTTAAGGATACATCTGATGCTTCTAAGAATCGGTTGTGGTCTGGTGTTGGAATCGCTAGTTTTGGAGAACAAGGATCGATCTACTATCATGTAGGAGATGAATAATAGAAAAAAGAGGCTGGGACAAAAGTCCTAGCCTCTCAATTGTCTTTGGATTGTCGAGCAAGACGCAGTGGTTGAGTGGGCTCTACTACGCTGATTTCATGGCTCTATAATTTCTGTAGTGGGTAAAATCACCATAGGAATTATGGAGCCTATTTTGCTGTAGAAAAAAAGTCCCATAAGACCTATAATGAAAAGTGACCAAACCATCATTAGAAAGAATCTTATGGAACAATTAAATTTTATCACAAACTTACTCGGAATTAAAGACAAGAACATTATAATCTTGGATTATCTGGATTCTGGAACACATAAAGAAATCATCGCTAAACTAGATTATCCTGCCCCTATGTGCCCTCACTGTCAAGGACAAATGGCTAAATATGATTTCCAAAAAGAATCTAAAATTCCCTATCTAGAGTGTGCGGGATACAAAACTCTTATTCGATTAAGAAAACGCCGTTTTCGCTGTAAAGTATGCGGAA
>CAUUAM010000106.1:0-5263 GCA_963543165.1 uncultured Streptococcus sp. | reverse complement strand
AAAAAAACTAACGAAGCGATTCCTTCACTTCGTTAGTTCATTAATTCTGTAACAACACTCACAGCGCTGAGAGCGTAGAGTGGCGCTGTTTCTGCTCGGAGGATACGAGGTCCAAGTCCTGCAAGGACTGCTCCTTTGGCTGCAAAACTTTCAATTTCTGCAGGAGAGAGGCCACCCTCTGGTCCAAAGATAAAGAGCAGTTTACTTCCAGCTTCTAATCCGGTCAGCGACTGAATCAGAGCGGCTGCCTCCCCCTCTTTAGCTGACTCTTCATAGGCTACCACGATGCGGTCAAACTGGTCGAGTTTGGCTAGAAAGTCTGCTTTTTTCTCAAATAGCTTGATGCTTGGGATCAGATTTCGCTTGCTCTGCTCAGCTGCTCCAAGGGCAATTTTTTCTAACTTCTCGACCTTTTTGCCCAATTTCTTGCCGTCCCATTTGGCGACGGACCAGTCTGCAGGAAAGGCCCAGATTTGACTAGCACCCAGTTCTGTTACTTTTTGAGTGATAAACTCCAACTTGTCTCCCTTGGGAAAACCTGATGCGATGGTCACTTGGACGGGCAGTTCCACATTGTCAGCCAATTCCTCAACTAGCTCCAACTGACGACCTTCCACATCTAGCACGCGCGCCAAGCGCTTGATCCCATCATCAAAGACCAGGGTCACTTGGTCATCCTCTTTCAAGCGCATGACCTGAAACATATGCTTGCTGGTTTCCTTGTCCTCGATGGTGACAGGGGAGATTGCACTGCCTTTTACAAAATACTGCTGCATGCTAGCCTCCAATCACACCAGAGATATCCTTGGTCTTCTTGAAGACACAGGCATTCCATTCTCCTTGAATCATATGGGTTTCAAGGAAAAATCCAGCTGATTCAGCTGACTCACGCACCATGTTCCACTTGTCCTTGATAATGCCACTCATGATGAGATAGCCTTCGTCCTTGACCAAGCGATAAGCATCGTCTGTCAGATGAATCAGAATATCCGCCAAGATATTGGCCACGATGACATCTGCCTCAATCTCCACACCCTTAAGCAAATCACCTGGTGCCACATGGATGTTTTCCATGCCTGGATTGAGCTCAATATTTTCCTGAGCGACCCGAACCGCCACATCGTCGAGGTCATAGGCGAAGATTTCCTTAGCCCCCAGAAGTGAGCTGGCAATCGAAAGAACCCCTGATCCAGTCCCCACATCGATTACTGTTTCTCCACCACGAAGGACTTGCTCCAAGGCAAAAAGGCTCATCTTGGTCGTTGGGTGGGTTCCAGTTCCAAAGGCCATACCAGGATCCAGCTTGATAATCTTTTCTCCCGCCGTCGCTTCATAGTCCGTCCAGGACGGCACGATGGTCAAATCATGAGTGATACGAGCTGGTTCATAGTATTTCTTCCAGTTGTCGGCCCAGTCTTCCTCAGCCAAGGCAGTCGTGCCCATCTTGACTTCTCCCAAATCCATAAAGTCGGTCAATTCTGCAAGACGAGCCTGCAAGTCCGCTTCAACTGTCGCTACATCAACCGTATCCGGATAGTAAGCTGTCACCACGATTTCTTCTTGTTGCTCCACCTCTGGGAAAATCTCACCAAAACGATCGACATTTCCCACATAGTCCATACTGTCTTCAATCGCAACCCCCTGGGCGCCTAACTCAATCAAGAGATTGGAGACCAGCTCCTCTCCCTCACGCTTTACTGTAACTTTTAACTCTTGCCATGTTTCCATCTGATTCTCCTTAACACTCTATCATTTCTTCTAATTCTTTTAAGGTCTTCCCATCCTGATTCTTCCAGTCCGTTCGTCCATTCGTAGGCATACCAAGCAGAAAAGCTGCAGCATAAGACGGACTAGAAAAGAGTTGGTTTTCTTGCAAAATCCCATCTTTAATGACATTTGCTTCCATTAGTTCCTTACGCAATTCTTTTAAACTTGTTGGTAATGTAGGGGAGTCAATCATTTCCACTTGACTGCCTTTTAACACGACAAAGCCTTCCGAAGTCTGTTCACAGATGGCTTCAATCATTCTATTTGATTTCTTTGTTTTCCTTTTCAAATAGAGATGAGTTGAATTTTCCTCAGAAATATTCTGCCCTGCTTTTTTTGTCATTGGAACAAACACGCGATACCCTAAGGTTCCTACAATCATCAAGGTATTTTCCACAACCTCATCCAACTCCGACTGCTTTTCTTCCGTAACATTTCCAGAATTAGGCTCATTCCCATTTTTTACAATGAATCGCCCCGCTTCCTTAGCTAGTTGAGTGAATTTATTTTCTAGGTAACTAATTTCTGTAGGACCAAAGGAATTATTCTGCGTCGTCAAAACAATCACATCATTAAAATAATCTGCATGGATATCACGAGTATGTTCCTGAACGCGTAAAAGAACACCCTCCCCATTTTTGCGATTCGTCGCCTGCCCGATATAGGTAACATCCTTTTGCTTATCCTCATTACGGCCAAATAGGAAATAAATGCCACTTTGCTTCATTTCATCACGTGATTTTAAATCTGCCAATTGAATTCGAGGAATTTTATAAATCACCCCTGTCCAATTTGACAAGGTACATTTGATTATACCAGTAACCTCTCCATCCATGAGAAACATGTTGATATTTTTACTACGCTTCATCATTTATCCTTCTCCACATAATCTCTCACTCGTTCTTGCAATTGAGGCACAACTTGATCTAAAGTAAGAAATTCCTCAATACTCATCAATTTGAAGTCCTGGCCCTCGTCTCCAAGGAGGATATTGTCAAACCGTTCCTGTGTCAACTGCCCAACTAAAAAAATAGAGTTTTTGTTCTCATCTAGCATACTAGGGTAGATCCAAGACCAGACTATGTCCTCTTTCGACAGTTGGATGCTCAATTCCTCATAGACTTCACGCGCTGCGCACTCAAAAGGTGTCTCATCGCCTTCACGGCCACCTCCTGGTAGTTCCCACAGATTAGGCCAGGGAATCGTTGCTTTATCATCGCGCAAAATCGTCAAAATTTGCCCATCACAAAGCAAGGCTATTTTACAACCCGTAAAGTCAAACCGTTCTTCCAAGCAATCTTCAAGCATGAACTTACCCTTCTAATATCTCGGATAAGGGTAAAAAGTACTTTCTTCTAGGCCGACTTTACCCTCTTCAAAGACTTCTTGGTTCCAGACGATCTCAAAGCTCTCTGCCTCCTCGTCTGCTAAGAAATCCATGAGGTCATCCAAGGCTAGCTCGGCTGTATCTTTGAGGAAGGTCGCAAAATAAGCTAGAAACTCCCGAGACAAGCCTTTTTTAGGCTCATAAGGAATCGCCGTTAAATAGGCATCTTCTTCCACATGAGACTTGGCTGGATTGTAGAAGATGACGGCTTCTTCAAAGAAGATATCCTCGTCAGACTCTTCACCCGCTTCATCAACCAAGGCAACCCCTCCCGTATTCTGTGCTTCCAAGAGAAAAGCCACTTCTACCGCATGGTTTTTTTTATCCCAATTGATCTCAAAATCAAAAGGAAAAACCTTGTCCATCTCCTCTTCTAAAATATCCAAAAATCCGTATTTAGACATAGCGTCCTCTTTCTAATTTCCCACTCTTAGAGCGGAATATGATACAATAGTTACTACAATCTTACCATAAAAACCGCCTCTTTGAAAGGAGACAAAGCTAGAAAGGAGAAGGAAATGCCCGATAATCTCGCCCTCCGTATGCGCCCAAGGACGATCGATCAAGTCATCGGTCAACAGCACCTGGTCGGAGAAGGCAAAATCATCCGCCGCATGGTCGAGGCCAATCGTCTGTCCTCTATGATTCTCTATGGACCTCCGGGGATCGGAAAGACCAGTATCGCTTCTGCCATCGCTGGCACGACCAAGTATGCTTTTCGTACCTTTAATGCAACCGTCGACAGCAAAAAACGCCTCCAAGAAATCGCAGAGGAAGCCAAGTTTTCTGGTGGCTTGGTCCTGCTTTTAGACGAGATCCATCGCCTTGATAAAACCAAGCAAGATTTTCTCTTGCCTTTGCTCGAAAGCGGTCTGGTCATCATGATCGGTGCAACGACTGAAAATCCCTTTTTCTCTGTTACCCCCGCTATTCGTAGCCGCGTACAAATCTTTGAGCTGGAGCCTTTGACGACGGAGGAGGTCAAGCAGGCTCTGAAGACGGCGCTAGATGATCCCGATCGTGGCTTTGACTTTCCTGTCGTGCTCGACGAGGACGCTTTGGATTTCATCACTACTTCGACCAATGGAGATCTTCGCTCTGCCTTTAATTCTCTCGATCTGGCTGTGCTGTCAACTTCTGAAAATGCAGAAGGCATCCGCCATATTACGTTAGACATCATGGAAAATAGCCTCCAGCGCAGCTACATCACTATGGACAAGGATGGAGATAGCCACTATGACGTGCTCTCTGCTCTTCAAAAATCTATCCGTGGTTCGGATGTCGATGCTAGTCTCCACTATGCGGCTCGTTTGATCGAAGCAGGGGATCTGCCAAGCCTAGCTCGTCGCTTGACGGTCATTGCCTACGAAGATATCGGCCTAGCCAATCCAGATGCGCAGATCCATACGGTGACAGCCCTTCAGGCAGCGGAGCGCATCGGCTTCCCTGAAGCCCGCATTCTCATTGCCAACATCGTCATCGATCTAGCCCTTTCGCCTAAGTCCAACTCTGCCTACGTCGCCATGGACAAGGCCTTGGCTGACCTCCGGAAGTCGGGCAACCTTCCCATTCCTCGCCACCTACGAGACGGTCATTATGCTGGAAGCAAGGAACTGGGAAATGCGCAAAACTATAAATATCCCCACAATTACCCTGGTAACTGGGTCAATCAGGACTACCTGCCAGACAAGCTCAAACACGCTTCCTACTTTATTCCCAATGAAAATGGCAAGTACGAGCGTGCTCTCGGAGCCACCAAGGAAAAAATTGATCAATTCAAGAAAAAGTGACATCGGTTTCAAAAAATTGAGATTTTCCCTTGAAATATTTTCAAAATGTGGTATCATATACATATAGAAACGCTGTGGTGTACGACTTCACACTTAAGTGTTGACCGACTATTTTTTGTATTATTAGGGAAACAAAAGTCTTCTGGCAGTATGCAGGCCGTTTCACGCGGAAGCAGCTAAGTCAGAGCGAGTTGCCCACCTGCTTAATTGCGCGGGTTCAATACAAATCGTGAAGTTTCGGCACCAATACAGCTTTTTATATTTGCCTCCTTAGCTCAGTTGGTAGAGCAGTAGACTCTTAATCTATGGGTCACAGGTT
>CAUUAM010000105.1:0-5344 GCA_963543165.1 uncultured Streptococcus sp. | reverse complement strand
TTTGTGTGTAAAATAAGTCTTTATTTTGTTCTTTAGACAAAATAATCTCCTCCTTTTCGGCCTCTTTTTGCAAAAAAAGACCTATTTTTAAAAAAAGTCTCGCTGTTTAATATAGTGCCGGAAATAATTCGGAATGACAACACTATAGCGGGCAATCCGCCAGCTACTCCCTTGAGTGGTTTCATTATACCACAACTCGTAAAAAAATAAAGAAAAACCACTGATAACTAGTCTTCCCATGTTAATTCTAAGCGATAGGTAGCGAATTGCTGGCTTTCATCCGCCGTCAACAACTGATAGGACAAACCAAGTTTATTTTGTTCCAACGCATATTCCTTGGTATCAGTCACAAATTGTTGCATGCCTAAAGGAGTCGGAATGAGTGCATGGCCTTTCTCTGAAGCCATGAATTTCATGATGGATTTTGGTGTTGAGAAGCGAGTCATGGTCAATTCTTGATCATGAAACTTCAAAACTACTTTTTCTCCTTCTTCGTTAACGTAAAGCAGATAGTAATAGCCACCTTTTTCCTTCCACTCCCCTTCGTAATATTGATCCATCACTTCGAGTTGATCATCAAATTGAATCTGACTTTGTATTCTAATTTTCAAAAGTTTCCATCCTTTCCCTCTTTCCTTTATTTTACCAAAAACTTCTTTCTTTTTCCTATTGCAACCATCTCTCAATACCAATTTAGGCCGTTTTCTGCTATAATAGACCCATGAATGAAAAAGTCTTTCGCGATCCCGTACATGATTATGTTCACGTGGATCATCCCATCATTTATCAATTAATTAATAGTAAAGAATTTCAACGACTACGCCGCATCAAACAACTGGGGACATCTGGTTTTACCTTCCACGGTGGGGAGCATAGTCGTTTTTCTCACTGTCTTGGTGCCTATGAAATTTCAAGACGGATTTTGTCTATTTTTGAGGAAAAGTATGCAGATCAATGGAATTCCGATGAGAATCTACTGACCATGACAGCGGCCCTTCTTCATGATATCGGGCATGGAGCCTATTCCCATACCTTCGAGGGACTCTTTGGGACCGATCATGAAAAAATGACCCAGCTCATCATCACCAGTCCAGAGACGGAGGTCAATCAGATTCTCTTACAGGTGGCACCTGATTTCCCTAATCGTGTCGCCAGCGTCATTGACCACACCTATCCTAATAAGCAGGTGGTACAGTTGATTTCCAGTCAGATTGATGTGGACCGAATGGATTACTTACTACGGGATGCCTACTTTACAGGTGCTTCCTATGGAAAATTCGACTTGACCCGCATTCTTCGTGTCATTCGACCGATTGAAAATGGCATTGCCTTCCAGCAAAATGGTATGCATGCTGTCGAGGATTATGTGGTCAGCCGTTACCAAATGTATATGCAGGTCTACTTCCATCCAGCCACTCGCGCCATGGAAGTTCTCCTTCAAAACTTACTCAAACGAGCTCGAACGATCTATCCCGATCAAAAAGCGTATTTTCAACTCACGTCACCTCGCTTGATTCCATTTTTTGAAGAAGAGGTCACCATCCAAGACTACTTAAATCTAGATGACGGTGTCATGAATACCTATTTCCAAGTCTGGATGGACAGCCCGGATACTATCCTGTCTGATCTTGCTCAGCGCTATATCAATCGGAAAGTATTTAAGTCGATTCTATTTACAGAAGATAAGCGAAAAGACTTAGTAATCCTTGAAAAACTGATTAAAGAGGTTGGGTTTAATCCTACTTATTACACTGCCATCCACCAAAATTTCGATTTGCCCTACGATATTTATCGGCCAGAGCTTGAAAAACCGCGAACTCAGATTGAGATGATAAGAAAAGATGGAAGTTTGGCTGAGTTGTCTCAGTTATCTCCACTTGTCGCAGCTCTAGCAGGAACCCGCTATGGGGATAACCGCTTCTATTTCCCAAAAGAAATGTTGGAAGCCAATGGGCTTTTTAGTAAACAAGTGGAGGAATTCACTTCCTACATCACCAACGATTATTTTACAGGAGAGACGAATGGCCATTAAATTAGTCGCGATCGATATCGATGGCACGCTTCTTACTTCAAAAAAAGAAATTACACCTTCCGTTTTTGAAGCCATTCAAGATGCAAAAGCTGCAGGTGTGAAAATCGTGATCACAACTGGTCGTCCCATTGCAGGTGTCTCAAACCTGTTAGAAAAACTTCATCTGATGGATACTGGAGATTATGTTATCACCTTTAATGGGGGCTTGGTCCAAGAAACCGCTACTGGAAAAGAACTCATCAAGGACCTCTTAGCCTATGAGGACTATCTCGATATCGAGTCTCTGGCCAACAAACTTCAGATTCACTCTCATGCCATTACAAAAGATGGTATTTACACCAGTAATCGGGATATCGGACGCTATACTATTCATGAGTCTCAGCTGGTCAATATGCCCCTTTACTACCGAACGCCTGAAGAAGTGCGAGAGAAAGAATTTGTTAAAGCCATGTACATCGATGAACCAGAAATTCTAGACGCTGCAATAGCAAAAGTTCCAAAAGAATTTCAGGACCGCTTCACTATGGTTAAATCTGCTCCATTTTATTTAGAAATTCTCGGTAAAACCACCAATAAAGGAGCTGCCGTACTCCATCTGGCTGAACAACTTGGAATCAAACAAGAAGAAACCATGGCTATTGGAGATGAGGAGAATGACCGCTCTATGTTAGAAGTTGTAGGTCATGCTGTCGTTATGGAAAATGGCAATCCAGCTCTCAAAAAAATTGCTACAACTATCACCAAATCAAACGATGAATCGGGCGTAGCCTACGCCCTTAGAAAGTGGGTATTATAAGAAATGTATCATTACCAGCTAGGAATTTCTGCCACTGAGCATGATGCCTTTGTCATTCAGAGTGACCAAACCAATCTCTTACAAAGTAGCTCATGGGCAAAAATTAAAGATAATTGGGGAAATGAACGCGTTGGTTTTTATCAAGAAGACCAATTAGTAGCTGTTGCAAGCATCTTGATTCAACCCCTGCCACTTGGCTTTTCCATGCTCTACATTCCTCGTGGGCCTATTATGGATTACCAAAACAAGGAGCTAGTTTCATATGTGATCCAATCCCTAAAGAAAATAGCCAAGCAATACAAAGCTTTATTTGTGAAATTTGATCCAAGCTTGTTCTTGAGTAAACAATTAATCGGACAAGAAAATATGGAAACCACTGATGTACAAGCGGTGATCGATACCTTAACTAAAGAAGGGGTTGAATGGACTGGCCGAACAAGTGATATGGCAGAAAATATCCAACCACGCTTTCAAGCGAATATCCACAAAGAGTTTTTCACCGAACAAGACCTTTCAAAATCTACTCGACAAGCCATCCGAACTGCTCGAAACAAAGGGATCCAAGTCCAATTTGGCGGGACTGAATTGTTAGAGGAATTTGCTTCTCTCATGAAAAAGACAGAAGCACGTAAAAGCATTCATTTACGTGGAAAAGATTACTACGAAAAACTGCTCACAACCTACCAAGGACAATCCTACATTACTTTGTCTACTCTTGATCTCACAGAACGGAAAGCCTCCCTTACAAAAGATCTTGAAAAAAACAAGGCAGAGGCTGAAAAATTCACCGAAAAAACAAAGCCTGGCAAAGTTGAGAACAACCAAAAAGAAAAAGAGCGTATAGAGGAAGAACTGCAATTTCTTGAGCACCATCTCCGAGCAGGTAAAAAGGTCGTTCCTTTATCTGGTACCTTAAGCCTTGAATTCGGTGGGACATCTGAAAATGTTTATGCAGGAATGGATGAAGAATTCCGCCGTTACCAACCCGCCATCCTCACCTGGTATGAAACTGCCCAACACGCTTTCGACCGTGGTGCTTCTTGGCAAAATATGGGAGGCATTGAAAATTCACTAGATGGTGGACTCTATCATTTTAAATCAAAATTTAATCCTATTATTGAAGAATTTGTTGGGGAATTCAACCTTCCAACCAGTCCACTCTATCCACTTGTAAACAAAGCCTACAAGATCCTGAAAAAATTAAGGAGTAAATAAGTCCTATGACTCTCACGACAATTTCAAAAGAAGAATTTACCTCATTTGCAAATACCGTTTCCCATCGCTCTTTCATCCAGTCAGCAGAGATGGCAGATCTGCTTGTAGAGCGGGGAAACACGGTTCAATTTATCGCTTGGAAGCAAGATGAGCAAGTCCAAGTAGCAGCAATCTTGTATAGTCTACCTATGACAGGTGGTCTCCATATGGAAATCAATTCCGGACCACTCCACCAAGAAGAAGTCATGCTAGAACCCTTCTATGCGGCCTTAAAAGACTATGCAAAAGCAAATGGAGCTATTGAATTAGTTATCAAACCCTATGATACCTATCAAACCTTTGACAGTGACGGCAACCCAACCAGTGAAGAACTAACCCATTTCATGGAAACGCTAAAAAAATTAGGGTATCAACATGACGGTTTAACAACTGGTTACCCAGGAGGAGAAGGGGATTGGCACTATGTAAAAGACATGGAAGGCATCACCGAAAAAGATCTTCTCAAGAGTTTTAGCAAAAAAGGAAAGCCACTTGTGAAGAAAGCAAAATCTTTCGGGATAGAACTGAAACGATTGAACCGGGATGAACTGCAACTCTTCAAGGATATTACTTCTTCTACCAGTGACCGACGAGACTACCTGGACAAGACTTTGGATTATTACCAAACCTTCTACGATAGTTTTGGAGACAAAGCGGATTTCATGATTGCTACTCTGAACTTCCACAATTACTACACGAATCTTGAAAAAGACCAAGGCAAACTAGCTCAGAAGATTGAGAAATTACAGAAGGATCTTGAAGTTAATCCACATTCAGAGAAAAAACAAAATCAACTTCGTGAATTTTCCAGTCAGTTTGAGACCTTTGAGGTGAGAAAGAAGGAAGCCAAAGAATATATTGAAAAATATGGTGACCAAGATGTCATCCTTGCAGGTAGCCTCTTTGTCTATATGCCGCAAGAATCCACCTATTTATTCAGTGGCTCTTATACAGAATTTAATAAGTTCTATGCTCCTGCTGTGCTCCAGGAATATATGATGCTTGAAACCATCAAACGTGGGATACCAAGATACAACTTCCTAGGCATTCAAGGAATCTTTGACGGGTCAGATGGTGTGCTTCGTTTCAAACAGAACTTCAATGGCTACATCGTTCGTAAGATGGGAACCTTCCGTTATTACCCAAATCCTCTAAAATTTAAAACCTTATCCTTGATGAAACGAATCTTAGGACGTTCATAAAAAAGAAAGAGAGTGGGACAGAAATCGGTCATTCGTTAGAATTCGATTTCGTCGTCCCAC
>CAUUAM010000104.1:0-5363 GCA_963543165.1 uncultured Streptococcus sp. | reverse complement strand
CTACCATGGGACAAATGGATGATCTCTTGGGTGAGATCAATGCGCGTGTGGAACGGGGAGAGCGGACCTTTGTTACGACCTTGACCAAGAAGATGGCAGAAGATTTGACGGACTACTTCAAAGAAATGGGCGTCAAGGTAAAATACATGCACTCGGATATCAAGACCTTGGAGCGGACAGAAATTATCCGTGACCTGCGCTTGGGAGTCTTTGATGTCTTGGTCGGAATCAACCTTCTTCGTGAAGGGATTGATGTACCGGAAGTCAGCTTAGTTGCCATTCTCGATGCTGACAAGGAAGGGTTCCTCCGTAATGAACGGGGCCTGATCCAGACCATTGGTCGTGCTGCCCGTAATAGTGAAGGCCATGTCATCATGTATGCGGATACCATGACCCAATCTATGCAAAAAGCCATCGATGAAACAGCTCGTCGTCGTCAGATTCAGATGGCCTATAATGAAGAGCATGGCATTGTCCCACAAACCATCAAGAAGGAAATCCGTGACCTTATCTCTGTCACCAAAGCTGTGGCTAAGGAAGAGGACAAGGAAGTAGATATCACCAGCCTCAACCGCCAAGAGCGCAAGGAACTAGTCAAGAAACTGCAAGGCCAAATGCAAGAAGCTGTCGAAGTGCTTGACTTTGAACTAGCTGCTCAGATTCGTGATATGATGTTGGAAGTGAAGGCCTTGGATTAGATAGGATAAAACGAATGAAGATTATCATTAAAACAATGGAAACTCCTGAAGAGATAGAAGGTAAGTCCCTTGTTCACTGGCAAACGTGGAGAGAGGCTTATGACGACCTTTTGCCTGCAGAATTTCAGGAGACGATGACATTAGACAGATGTCGTTTCTTTAGTCAAAAGTATCCAGAAAATACCTTGATTGCGATGGATGGAAAGAAGGTCGTTGGATTTATCAGCTATGGAAATTACCCTGATGAGACTAATCAAGCTGGTGAAATTATTGCTTTATATGTCTTAAAAGACTATTATGGAAAAGGTATTGCTCAGAAATTAATGAAGGAAGCTTTGAGGACTCTTGATCATTTTTCTGAAATTTATTTATGGGTATTGAAAGATAATAAGCGAGCCATTGCTTTCTATCAAAAAATGGGTTTTACTTTTGATGGCAAAGAACAAATACTTAAACTTGGAAAACCTGTTAAGGAATTGCGGATGATGTGTTCTTCAAATAAAAATTCCTAAAGGACGTATCTATCAATCTTTGAGCCATTATCAATTAATCAAGTATAAAGAGTGAAAGAAATAGAACGAAAAAAGACTTGAGGGAGAATACGAATGAAGATTTTAGTCATCCATGGGCACCCTGATAAGGAAAGTTACTGCCAAGCGATTTTTCAAACAATTGTAAGCAATCTGGACACAAGCTGTCATGAGATTATCACTATTAATCTCAATGAAGAAGATTTTGATCCTGTTTTACGTTATGGTTACCGAAAACGAATGGAGGAAGATCCCTTTATCCTTCGTTCCCAAGAATTGATCCAGTGGGCGGATCACCTAATCTTTGTTTATCCCATCTGGTGGAGTAGTATGCCTAGCCTCCTGAAAGGTTGGATTGATCGGGTCTTCACACCGGGGATTGCCTACTCGGCCAATGATCAGGGCAGCTTTATCTGGAATTACATCAAAGGCAAACAATTCAAAAAGTTGCTTAAAGGGAAAACAGCCAGTATTTATGCAACCTCGATGGCGCCAACTTGGTGGTACAAGATTTTTTCGGGACCTCTTAACATTCCTGATAGTTACGGCATTTCTGTTTTGAAAAATGCCGTCTTGAACCATTGTGGGATTAAAACCAAGCGTGTCTGTATCTTGGGAGAAGTCGGCCGGGATGTGAATACCGCTAGTATGCGTGAACAGCATCTGAAAAAGGTTGCGGCAGAGGTGAAGAAACACTGAGTAAATCCTTAACGTTAGGGAAAGAGGTTAATGAAGCAGAAGAAAAATATTGTAAAGAAAGCAAAACATCAAAATAGAGTAAGGAGAAGAAGAAACTGGTTAGATCGCCTAAACCTGTGGCTTGAAAAACATTCAGCTGTTGGGATGCTTGTGGATTTTATCATGTTTTTGGCAATGGGAGCTACCTTAGGTGTCTTTCTTTTTGACAATGATTTATTCCCAAGAACTTACCGTGATTTTAATTATCTGTTTCCTTTATTCATGAATCTATTTTTATTGCTTAATGGATTGTATTTTAGTGTCTTTCGAGTACAGAAAGAAGAGCGAGCCTCCATTGCAGATTTTGCAACTGTCTTTTTGTACATGAATGCAATTACGTCAGTTTTACATATTGGTTTTGGGATCAAAGGACGACGTTTAGGAGATTATATTCCAGCACTCTACACATTAAATCCAAAATACATTTGGTTTCCTATTCTGACCTATGCTATCTTTTTTATTCTAGCAGCCTTGATCTTGTTCATAATAAAATTGAGGAATAGGAAGAAAAATAAGGAACGATCATCCTTATCACAATAGACTTCAAAATGAAATCCAATCAGATTGTTATTGACAGAGGCTCTTTGCTCCATGGTTACCATGAGTATCATGACTTGGTAAATTCCTTTGTGATGAAGAAAGAAATACAGAAAAAAGTTTATATTGATTAATTGTCAATATCCTAGAAAGGAAATTTATGTCACGCGCAACATCTACCGTTCTAACAAATCTATGTCTGATTGAAGATTGTACATCGAATAAAGTGGTCCTCCAATACCGATCACCAGAGCGCTACAAGAAATGGTCTGGCTATGCCTTTCCTGGAGGCCATATTGAGGAAGGAGAAAGTCTTGCAGAATCAGTCATTCGTGAAGTCTACGAAGAGACAGGTCTTACAATTTCAAATCCTAAACTCGTCGCAGTCAAAGACTGGGAGCCTGATGAGGGAGGCCGCTACATCGTCTTTTGCTACAAAGCGACAGAATTCACCGGACAGCTAAGATCGTCTGAAGAAGGAGAAGTTTCTTGGGTTGAGAAGGACCAATTAGAAAAGTTGGACCTCTCCTACGATATGCTTCCTCTGCTGGAAGTGATGGAAGACCCAGACCTGTCCGAGTACTATTACCGCAAACGGACAGACGATGATTGGGAAAAATTAAGATTTTAAACAAAGGGCTAGAACTATCTAGCTTTTTTTCCTCTTTAAGGATAAAATGTTGCTTAAAGCATTGAGAATGTTCCATTAGTGCTTGAATCTGCTTAAAAAAAGTACTATAGTATAAGCATAAAATACAATTGTAATCTTTCATACTGTGAATAGAAAGAAGGCAAGATATGAAATTACAATTTAGAATCCTTATAGGAATTTGCTTCTTGATCGGTGCCTTAGTCTTTGCCCTTCAAAAGGAATGGTTATACGCTTTGCTGTTGCTTTTAGTTGGGGCTTCCTACCTTTATAAAGGAGTGCGTCGATGAGGAGTGAGTGTTTAAACATCAAGGGGTTAAATGTTTGGTATAAAAAAGACAAGCCCATCATAAAAGAGACCAATTTGCTTGTACCCAATCATTCTGTAGTTGGATTGATTGGTCGAAATGGAGCTGGGAAGACAACCTTGCTAAAAGCTCTAAGTAGTGTCTTTGATCATCGGCAGTATGCAGTTGAGACTGTTACCATAGAAGATAAGGCGACCTCTTTTCATACGAATTTCTATAAGAGTCATACCTATACAGTTTTTACTGAAAACAATAGTTTTTTAAACTGGGATTTTGTTCACTATTTTAATTTTGTTTGTCGGTTGTATCATCGAAAGAGAGATGAAAAGGTATTGCAGGACTTGATTTCTGGCTTTCATTTTGAAGAGTTTCTCAACACGGACATTGGTAGTTTATCAACGGGAAACAAGAAGAAAGTTTTCTTGATCACAGCTTTTTATCTCAAACCGTCCCTCCTTATATTGGATGAACCATTTGATGGACTTGATTTTGATGCGACAGAATTTCTATATGGTCTGCTATTGCAATATAAAGAAGAAATCTCTATTCTGATGAGTTCGCATATCGCAGAAAGTATCGTTCGGGTGTGTGATACAGCTTATTCTATTGAAGATGGTCACTTGGATGCGATCGAATCTAATTTAGAGGATTGGTTTCGTGATGTCAATCGTCAGAGGGGGTAGAGCATGCTACTAGCTATTTTTAGAGATTTGGTGTCCAAAAATCGGCTCTTCCTGTTCTTGACCTCCTTAGCTTTTGCTCTTTATTACCATGTAGTTGGGAACAAATTTTCTACGAGCTTTCAAGTCTTACTGATTAGTACGGCTATTGTCACAGCTCTATCAACCTTTCAATTACTGTATTCCTACTTTTCGATGGACAGGGTCCAGGCCTACTACCAGCTTCCGTTGTCTCTCAATCGTTTTAAAGGGTCTTTTCTGACGGTCACCTTTTTTCTCAATTTGCTGGAGCGCGTGCTGTTATTGCTCCTCTTTTTGGGAGTCCATTTAGATCTGTTACAATCCTTTAAGCTCGTGCTCCTTTCTTTACTGGTGATATTAAGTGTGTTTTACGTCTTTATCCAGTTCAATACCAGTCCTAGTTTTCTAGGAGGGGGACTCATTTTTGTAACGACTGTTCTTACAGTATCTTCTTTATGGGTCCAACAAGTGTCCTATATGATCTTACTTTCAGCCCTCGTTACTGTCTTTATTTTTAAAAACGAGGACTTGATCGCGATTTCAAAAAATGATCAGTTGCTCGTTGCAAAGAGAAGAAGTGGCAATTATTTTTGGATTTCCTTGTTTCAAGAGCGCTATTTTTCCATCAATTTTGTCTTTACCCTCATCTTTCTCCTTCTCATTCTTATACAGGATTATGATGCCCCTTTAAAAATCATGATTCTTTTAACGATTGCTTCTGTTAATACGCCATTAACCACCCTCATTTCTGCGGACAAAGATTTGATCGATCATATTAAGTCTCTTCCTAAGAGTCGCTTCTTTTACCTGATGTATTACCGAGTATTGCTAACCTATTTTCTATCAGTGAATCTACTGGTTGCCTTTTTATTAAAAATGCTCATTCTGCCTGACTTAGGAATTCTATTTTTACTAGGAGTGATGATTCTGGCAGTAGTGGAAGCTTTCTTGCACTTACTTCTTGAGATCTATTACCCTTTAAGAAAATGGAATTTAAAAAGGGAATGTTGGAAACACCCACGAAAATATATTGTTCCTAGTATTGTCTTCTTGCTTAGTTGGAGTCTCCTTTTCTGTTTCTAAGGATTTGCCCCTTTGCTTGTATCTCCTTCTTAATTGTAGTATGATAGAGGAGTTGAAAAGATGATAGAAAAGGTGGCAAGTATATGAAAGATTTTCACTTTGATGCAATTGCTGCATTT
>CAUUAM010000103.1:0-5372 GCA_963543165.1 uncultured Streptococcus sp. | reverse complement strand
CAAAGAAAATTGAGAGGCTAGGACTTTTGTCCCAGCCTCCTTTTTTCTTATTTGTTCAAGATTGAAAGGGTTTCAAGGAGATTGTCCGCATGAACTTCGATGGTATCTCCTGTCGCTTTGATTTTCACTTCAACGATGCCTTCAGCTGCTTTTTTACCAACTGTGACACGGATCGGAAGACCAATCAAATCACTATCGCTGAATTTGACACCAGCCCGCTCATTTCGGTCATCCACCAAGACTTCGTAGCCTTTATTAACCAAGGCTTCTTCGATCCGATTGGTCAAAGCAAGACTCGCTTCATCCTTGACATTGACTGGAATCAAATGCACATCAAATGGCGCCAATTCTTTAGGGAAGTTAATTCCCCAAGCGTAACGGTATTCCCCTTTTGGAGTCTTATTAACAAAGAGGCGTGCATGTTGCTCCATAACGGCTGAAAGAAGACGACTCACACCGATCCCATAGCAACCCATGATGATCGGAACTGCACGACCGTTTTCGTCCAAGACATCTGCTCCCATGCTAGCTGAGTAGCGTGTGCCGAGTTTGAAAATGTGACCGATTTCGATCCCACGTGCAAAGTTCAAGACCCCTTTCCCATCTGGTGAGATTTCGCCTTCACGAACTTCACGGATATCGACGTATTCTGCAGTAAAGTCACGGCCTGGGTTGACACCTGTCAAGTGGTAGCCTGTTTCATTGGCACCTACCACTGCATTGCGACTATCTTGAACCTTGCGGTCTGCGATAATCTTAACATTTTCAGGAAGATCAACTGGACCGAGAGATCCAAAATCAGCTCCTAACAATTCTTTCACTTCCACTTCGGTTGCAGGTTCAAAGAAGTCTGCGCCGAGGTAGTTTTTCAACTTCACTTCATTAAGCTGATCATTGCCAACAAGAAGGGCTACAACTGGCTCTTCATCTGCAATGTAAACCAAAGTCTTGATAGTCGCTTCTTCTGGAACATTCAAGAAGGCTGCCACTTCATCAATCGATTTGACACCTGGTGTTTCCACACGTTTCACTTCTTCTTCAGCAACCACTCGGTTACTTGGCTTGTATTCATTGGTAGCCATTTCCAAGTTCGCAGCATAGGTTGATTCACTTGAATAGGCAATGGTATCTTCACCAGAAATCATCCATTTGAGCAATTCTGCTTTGATTTCTTCTTGGACTTCTGCTGGAATCTCATCAAATGAAGCCACCGATTTGTCTAAAACAACCCAACGGTCCAAGTCTGTACGAGCAGGTGTAACAGCCATAAACTCTTGGCTATCTTTTCCGCCCATGGCACCACCATCACCGATGATGGCTTTGTAGTCGATGCCACTGCGGGTGAAGATCCGCTCATAGGCTGCCTTATACTCATCATAAGTAACGTCCAAGCTATCATAGTTAGCATGGAAACTGTAACCATCTTTCATGATGAACTCACGGGTCCGAAGAAGACCATTCCGTGGACGTTTTTCATCGCGGTATTTTGGTTGAATTTGGTAGAGATTCAATGGCAATTGTTTGTAAGATTTCACTGAGTCGCGCACAATAGCGGTAAAGGTTTCTTCATGGGTTGGACCCAAGATAAAGTCAGAACCTTCACGGTTTTTCAACTTATAGAGGTCTTCCCCGTAGGTTTCATAACGGCCAGATTCACGCCAGAGATCCGCACTTAAGAGGGCTGGAGCCAACATTTCTACTGCTCCAATTTTTTCGAATTCTTGGCGCATGATGCCTTTTGCTTTTTCAATCACGCGATCTGCTAAGGGCAGGTAAGAATAGACACCAGCCGATACTTGGCGAACATACCCAGCACGCAACATCAAAGCATGGCTAATGACTTGGGCATCGCTTGGCATTTCGCGAAGCGTTGGAATCAACATTTTACTTTGTTTCATGGACAACATCCTTTTCTATTTCAAAAATAATTTCATAATATCATTCCAGGTGACAGCAATCATTAAAATAACCATTACAGCTACACCTGCAAGCGTCATATAGGTTTCTACTTCTTGTTTCAGTGGTTTTCTCCGGACGACCTCAATCAAATTGATCAAGATTTTCCCACCATCTAAAGCCGGAATCGGGATTAGATTGAAGATCCCAATATTAATGGAAAGCATGGCCATAAGAGATAGCACAGCTGGAATTCCTAATTGAGCAGCTTGTGAGCTGGCATTGTAGATAGCGACCGGACCACCCAGTTTATTGAGACTAAAGTGGAAAATGATATCTTTCAAAGCTCCCAAAATCCGGGTCGCTGTATTCCAGGTATCTGTAAAACCAGACAAGAGCTTATCCATAAATCCAGTCTTGATCCCATTTGTCACACCCAGATAGTAACGATTCCCTGACTTGGTTGGCTTTACTTTAACTTCTTTTTCTTGGCCGTCTGTCTTGACCTTCAGGGTCAATTCAGGAGCTGTCTTGCTATCCTTGGTCGCCTTTTCCACAGCATCTGTCAATTCATCCCAATTGCTCACGGTATCGTTATTGACCTCAAGGATTTGGGCATTGCCTGTCACACCGACCTTGGCAAGGGCCCCGTCAGGCGCCACCTGAACATTGTTACTATAGTAGTCAATCGCACCACCGCGCATAAAGGCTAAGAGGGAATAGACCACAATACTGAGGATGAAGTTGTTCATAGGACCCGCAAAGTTGGTGATCAAGCGTCCCCAAATGCTAGCATTTTGGTATTGAACATCTTTAGGGGCAATCCGCACTTCGGTCCCATCTTCTTCAACGATGGTCGCATCATGATCAACATCATAGGACTTTGTTTCGTCAAGAACCAAGCCAGTAATTTCCAGTTTGTCTTCAAAGTCAAACTGGGTGACATTCATGGGAAGGGCCGTCTGATCCAGATTCTTTCCAGAAAGATTAATCCGGATAACCTTACCAGCCTCATTGAGCGTCAAGCTCACAGGAGTCCCGGTCTTAATCTCCGTGGTGTCCTCACCCCAGCCAGCCATACGAACATAACCACCTAAAGGTAGGATCCGAATAGTATAAGCTGTCCCGTCCTGACCAATATGAGCAAAGATCTTGGGTCCCATCCCGATCGAGAATTCTCGTACCAGGATGCCCGATTTTTTCGCAAAATAGAAATGACCAAACTCGTGGACGAGTACGATCACCCCAAAAATAACAATAAAAGCAATAAATTGCATCGTTCTATCCGCAATATCCTTTCTAACGATTCATTTCTAGAACAAACCCAAGAAATGCATCAAGGGGAAAACAAAAATCAAACTATCAAAGCGGTCTAAGACACCACCATGTCCTGGGATAAATTTTCCAGAATCCTTGACACCAAAGTGGCGTTTGATCGCACTCTCTACCAGGTCACCGAATTGGCCTGCGATACTAAAGAGGATGGTAAAGAAGATCATGGCAATCAAACCATGTCCACTGGCCACCGAGCGATCGACCATCATAAAGATTACGGTCACTACAACTGCTGACAAGATCCCGCCTAGGCTGCCTTCAACCGTTTTATTGGGAGAGACCGTTGGCATGAGCTTGCGTTTCCCAAATCGACTTCCTACCAGATAAGCGCCGGAATCCGTCGCCCAGACAATAAAGAGAGCTAACAAAACCTTGTCAATACCAGCGATTCGTGCATCTACTAGGGAGTGGAAACCGAGCCCTACATAGAAGCTGGACGCAATGGGGTAGACCACATCTTCATAATTGTAATTCTGAGCAAGAACCGTTGTTCCCATGAGGATCAAGACCACCAACCCATAGGCAATCATATTGCCATCTGCTGGAAGGTAGGGCAGATAGTCCTCAATCGGCAAGGTTAAGACGAAGGCTGCTAACATGGCGAGCGCTCCTTCAAAGGTCGCTGTTTCAAGCCCCTTCATCTTGAGCAATTCATGAACCCCTAGCATGGCAATCAAACCAATCACGATCTGGAAGAACATCCCTCCAACCATTACTGTTGGAATGAAAAAGAGCAGGGCAATTCCTCCAAAAATTACACGTTTTTGTAAATCTTTCGTCATCATCTTCTCCTAAACACCGCCAAATCTCCGGTGGCGATGGCTATATTCTACTACAGCACTTCGTAGTGCCTCTTCTCCAAAATCTGGCCACATGACATCTGTGAAATACAACTCACTATAGGCAACCTGCCAAGGAAGGAAATTACTCAAACGGATCTCTCCGCTGGTCCGAATAATCAAATCCGGATCCCTTAGATCGCGAGGCAAACTTTCGGTATAGAGATGATCTGCAATCATCTCTTCAGTGATATCTTCAGGATTGAAGTCAGCATCCAAGACTTCTTGCGCGATCTGCTTCACAGCCTGGGTAATTTCTGCACGCCCCCCGTAGTTGAGTGCAAAATTCAGGATTAAGCCTGTGTTGTCCTTGGTCTTTTCTTCAGCTCTTTCCAAGGCTTCCAGGGTTTCTTTTGGCAATTTCTTGGTATCACCGATCATTTGAATCTTGACATTGTTGCGATGCAATTCGGGGACAAAGCGGTCATAAAACTCAACTGGCAAGTGCATGATAAACTTGACTTCATCTTCAGGGCGTGTCCAGTTTTCCGTCGAAAAGGCATAGACTGTCAAGACTTGAACTCCCATATTTTTTGCTGCAATCGTCACTTCTTGAAGAGCTTCCATCCCTGCCTTATGGCCAAAGACACGCGGTTGCATCCGCTTTTTCGCCCAGCGACCATTGCCATCCATAATAATGCCAATATGTTTCGGGACTTCTAAAGGAGTCTCGATTTTTTCTTTTTTCTTAAAACGAAACATGTTTTTCTACCTATTTCAATAGTTATCGCTTCATTATACCATAAATCCCCATAAAATAGGGACACTGGCCTCTTTTTTGAACCAGCAGGGCTTTCCTTCATCGCGCAATTCCATTTGCCCACCAAAAAAGAGGCTCTTGCCTCTTCTTTGATGATTATTCTTCGATAGCTGAATCGACATCTGAGCTAGCAGATTCTGTAGCAGTGGCTGTGATCCCTTCTGATACAGGAAGAACTGTTTTGATCGCTCCCAATTCAAAGGTCAGGTAGACACCATCAACATCCAAGACAACGGTCTTGCGATCTGTATCAACTTCATCGATGGTTCCGTACAAGCCACCAATTGTGATGACTTCATTTCCTTTTTGAAGTTTATTCAAACTTTCCATCCGTTTTTGGTACTGTTTCTTTTGGCTACGGCTCATGAAGTACATCAAACCGACCATAAGAACTAGCATAACTAGAAAACTTGCGCCTTGCATATGTTTCTCCTTTATATTTCATATATGCTATACTATATCAAATTTTGCTTGTCTTTTCAAGTTTCTCCATCCTTTTCAAGCAAAATCTGACTTCCTTCCTAAAGGACTAGCCCGTTCCC
>CAUUAM010000102.1:0-5443 GCA_963543165.1 uncultured Streptococcus sp. | reverse complement strand
CGATTTTCTTCATTTCTTCTTCGATACGAGGAAGGTCTTCGTTAGAGATTTGACCAGCTTGGTTATCTGTATCGTAGTAGAAACCATCTTCGATGGCTGGACCGACACCCAAGTGAATATCTGGGAAGAGGCGACGAGCTGCTTGAGCAAACAAGTGAGCCGCTGAGTGACGCAAGATTGGAAGAGCATCTTCGTGATCAGGTGTCACGATTTCAATGCTTCCGTCTTCAGTGATAGCACGAGTTGTGTCAATCAATTTGCCGTTGAACTTACCAGCAAGAGCTTTTTTAGCTAGGGAATTGCTGATGGATTGAGCAATGTCAAAAGTTGTAACGCCAGATTCGAATTCACGAACAGCGCCATCTGGGAAAGTAATTTGAATCATGATATTCTCCTTAAATTAATTTCGTAAGTAATGTTTGGGAAGAGGTGTCTTCAAGCAGAAGATGAACACAAAAAAGCGACCTCCTCGAAAGGACGTCGCAACGTGGTTCCACCTTCATTTATGTTCCTCAAAAAAGAGGGACACCTCTGATTGGCTCTAACGTAGCCACCGTTTTATGTTTGCATAAAAGTATCTCGAGTAGTCCCAAATCTATCCTCTACGCGATTTCCAGCTCCACGCGCTCTCTATCAGATTTCCTAGATTTGATATGTCTCTGTCAGTTATTATAGCACGATTGAAAAATTTTGCAAGAAAAAGTTTTATTTTCAATCAAAGAAATGTGTGATTTTACGGATTTTCTTCACTTGTTTGACCGAAGCCTTCATCATCTTCACAGATCCATTGACCGGAAGAGCAATCACCTTGGTCGGGATTTTCACAATGGTCTTAGACATCCGCTTGACCCGACTTTGCTCTGGGTTCAAGTCATTTGAAAAGTCTTTAGAGATGATTTTATCCAGATAAAATTCGTAGACCCGACGGCCAAAGGTTGCTGCAGAAATATCATCGATCTTTTCTGCCCACTTGGTCCCATCGATTGCAGGCATCTCGTCAATCGCTTCAAGAATCGCTTGGGCCAGATCGCTCTCCTCATAAAAGAGTTTCCCAAACATAGGGTCATCAATCACATGATCGAGATAAGGATTGCCATGAGCGATGATAGGGGTACCACTCGCAATACTCTCTAAATAGGTCAGACCTTGCGTCTCACTCGTTGAAGCTGAAATAAAGAAGTCAGCCGCCTTATAGTAGAGTGCTGTCTCATTTGGTGGGATCATTCCTGTAAAGACAACCGCATCTGATACGCCAAGTTTCGCTGCTTGTTTTTTCAGATCATCCAAATAAGGACCATCCCCAGCCACAATCAACTTAACTTTTGGATTGACCTTTAAGACGTCTGGAAGGGCCGCGATAACAGCCTGAATATTCTTTTCATAGGAGACCCGCGACAGGCTCAATAAAAGCGTTTCATCTTCTGCGACTTCATATTTTTCACGAAGAGACGCTGTCTCTGTCGGAGTGATTTCTGGCCGGTCAAACTTGGCCAAATCAATCCCTGTAGGAATAATGCGTTTTTCTGCCTTGACCTTGTACTTTTGTAGCAAGTCATAGACGATCTCGCTTGGGCAGATGACGCCATCCAGATCATTCATATAACTTCTCACAATGTATTTGACCATACTTGGGCGAATGACCATGCCTCTCGCAATATAGCGGACATAGTCCTCATACTGGGTATGGTAGGTATGAATGACTGGAATCCGCAATTCGCGTCCAATCCAAACTCCCAAAAGGCCTAATGAAAACTCAGTCTGGGTATGGATAATATCCAACTGGTATTGCTTAGCAATGGCAAGTGCCTTTGAAAAACCACGATAAGCAACCCGGCGGTCCTTAAAGGCGAAGAAAGGCACACTTGGAATCCGAATAATTTGCCAATCTTCATAGCGGTTCACATCTTTATCCGTTGTCGTAAAGATAAAGACCGTGTGACCTAATTTTTCTAATTCTTTTTTGAGCGTCCGAATGCTGGTCGCCACTCCCGAAACTTGCGGGAAATAGGTATCTGTAAATAACCCTACACGCATCTTACATCTCCAAAACTGTTTGATAGGCTTCGACCAATTGATGAGCCACCAAGTCGATCGAACGACTTTCAGCGACCTTGTAGCCTGCCTCCCGCTTGTCTACTTGACCGTTCAAGACCTTGTTCAAGGAATCCACAAATTCATCCACATTGTGGCACAATTCAGATGACGTCTCGTCGATCCAGCCATTGTATACGGGAATGTCCCGCAAGACCGTATGCTGATGACTAGCCAAGGCTTCTAAAACAACGATTCCTTCCGTTTCTTCATAAGATGGGAAGAAGAAAGCATCTGAACCCGTCATAGCCCCTTGGAAGACCGCTCCCTTGAAATAGCCAGGGAATTCCACATTACTAGGATGATCCTTTTCCACGATACGACGAATCTTACGCGGAATGATCCATTTGTTGATAGAACCTAGCCAAATAAAGCGCACATCCGGCATGCGACGGGCCACTTCTACGAAATCTTCAATCCCTTTGCGTTTAAAATACAGCCCCGCACAGATAACAACTTTTTGGCCTTCTTGGATATTAAAATGCTTGCGAAAGACTTCTTCTTTTTTCGGATCCTTCTTGTATTTTTCCAAATCAATCCCATTGGAGACCGCGATAATCGGTGTTGTCACCCCATAAGACTGAATCAGGTGTTTGGAATACTCAGATGGCGTGATCACATAGTCTGCCTTTTGGTACATGTGAGCCAAATACTTCCCAAACAAGGGCGCAAAAAAGTTAGACCCGATAAAGGAATTTTCAAAATCCTCACGGGTTGAATGACCATGCATGATGACTTTCTTTCCACGACGTTTTGCTGCATGGAGCAAAAGGAAACTCCGTGGGCCATAGGTATTGATATGCACCACATCATAATCTCCTAAAATATCTGTCGTATACGGAATCCCAGCCAAATCAAGCGCATGCATTTGGTGCTGCAAGGCTCGACCAATTCCTGATTTTTGTAATACGGATTTTCCTTCTAAATACAGTAAAACTTTCATACCTTTTATTATACCGAAATAAAGAGTGCCCAGCAAGTCTCTACCTGTTTCTGGTATAAAAAGAGGCTAGAACAGTTTTGTTCTAACCTCTCAGACTAGTAGACACGTCTTCCCAAATCGAGACTCTAGTCTACTAATCCTTATTTTTTGGTCGTTCCACGTTGGTTGATCGTATGAGACAACAACACTTCGCGTTCATCCAACTCTTCTTTGTGCATGATCTTAGTCAACATACGCATACTAATCGCACCAAGGTCATACAAGGGTTGGCCAATCGTTGATAGATTTGGACGCGTGTAACGTGTTACTTGTGAATCATCACTAGTAATGATTTCAAAGTCTTCTGGTACTTTGATACCGTGATCAGACAAGCCGTTCAAGAGACCTGCAGCCAATTCATCACCTGTCACAAAAGCAGCTGTTGCTTTTGACGCAATGATGCGTTCTGCCAAGTTGTAACCTTCATCATAACGGTATTTCGATTCAAAGACAAGTCCTTCGCTGTAGCTCAATTTTTTCGTTTTCAAAGCTTCTTTATAGCCAGCCAAACGGATTTTTCCATTGATATCATCCACCAATGGGCCACTTACAAAAGCAATTTTCTTGTTGTGTTTTGCCAATTGTGCAACAGCATCAACAGTCGCTTGCTTATAGTCAATATTGACACTTGGTAATTGGTGTTCAACATCCACTGTCCCAGCAAGGACAACTGGCGTCCGAGAGCGTGAAAATTCTGAACGAATCTTTTCTGTCAAATGATAGCCCATGAAAATGATCCCATCCACTTGTTTTGAAAAGAGGTTGTTTACCACTGAAACTTCTTTGTCATCGTCTTCATCGCTATTTGCAAGGACGATGTTGTACTTGTACATTTCGGCAATGTCATCAATCCCTTTAGCCAAGGTAGAGAAATAGCTGTTGGTAATGTTTGGAATCACAACACCGACTGTTGTGGTTTTCTTGCTAGCAAGACCGCGCGCAACAGCATTTGGACGGTAATCCAAGCGTTCGATCACTTCCAAAACTTTTTTACGTGTATTTTCTTTAACGTTCTTATTTCCATTCACTACACGACTAACGGTTGCCATTGAAACCCCTGCTTCACGGGCGACATCATAAATCGTTACTGTATCGTCTGTATTCATAAGATTTCCTTTCATTATTGAAAATTTCGTTTTCACTCTCTAATTAATCCTATTTTATCATGTATTGTAAACACTTTCAAGCATTTTGGTAAAATTTTGTAAACTCTTGCTTTTTTAGGGAAAATTTGACAAAATAGATCCATAGAAAGAAGGTAGCATTATGTCTAAATTAGATCAAATCGTCGATTTTCTTGAAACTGAGAAAACAGACGTCGCTGTTGTATCTGATCCTGTCACGATCAATTACCTGACTGGATTTTACAGTGATCCCCACGAACGCCAACTCTTCTTGTTCGTCTATACAGACCACGAACCCCTTCTCTTCGTTCCTGCACTTGAAGTGGAACGGGCGACTGCAGTTGTCGATTTCCAAGTGGTTGGCTATGTGGATTCTGAAAACCCTTGGGAAAAGATTAAAGGGGCTATCGCTAAACCAGATGCCAAAACTGTTGCACTCGAATATGATAACTTGATTCTGACCAAGTACAATGGTTTGCGCACTGTCTTTGAAAAAGCGGGATTTACTAACTTAACACCACGAATTAACCGCATGCGCTTGATCAAATCTGCTGATGAGATCCAAAAAATGTTGGTTGCTGGTCAATACGCAGATAAGGCTGTCAATATGGGATTTGACGCCATTTCACTGGATAAAACAGAAACTGATATCGTGGCAGAAATCGACTTTGGTATCAAACGCTTGGGTTATGAAATGAGCTTTGAAACCATGGTTTTGACCGGAAATAATGCAGCTAACCCCCACGGAATTCCTGGAAGCAACAAAATCGAAAACGATGCTCTCTTGCTCTTTGACCTTGGCTGCATGGTCAATGGTTATGCATCAGATATGACCCGTACCGTCGCGGTTGGGAAACCAGATGATTTCAAAAAAGAAATCTACCACTTGACGTTAGAAGCTCAACAAGCAGCCATCGATATGATCAAACCTGGTGTAACCGCACATGACGTTGACCGTGCTGCACGGAGCGTCATCGAAAAAGCTGGCTATGGTGAATACTTCAACCACCGCCTTGGACACGGTATCGGTATGGATGTGCATGAATTCCCTTCTATTATGGAAGGAAATGACATGGTGCTTGAAGAAGGCATGTGCTTCTCAGTCGAACCAGGGATCTATATCCCAGGTAAAGTCGGAGTCCGTATCGAAGACTGCGGCTATGTCACAAAAGACGGCTTTGGACTCTTCACCGAAACCAGCAAAGACTTGCTTTACTTTGACTAATCCTTTTGTAGATCCAAGTCG
>CAUUAM010000101.1:0-5533 GCA_963543165.1 uncultured Streptococcus sp. | reverse complement strand
TCTGGGCTTATAGCCCTGGTACAAACCACCCGTTTGACGGGTGGTCATGATTTTTTCCGATGAAAGAGCCAGCCCACCAACTTTTTAAAGAGGTGAATCAAGATGAGAGCAAGAACCGCCATGATAGCGCAAATAAGCAGCGTTTGAAATCTCAAGGGGCTCATGTTAAAGAATCTCCCTAGGATCGTGCTTGAAATCAGGAAAGCTAAGATATTTCCTAGAAGAACCAGTCTCTTGTAGTGATTGAGAGGCTGGGATTCTTGGTAGATGATGGTAAAGCCGACGAAGGCCATCAAGCAGATCGCTGCAGTCGAGAGTTCTTCTGACTTCATGCCAAATGCTGAAGAGAGCAGAACCAGACTAAAGATCAGTATAAAATCTGTAAGAGCAGCAGGTAGCGCATTTTTAAAGACCGTTTCAATAAAGCGTCCTTTAATGCGCTCGCTATTGGGCTCAAGCGCTAGGAAGAATCCAGGAATCCCAATCGTAAAGCCACTGATCAAGGACATCTGCGACGGCATGATGGGATAGGTAAAGGCTAAGAGCGTCACTGAGATGGCTAACAAAATAGAAAAGATACTCTTGATCAAAAAGAGACTGGCCGAACGTTGAATATTATTGACCACCCGCCGACCTTCTGCCACGATAGACGGCATCTTCCCAAAGTCGGAATCTAGCAAGACCACTTGCGCCATCTTTTTGGTCGCATCATTTCCAGATTCCATCGCAATACTACAATCCGCTGTTTTGAGTGCCAGAATATCGTTGACCCCATCTCCGGTCATGGCGACTTTATGCCCCTTTGCCTGCAAGCCTTCTACAAGGCTTTTCTTTTGCTCTGGTGTCACCCGACCAAAGACCGTATATTGGCTTGCCGCTTGGTGCAAGTCTTCTTCCGTCTGCAAGGTTCTAGCGTCGATCAAGTCTTCTGCTCCTTCAATGCCTGCTTTTTGTGCAATAGCAGAGACGGTAGCTGGGTTGTCTCCTGAAATAACCTTAATGGTCACTCCTTGTTGTTTAAAGTAGGCAAAGGTTTCTTTGGCATTTTTTCTCAAAGGATTGGAGAGAATAATCCAGGCCAGCAAGTCTACAGGAGCCTCTAAAGTCTCTCCAAGGTGTTCTCCCCTATATTTTCCAAAGGCCAAGACTCGATTGCCTGCCTGAGTAGCAGGGGCTATCTCCTTTTCAACCTCAGAGAAGCTCTCTCGTAAAACAAATTCTGGTGCCCCTAAAACATAGGTAGCAGATTCAAAGGCAATCGCCCCATACTTTTTCTTGGACGTAAAGGGCTGAATGTTGAGAGCCTTCCAAGGCTGGCTGACTGGAGTCTTGTGGAATTTACGGATAGCATCCATGGTATCGTTTTGATCCAAACTAGCCTCTACATACTGGGACAGAGCTTCCAAGTTTTGAGCATCTTTTGCTGGACGAATTTCCGTCACTTCCATACCCGGCTCTGTAATGGTCCCTGTCTTATCGACACAAAGGACATCTACGCGCGATAAGGTCTCAATTCCCTTCATACTATTGAGCAGGACCTTTTCCTTGGCCAATCTGACAGCACCCAGAGCCAGCGCCAAGGTCATCAAAAGATACAAGCCTTGTGGAATCATCCCGATCAAGGCCCCGACCGTTGAGGTCACACTAAGCTTGAGGCTATCTCCTAGACTGATATAGCTACGTAGAAAAAGGAGAGAACCTAGCGGAATGATAAGAAGGCCAATGATCCCCACGATGCGGTTAACCGCATGAACCATATCCGATTCCTCATGAGATTTGACTTGCTTAGCTTCCAGGCTCAATTGGTTGATGTAGGAGTCATTTCCAACTTTTTCCAATCGGGCTATCCCCTGACCAGCAATCACAAAACTACCTGACATGAGCGCGTCTTGCGCTCCTTTTTTGACTTCATCAGCTTCACCGGTCAATTGTGATTCATCGACTTTTAAGTCGCCCTCCAGCAAGACCCCATCCGCATAGATCTGGTCTCCAGCTTGAAAGCGAACCAAATCGCCTTCCACTAGTTGATCGATCGGAAGGGCAACTTCTTGCCCCTCGCGAATAGCAACCGCCTCACTCATATGTAAAAATTGCATCTGACGCAAGATCCGTCTAGAGCGGACTTCCTGTACGATCCCTACCAAGGAGTTGACCACTACAATCGGTACAAACAATAGATTATTCCAAGACTTCACTGCTACAAGCAAAACTGCCAAAACCAGGAAAATCATATTAAAGTAAGTAAAGACATTGTCTCGAATGATCTGTCCTAGGCTTTTTTCTGTCTTGAGGGTGACCTTATTTTGCTTGCCCTCTTGGATTTTTTTCGCTACTTCTTCCTGACTGAGTCCTTCTAATCTATCCATTGCTTTCCTCACTCATGTATTTCCAAAGGCAGTCCTTCTGGATCAAAGAAAAATGCCATTTTTTTGCCGTTAAAGTCATCACAGCGCAGGCCTGTGTTTGCAATACCTAGCTGATCCAATCTAGCTAGATAAGCCTCTACATCTTCCACTTTAAAGGCCAGATGACGAAGCCCCGCATGCTCTGGCAAGGGGAGCTTAGGTCGTTCTGGAGCCGTCGGTTTGATAAAGAGTTCTAAGGTCAGCTGCCCCTGACGGAGATTGATCAAGATGTCGCCACGCTCCGGACGATCATATTCACTGACAATCGCAAAGCCCAACAGGTCCACATAAAAGTGCAACATGGCATCGCGATCCCGTCCAATGATGGCAATATGATGAATGGTGTCTAATTTCATCTAGTCCTACTTTCTACTTTCTATAAAAAGAAAAGGGAGTTGGACAAGCGCCCTTTCCCCCTATCCTTAGGATTGTTGTAATACTTTCCGAGGCTTGGTTCCTTCTGCAGGACCGATCACACCAGCTGCCTCTAACTCTTCCATGAGGCGAGTCGCCCGGTTAAAGCCAACCGATAAGCGGCGCTGGATCATCGATGCACTGGCTTTTTGAGTTTCAATCACGAGAGCCTTAGCCTCTTCAAAGAGTGGATCACCCTCATCGGAGCCCCCCATGCCTCCGTCAAAGTCCGACTCCGATACTTCGCCTGGATCAAAGGCATCATCATAATCGGCTTCTGCTTGTTCTTTGACAAAGTTGACAATCCGCTCCACATCGTCATCTGAGATAAAGGATCCTTGTAGTCGAATCGGGTGGTTTTCATCGATCGGTTTAAAGAGCATGTCTCCGCGACCGAGTAATTTCTCTGCCCCATTTTCATCCAAGATGGTCCGTGAGTCGGTCCCAGATGATACTGCAAAAGCGACACGGGAAGGCACATTGGCCTTGATCAAGCCTGAAATAACATCAACCGATGGCCGTTGGGTCGCAAGGATCATGTGGATCCCTGCTGCACGCGCCTTCTGTCCAAGTCGAATAATGGCATCTTCCACTTCTTTACTAGCGACCATCATCAAGTCTGCCAACTCATCGACAATGACCACAATCAATGGGAGTGGCACTTGTTTCATCTCAGACTGGGCATTGTATTCAGCAACCTTGGCATTAAAGCCAGCAATATTCCGAGCCCCCACTTTTGAGAAGAGCTCATAGCGATTTTCCATCTCATCGACAACCTTCTGCAGGGCCCTGCTGGCCTTGCGTGGGTTGGTCACCACTGGAATCAAGAGGTGAGGAATATCATTGTAGACAGAAAGTTCCACCATCTTCGGATCGACCATCATAAATTTGACTTCGTCCGGACGGGCCTTCATCAAAATACTCGAAATGATCCCATTGACCGCAACCGACTTACCAGATCCGGTTGAACCCGCGACCAAGAGGTGGGGCATCCGGGCCAAATCAAAGGTCCGAGCTGAACCATCCACAGCTTTCCCAAGTGGAATCTCAAGGAGTTTAGCTGGGTCTGTTTTGGACTGCTCCCACAATTCACGGAAGGAGACCGTCGCAATCTCTGAGTTGGGCACTTCAATCCCGACCAGAGATTTCCCTGGAATCGGTGCTTCAATCCGCACATCCTTGGCTGCTAGGGCCAAGGCCAAATCATCTGCAAGATTGGAGATGCGGTTGACCCTCACACCGACAGCTGGTTTGACTTCATACTTGGTAACAGAAGGACCGATTTCCGCCCGTTCCACTGTCGCCTTGATGTTAAAGCTTGCAAAGGTTTCTTCCAAAATGCGGATGTTCTGACGAACGATGTTTTTCTCTTTGGATTGGTTTTTGGGCTTATCAGGTGCGAAGAGATCAATGGTTGGAAGTTTGTACTGAAGGAGTTCCTTAGGGGTGAAATCCACTTGAACTTCCTCCCCATCGTCTTCGAATTCTTCAGCTACCGGAAGCTCTTCGTAGGCTTCAGGCTCTTCAGGCCATTCTTCATCTGGCAGATAGATCTCTGGTGTTGCTGGTGCGACAATTTCGGCTTCTGGGAAGGAATCTGTGAACGGCCCTTCTGCCAACACCTCTCCCGTCTCAGGATCTACAGGATGACCTTCCATGGAAAGGGGAGTTGGAAGATCAGCACTTGCCTCTTCTTGCTCTTTTTCAGCTACAGCAGCTTCTTCAGCAGCTCTCGTTTCTTTTTCTAGGAATTTCTGCTCGCGACGTTCTTTACGTTTCTCCATTGAGGCATGGAAGGCTTCTGCGCCTTTTTCAAATAAATCATAGATCGAGTATGGACTCATCAAGAGGAGCCCCAAGCCAATAAAGAGAAGGCCGATAAAATAAGATCCAATATTTGAAAACAGGAAGGAAATCGGAGCATAAAGAAGGGCACCAATCATACCACCACCGGCAAAACTCTCCACCCGCAGATGAATCAAGTCTGCCATGATTCTTGAAAAGGTGAGCTTGATTCCATTATTGTCTATATGAAGGGAGGATACAAAGAAGGCCTGAAACATCAAGAGAGCCCCCGCAAAGAAGCTTAGGAATCCTGAAATAACCCCTTCGTGTTTATCCAGCCATTTAAAGGCATAGAGGTAGAAAAAAGTCGCTAAAATAGCCAAGTAAGCCAAACTTCCGACAAAAAGACGGATCAGGTTGTAAGCTAAAACTCCCACAGCTCCCAATTTCAAGGCCGCAAAGACTAAAACCAGACTGATGAGAATGGTCACAATCATGCGATGAATTGCTTTTTTTCTTTCTATTTCTGCTTTAGACAGTCGTCTCGTCGACCGTGTTTTTTTTGATTGATTATTGTTTGCCATAACCTTTATTATATCACATTTCTAAGCTAGTTCTCTAGTAAAATCACTTTCACAAATTTGCGGCATAAAGCAGAAAAACAGCACCGAGTGGGCACTGTTCTTTAGAGCTGTTTAGAACGATATTCAATGATGTTCAAATTCCAAAATGGATCTTATTCAGATTTTTTATCCTCCGGTGTGATGGTATCTAGAACTTGATCGACTTTTTGCTCTCTTTCCAATTCGTTATCCATTTGAATGATATCGATTTGATCTTTGACATTTGTCTGCTGGACTTGCGGTTTGTATGACGAAGCAAATCCTCCTCCAATCACCAAGAGACTCGCTCCAAGGACGCAAAGTCTT
>CAUUAM010000100.1:0-5538 GCA_963543165.1 uncultured Streptococcus sp. | reverse complement strand
TTTCCTAGAAAATCTAGGAAACTTTTTCTATTTCATAAACATTTCACATTTCTCCTCTATAATGAAAGCAACAAATGATGAAAGCGTCCACACGGCATCACCGTGGACCTTGAAATGGAGGGTAAGATCATGCTCTTACAACAGGCAATCGCCTATATTTCTCGAAAAAGAACGAGGAATCTGGTCCTCTTTCTGATTCTCCTCTTAATCCTCTCTTGCTTGTATTTCTGTTTTTCACTGATGCAAGTGGGAGGAAAACTGGAGGACCATATCAAGCAGTCGGCTGGGACCAGTTTTGCCCTGACTAGTAAGCAGGGGGATAAGCCCTTTGCTCTGAAGGAAGCTGAAAAGGTGCGGCAACTGAATGGGGTAGGATCCATGGTTCCTCAATATGAAAGTCCCGTTCGCATTCTTGGTAAAGAAGCGGTGACGGGACAGCAGTCGGTAGAAAGGGATGATCTGGGACAGGAAGCCAAGCAAGCACTAGGCGCTGTCTTTACCCAGAAGACAGACCAGCACCTAGATTTCCGAAGTGGCAGTTTCCAACTGGTGCAAGGCAAGCACTTATCCGATCAGGCGAGTGGACAGATCTTGATCCACGAAGAGTTGGCTAAGAAGAACAAGCTAACGGTTGGAGATTCCTTAACCTTAACCAGCTTTCAGATGGGAGAGACTCCTGCCAAAGAGCAAACCTTTGAAATCGTTGGGATCTTTTCCGGTAAGAAACAGGAAAAATTCACAGGAATGACCTCTGATTTGAGTGAAAACCAAGTCTACCTCCCTTATGAGGATGCGACAAAGCTCCTAGCTCTCAGTCAGCAAGAAGTGACCCAGGCTACCTTTGGCGTCAAAGATCCTGAGAAAATCGATGCTCTCTTGAAGCAAGTCAAAAGCTTAGATCTTGATTGGCAGTCTCTCCGCTTGGTCGAAGATCGCAAGGCCTTTGACCAGATGAAGGAATCCTCTCAGACACTAGAAGGGCTGGTACGGATCATGATGATCGTCCTCCTGGTGACAGGAGCAGGTACGCTATCGCTCTTACTCAGTCTCTGGACACGGGAGCGGATCCATGAAATCGGGGTACTCTTATCCATTGGGAAGAGCAAGGGACGGATCTTTGGACAGTTCCTCTTGGAAGTGGTGCTGGTATCCCTACTAGCAGTGATTCCGGCCTTTCTCATCGGGCGGATGGTTAGCCATCGTTTCTTAGAGCAATTTGTCGGACAGACAGGTCAACAGCAGACCCTAGAGCTACTCCATCAGATTCCTCAAGGCCTTTCCTTAGGAATCTCCTATGCTAGCCTCTTGTGCTTGATCCTTCTGTCGCTCGGTGCAACGACCAGCTTGATCTGGCGCAAGAGCCCAAAAGAAATATTAACAAAAATGAGTTAAGGAGAAATAACACAGATGTTAGAACTCAAACATGTAGCCTATAGCTACCAAAGCTACCAAGAAGAGATCTTCTCAGACGTCAACTATCAGTTCGAAAATGGGACATTTTACAGCATTATCGGTCAGTCAGGAGCTGGGAAATCAACCCTCCTTTCCCTCCTAGCAGGTCTTGACAATCCTAAGAAGGGGCAGGTTCTCTTTGATGGGGAGGACATTCAGACCAAAGGGTCTAGCTACCATCGTAAGCACCATGTTTCCCTGGTTTTTCAGAATTATAATCTGATTGATTATTTGACACCACTTGAAAATGTCCGCCTAGTCAATAAACAAGCTGGGAAAGAGATTCTCTTGGAATTGGGGCTGGACGAAACGCAAATCAAACGCAATGTCCTCCAACTATCTGGAGGGCAGCAACAACGGGTGGCCATTGCGCGTGCACTCGTTTCAGAAGCGCCTGTCATCTTGGCAGATGAGCCAACGGGAAACCTAGACGAACAGACAGCAGGTGACATTATTGCGATTTTGAAGAAATTGGCCAAGGAACGCCAAAAATGTGTCATCGTCGTCACCCACAGTAAGGAAGTGGCAGAGGCCTCTGATGTGGTCTTGGAATTGAGTCGCCGTAGCCTCATTGAGAAGAGCAAGTAAGGAGGGAATGCTATGTTGCGAAATGCTTTTGCTTATATCACACGGAAATGGCCCAAGTCTCTCTTGCTCTTTGCCATCATTCTCCTCATGGGGACCTTGAGCTTGATCGGACTCTCCATGAAGGGAGCGACTCAAAAAGCTTCATCAGAAAGTCTGGGTTCCATCACCAATAGCTTCTCCATGCAGATCAACCGCAGGACCAATCCGGGAACCCCTCGGGGAGCTGGGAATCTCAGAGGAGAAGATATCGAAAAAATCAGCCAGGTAGAGGGGATCACCTCCTCCATCAAGCGGATCAATGCCATCGCGGATATCCTAGACCACGAGATCATTGAGACCGAAGAAACCCTGCAAAATCAATCTCCAGAGCGGGCCAAGTACTTCAAAAATACCTTGATGGTGACTGGGGTCAATGACTCTTCAAAAGAAGATAAGTTTGTCTCTGGAGCCTACAAACTGGTCCAAGGGGAGCACCTGACCGATAAGGACAAAAACCAAATCCTCATGCACGAAGATTTGGCGAAAAAGAATGGCCTCAAGGTGGGCGATAAGGTGCGTCTCAAGTCCAACCTCTATGATGCTGACAATGAAAAAGGAGCCAATGAAACCGTCGAAGTGACCATCAAGGGTCTGTTCTCAGGAAAAAACCAAGCTCCTCTCACTTACGCCCAAGAATTGTATGAAGATACCCTTATTTCTGACTTGGATACAGCTGCTAAACTCTATGGCAATACCGTCCAAACAGCTACCTATGAGGATGCGACCTTCTTTGCAAAAGGGGATCAGGACCTGGATGCCTTGATTGAAAAAATCAAAGCACTTGACATTGACTGGAACCTTTACGACTTGGTTAAGAGCTCTTCGAACTACCCAGCCTTGCAAAAATCGATCAGCAGCATGTTCCAAGTGGCGGACTACTTGTTTATCGGCAGCCTCATCTTTGCGAGCTTGCTTCTCACCCTTCTCCTCGTCTTGTGGCTCAATGCCCGTCGCAGAGAAGTGGGGATCTTACTGGCTCTAGGGCTCTCCAAGGTACAGATTGCGGGACAATTTGTGGCAGAATTGGTCATGATTTCCATCCCAGCCTTCCTCCTCTCTTATGGAGTCGCAGGTCTTCTTGCCAAAGCAGTAGGAGATACGGTGCTCAAAAACGTAACCAGTGGCATTGCCAAACAAATGGCCCAAGAATCCTCTGCCGCCAACCTTGGTGGAGGAGCTGAGGCAGAAAGCTTCAGTAAGACCCTGACAGATATCCATATGGACATCCAACCGAGCCAATTGCTGGTGATTGTTTTGGTCGGTGGGCTGCTCTTGATTCTTGTGTCCATCCTTTCTTCTCAATGGCTCTTGCATAAGAAACCAAAGGAACTCTTGGTGGATGTCGAGTAAGAGATTGTTTCCTAAAATAGAAATAGGGTATAATAGGAGGTAGAAGAAGTTTCTTAGATAAAAGGAAAGTGTATGAAGATACTAATCGTAGAAGATGAAGTCCTGATTCGAGAAGGGATGAGCGACTATCTCATGGAATGTGGCTATGAGGTCTTTGAAGCAGGCGATGGGCAGGAGGCCTTGGACCTCTTTCACAGAGAAGCGCCGGATCTAGTTTTGCTGGACATCCAGCTCCCTATCCTCAATGGCTTGGAAGTCCTCAAGACCATTCGCAAGACCAGCTCAGTCCCTGTCCTCATGCTGACGGCCTTCCATGACGAGGACTATAAGTTGACAGCCTTTGGAGAGTTGGCAGATGGCTACCTGGAAAAACCTTTTTCCTTGTCTCTCTTGAAGGTCCGGATCGAAGCTATTTTTAAAAAGCTCCAGCCTTCACGGGTCTTCACTTATGGAGAGGCACGAGTGGATTTTGAGAGTTATACAGCCAGCCTAGCTGGGCAAGCTATTTCCATGAATGCCAAGGAGTTGGAAATCTTGGAATACTTGCTCCAGCATGAAGGTAAAGCCCGGACTCGCTCTCAGATCCTCGATGCCGTCTGGAAGGAAACGGAGGAGATCCCTTTTGACCGGGTGATCGATGTCTATATCAAGGAACTACGAAAAAAACTAGAGCTGGACTGTATCGTTACGGTACGCAATGTCGGCTATAAATTGGAGAGACCATGACCAAACGGAGTATCTTTGCAAAAATCTTTCTGATTACCTTTGCCCTTTTTAGTGGCTTAGTCATCCTTCTACACGCTTCGGTTTACTTTATTTTTCCATCGACCTATATCGAGTCCCAGCGCCAGACGATTTTGAAGAAATCACAGGCCCTGGCCAAGAGTTTCCAAGGCCAGGAAGAAGGGACCATTGAGTCGGTCATCGACCTTTATTCCAAGACCAATGATATCAAGGTCTCAATCAAGGGCAAGGAAAAGCAAAATGCCATAGAGGTCAAGGATGACCTGCTCGTGAACCCTGACAGCCAGAACAATTCCCTGGTCATTGAAGAGCGAAAGATTCAGACCAAAGAAGGGAAAGACCTGACCTTGCAATTCTTAGCGACCGTCGATTCGCAAAAAGAAGCGCGGGACATCAGTCTGGGCTTTCTCCCCTATAGTCTCCTTGCTTCCTTTGTTCTGTCGCTGATTGCTTCCTACCTCTATGCTCGGATGATTTCTGCTCCGATCCTTGAGATCAAGCAGATGACCAAGCGGATGAAGCGGTTAGATCGGACAGCCAGTCTTCCTATTCACTCGCAGGATGAGATCGGCGTCCTTAAGCAACAAATCAACGACCTCTATCACCATCTCCTAGAAGTGATTGACAATCTAGAGCAACAGAAACAGGAAAATCTGAAGTTGGAGCAGATGAAGGTGGAATTCCTACGTGGGGCTTCGCATGAGCTCAAGACGCCTCTGGCCAGCTTGAAGATTATCCTAGAAAATATGCGGGATAAGATCGGCCGCTATAAGGATCGGGACCGCTATCTGTCGGTCTCTCTCGATATCGTCGATGAGATGAACCAGATCGTCCTGGAAATTCTATCCCTGTCCTCTGTCCAAGAATTGGCCGGAGACAAGGAGTGGATCCAGCTGGACCAGGTCTTAGAGCAGATCCTCGACCAGTACAAGGTCTTGGCTCAATCCCGCGCGCTTACGATTGACAATCAAATCCCTGACAAAGCAGTTTATATGGACCCAGCCATTCTGAAATTGGTCCTCTCAAATGTCATTAGTAATGCCGTCAAGCATTCGGATGCCGGTGGAGAGATCCAGCTCCGGCTCGAAGAAGACGGGACGCACTTGGCGGTTGAAAATACCAGTCAAGAAATGGTAGAGACCGCTGAAATGCCAATGACCGCTAGCCACCAGAAGAAGGAAGGTGGCTTGGGACTCTTCGTGGTCCAACACTTGCTGGACCATGAAGAATTGGCCTACCAATTTGATAAAACGGCTATGGGCTTACGTTTCCGTATGGAACTGCCTAAAGATCCTCAAGAATAAAAAAATAGAGAGTGGGACAGACAGCCATGACGACATAGCCGTCACCCACAGAAACACGAAA
>CAUUAM010000099.1:0-5595 GCA_963543165.1 uncultured Streptococcus sp. | reverse complement strand
AGCAAATAGATAGAATGGAGCAGTGACATGAAAGCAATTATTACAGTCGTCGGAAAAGACCAAAAAGGAATCGTAGCAGGTGTTGCGACTAAGGTAGCAGAGTTGGGACTCAATATCGATGATATTTCCCAAACTGTATTGGATGAGTACTTCACTATGATGGCAGTTGTGTCATCGGATGAGAAAAAAGATTTCACACAGCTTCGTTCAGAATTAGAAGAATTTGGTCAGTCTCTTCATGTGAAAATTAATATCCAGAGCGCAGCGATTTTTGATGCCATGCACAATTTGTAAGATAGGGGTTGAGAATTTATGGACATTAAACAGGTAACAGAAACCATTGCCATGATTGAGGAGCAGAACTTTGATGTTCGGACCATCACCATGGGCATCTCCCTTCTAGATTGTATTGATCCAGATATCGATAAGGCAGCAGAAAAAGTCTACCAGAAGATTGTGACAAAGGCCAAGGACTTAGTAGCTGTCGGGGATGAGATTGCAGCGGAACTAGGGATTCCGATTGTCAACAAGCGGGTTTCGGTCACTCCGATTTCCATTATCGGAGCAGCAACCAATGCGACAGACTATGTGCCCTTTGCCAAGGCGCTGGATCGTGCGGCTAAAGAAGTTGGGGTCAACTTTATCGGTGGCTTCTCAGCCTTGGTTCAAAAAGGCTACCAAAAAGGGGATGAGATTCTCATTAATTCCATTCCTCGTGCTCTAGCAGAGACCGATTTTGTTTGCTCTTCGGTGAACATCGGTTCCACCAAGACAGGGATCAATATGACCGCTGTCCGAGACATGGGCCGTATTATTAAAGAAGCTTCCCAAGCAGATCCGATGGGACCTGGGAAACTGGTTGTCTTTGCCAATGCAGTAGAGGACAATCCCTTTATGGCGGGTGCCTTCCACGGTGTCGGTGAAGCGGATGTTGTTATTAATGTTGGGGTTTCAGGTCCTGGTGTCGTCCAACGGGCGATTGAAAAAGTTCCTGGTGCAAGCTTTGATGTGTTGGCAGAAACCGTCAAGAAGACAGCCTTCAAGATTACCCGTGTTGGTCAATTAGTCGGTCAAATGGCTAGTGAACGCCTTGGTGTGGAGTTTGGGATTGTAGACTTGTCTCTCGCGCCAACACCAGCTGTTGGGGATTCGGTTGCCCGTGTCCTCGAAGCGATGGGGCTTGAAGTAGTAGGAACTCACGGGACAACAGCAGCGCTAGCTCTGCTCAATGACCAAGTGAAAAAAGGCGGTATCATGGCTTGTAACCAAGTCGGTGGGTTGTCAGGTGCCTTCATTCCGGTCTCAGAAGATGAGGGGATGATTGCGGCGGTCCAATCAGGTCATATTAACCTGGAAAAATTGGAAGCCATGACAGCTATCTGTTCAGTCGGTCTGGATATGATTGCTATCCCAGCTGATACCCCAGATACGACTATTGCGGCTATGATTGCCGACGAAGCGGCTATCGGAGTGATTAACCAAAAAACAACAGCCGTTCGGATCATTCCTTATGGAAAAGAAGGCGATATGTTAGAACTTGGAGGGCTTCTTGGGTCTGCTCCCGTGATGAAGGTCAACAAGGCTTCGTCAGCGGATTTCATTGCCCGTGGCGGTCAAATTCCAGCTCCTGTTCATAGCTTTAAAAACTAAGAGAAATCGAGTATAATAATAGGAGAAAAGAATAGAAAAGTCTGTGATAATGAAACTCCAGACTTTTTTCTTACAAAAGGAGACAAGATGGCTAAAACAAAATTATTTGTGATTCGTCATGGGAGAACCATGTTTAACACCATCGGCCGTGCCCAAGGCTGGTCCGATACCCCTTTGACAGCAGAAGGAGAAAAGGGGATCCAGGCTCTAGGGATCGGTCTGCGTGAGTCTGGTTTGGACTTTACCCGAGCCTATTCCAGTGATTCAGGTCGTGCCATTCAGACCATGGGAATCATACTTGATCAATTGGGTTTAAAAGAAAAAATCCCTTATCGCTTTGATAAGCGGATTCGCGAGTGGTGTTTCGGAAGCTTTGATGGAGCCTACGGTGGTGAGCTCTTTCATGGTGTCGTGCCGCGTGTGCTAGATGTAGAAGATTATAAGACCTTGAGTTTGGAAGACTTGGCTGAGGGGATCTGTCAAGTCGATACAGCAGGGTGGGCGGAACCTTGGGAAGTCTTGAAGGGACGGATCCTAGAAGGTTTTGAAGCGATTGCCAAAGAAGTAGAAGAAAATGGAGGAGGCAATGCCTTGGTGGTCAGCCATAGTTGGACCATTCAGACCCTGGTCTGCCTAATTGAAGGAAAACCAAATCTCAACCTGCCGCTTTCAAATGGTAGTGTTACCCTTGTAGAATATGAAGATGGAGCATTGACGGTTAAGGTGTTTGGAGATAGCAGTTACCGTGAAGTCGGTGAAAGCTTGCAAGAACCCTAGTCCGTCGTAAAAGGCTGACCTTTTGGTCATAGCCTTTTCTTTCTCTCAAAACTTGTAAGAGCTTTCCTACTTTCTTTTTGCAAAAAATGATATAATGAAAGAGATACATACGGAGGTAATACAATGACAAAAACCAGATTATATATTGCTCGTCATGGAAAAACCATGTTTAATACCATTGGGCGAGCACAGGGCTGGTCAGACACTCCGCTGACAGAAGCAGGAGAGCGTGGGATTCGAGAACTCGGTCTTGGTCTCAAGGAAGCTGGCCTTTCTTTTGAAGAGGCTGTTTCGAGTGATTCTGGACGCACCATTCAAACCATGGGGATTATTCTTCAAGAACTCGGTCTGACAGGAAAAATCCCTTATCATTATGACAAACGGATCCGCGAGTGGTGTTTTGGTAGCTTCGACGGTGCCTATGATGGCGAGCTCTTTATGGGGGTTTTACCCCGTGTCTTTAAGGTCGATGATTTCCATCAGTTGAGTTTGATGGAGTTAGCAGAAGGGATCGTTGAAGTGGATACCACGGGTTGGGCTGAATCCTGGAGCGCCTTGAGTGGCCGGATTAAAGAAGGATTTGAGGCCATCGCAAAAGAGGTAGAAGCAGCTGGTGGTGGGAATGCGATTGTTGTCAGCCATGGTATGACCATTACGACTTTGATTTATCTCATTGATCCGAAAGCAGTCGAAGAATTGGTCTTGGACAACGGAAGTGTAACGGTTTTGGCCTATGAGGATGGCGCCTTTCATATTGAAAAGATTGGAGATATGTCCTATCGTAAGGTTGGAGCAAAACTCTTAGAGGATGGCCATGACAAATAAGTATAGACGCGCAAGAAAAAAACGTAAGAAACGGTGGCCCTACCTATTGAGTTTCTTTCTTCTTGTGGTCCTTGGATCGGGAATTGGTGCTTACTTGGCTAAACCAAGCTTGTTTTCAGGGCTTCAGTTTTGGAAAGCAAAAAAAACAGCTGTAACGACTCCGTCTTCTTCTAAGAATAAGAAAGCAAAATCAGATTTGCCAGCCGTTTCGACAAAAGATTGGCAGTTGATCTTGGTCAATCGTGATAATGTGAAGCCAGAATTAAACCCGCAATTGACAGATGTGGATGCTATCAAAGTAGATAGTCGGATTGTAGAACCAACTCGTCAATTCTTAGAAGCAGCTCGAAAAATTGCCCCAGAAGAAACCTTGATATCAGGTTATCGAAGCGTGGCCGAACAAACAGAGCTCTATAATGAGCGTGTTGCACAACTAGAGGCCAGTGGTCTTTCACACGAAGAAGCTGAAAAGCAGGTGCAGACCCAGGTACAGGTCCCTGGTGCTAGTGAACACCAGACGGGGCTTGCGATCGATATGAGTGTCGAAGCTGGTCAAAGTGATGAGTTGGGCTTGCAGCTAGCTGCCATCGCACCGCAATATGGTTTTGTCCTTCGTTACCCAGATGGGAAGAGCAACATCACAGGTGTGAATTTTGAGAATTGGCATTTCCGTTATGTTGGCGTAGAAAATGCCCAGTATATGGCCAAACATCAGCTAGTATTGGAAGAATATATTCAACTATTGAAAAAGGATGGAAAATAGGAGGAGATTCACTTTTTCTAGGTCTTCAGAATGTTTTTTAGCACTCTTGGAAAAAGAGTGCTAATTTTTTGGATTTTTTTCTTGACTTTCTCTTGAGAGGGTGTATAATAGAATCATGGTTTAGCACTTGAGCGTTTAGAGTGCTAAATACGAAAGAGAGGTGAGGTCATGGTTACAGAACGTCAAAATGAGATCCTAAATCTTGTCGTCGATATCTTTACCAAGACCCACGAACCCGTCGGTTCGAAAGCACTACAAGATGTCATTCAATCGAGTAGTGCTACTATCCGAAACGACATGGCTGCCCTCGAAAAGCAAGGCTTATTAGAAAAAGCCCATACTTCGAGTGGCCGAATGCCTAGCCGGGCTGGTTTTCAATATTTTGTTCAGAACTCGCTCGATCTGGAGCTGATTGATGAGCAAGATGTCTACCAGGTGGTGAAAGCCTTTGATTTCGAAGCCTTTAAGTTAGATGATATCTTGGATGCGACGGCTAAGTTACTAGCCCAGATGACGGGCTACACCGCAGTCATTCAGGATGTTGAGCCGACACGGCAGCGCTTGACTGGTTTTGAGATTGTTCCAATATCTAACCACGATGCCTTAGCGGTGTTGACCTTGGATGAATCAAAGCCTGTCACCGTACAGTTTGCCATTCCAAAGAATTTCTTAACTAGCGATTTGGAAATCTTCCATCAGCTGGTTCAGGAACGCTTCATTGGAAATACAGTCTTGGATATCCACTACCGCTTGCGGACGGAGATCCCACAGATTGTACAGCGCTATTTCAAGACGACAGACAATGTATTGGATCTGTTTGACTACGTCTTCTCGCAACTGTTTCAAGAACTGGTCTTTGTAGAAGGAAAGGTTTCATCCTTAACCTACGCTGATCTTCAGACCTATCAGTTCTTAGATAATCCCCAACACGTAGCTCTCGAGTTGCGGGGGGGGATGCCAGAGGACCAAATGACCCAGATCCTGGTTGCTGAATCCCAAGAGAAGGCCTTGAAAAATGTGACCGTGATTAGTCACAAGTTCCTGGTTCCTTATCGTGGGATGGCCCTCATGCATGTGATTGGTCCCGTAGAGATGGACTACAGGCGTGTGATAAGTCTCGTCAATGTTATCGGACGGGTACTGGTCATGAAGTTAACGGACTACTACCGTTACCTCAATAGCAACCATTATGAAGTAAATTAAGACCAAATGAAAGGGGTGTATGCCTTGACAGAAGATATCAAAAAAGAAGACGTGAAAGAGGAGGAAGTTGCCGAGACAACTGAAGAAGTTGTAGAGGAAACCAACCAACCTTCTGAGTTAGAAGAAGCACAAGCGCGTGCCGAAGAATTTGAAAACAAATACCTTCGTGCTCATGCAGAAATGCAAAACATTCAGCGTCGTGCCAATGAAGAACGTCAACAATTACAAAAATACCGTAGCCAAGATTTGGCAAAAGCAATCTTGCCGTCATTGGATAACCTCGAACGGGCTCTTGCCGTTGAAGGTTTGACAGATGATGTGAAGAAGGGCTTGGAAATGGTGCAAGAAAGCTTGATTCATGCTTTGAAAGAAGAAGG
>CAUUAM010000098.1:0-5597 GCA_963543165.1 uncultured Streptococcus sp. | reverse complement strand
TAACTAATCTGTTGCTGAGCGGTCTGCATCTTATAGTAGACACCTTGGGCTTGCATCAGCTCTTCGTGAGTCCCATGCTCGACAATATCTCCATCCACCATGACGAGGATCATATCCGCATTTTGAATGGTCGATAAGCGGTGAGCAATGATAAAGCTGGTCCGTCCCTTCATGAGCTGATTAAAGGCATCTTGAATCAAGACCTCAGTCCGAGTATCAATGGACGATGTTGCCTCATCCAAGATCAAAATCTTAGGAACAGAAAGGAACACACGCGCAATCGTTAAGAGTTGGCGTTGCCCTTGGGACAAAGACTCTCCAGCATCTGCAAGATAAGTATCATAACCTTGTGGCAACTGCCGAATAAAGAAATCCGCATTAGCCGCTTTCGCTGCTTCTATCACTTCATCTCTGGTCGCATCTGGACGAGAAAAAGCGATATTTTCATGAATGGTCCCAACCTTGAGCCAGGTTTCTTGCAACACCATGCCAAACTGTTGACGGTAGGAAGCACGTGTATAATCCGTAATCGGCACCCCATCAATTGTAATCATCCCAGAGTTAACAGGGTAGAATCGCATGAGCAGATTGATCAAGGTCGACTTTCCTGCTCCTGTAGGCCCTACAATGGCAACCTTACTAGCAGCTGGAACTTGAATGGTTAAATCCTTGATCAAAGTCCGTCCGATATCATAGCCAAATGAGACATGCTCAAAACCAATCGCCCCTTTGACATCTTGGGTTTCTAGAACCTGATGTCCTGTTTCCTCGATCTCAGCTTGATCCAGTACACTGTACAAACGCTCTGCGCAGGCAAGGGCACTCTGTAATTCAGACAAGACAGAGGAGATGTCATTGAAGGGCTTGGTGTATTGGTTGACATAATTGAGGAAGGTCACCAATTGACCAACAGTAAAGTGAGATCCCGAAATAATCCGAACCGCACCAAATCCAGCTACCACGGCATAAATCAAGGCATTCACAAAACGAGTCGCAGGATTGACCGTCGAAGAATAAAAGACAGCAGCTTGGGAATAATTGGCATAATTTTCATTCGTCCCCTTAAAGGCCGCACGGAATTGATCCTGAGCGTTAAAGGACTGGATCAAACTTTCCTGGGTCAAAGACTCTTCGATCAACTGAGTTTGAAGACCACGCGCCTTGGTTTGCTTTTGGAAAAGCGTATAAGAACGCTTAGCAATATAACGAGCAATCAAAAGAGATAATGGGGTCAAGACCAGAACCGCTATCATCATAAAGAAATCCAATTCTGCCATGGTCACGATGGTCACAAGGATGGTTAAGAGACCGACAAAGAATTGGTTAAAGACCATGAGAAGACCGCTATTGAGTTGCTCTACATCGGTCGTGAGACGACTGACGAAGTCACCACTCCCTTGTTTATCCAGATAAGACAAGGGCAATCGATGCACTTTTTCCATGACTTCTGCTCTTAGGGTTAGGCTAAAGCGATAGACCAATTGATTGTAGAGAAGGGGATTGATCCATTGGATCAAGGTATTCGCCACAATGATGAGAACCATCTGAATCAAAACGGGCAATAAGACCTTCATCCCTTGAGGATTAATGACCAAGTCAACTGCGTGTCCGATCAGGATCGGTAACCAAACCGTTAAGGCGACTTGAAGGATCGTACCGATACTGGCTAAAATCAGGAGCCCAGGATGCTTCGCAAAATCTCTAAAGAGACGTGTTAAATAACTGGAACGTTTTTGACTCATGCTTCCTCCCTCCCGTGTTGTGATTCATGAATCTCTTGGTAAATCTCATTCGTAGACAAGAGGAAATCATGATTTCCCAGTCCTACTTGATGTCCCTTATTCAAGACCAAAATCTGATCAGCAGACTTGAGACTATTGGTTCGTTGAGATACTAAAATTAAACTGGTATCCCGCAATTCTTCTTTAATCGATTTTAAGAGACGAGCTTCCGTCAAATAATCCAAGGCAGAGGTCGAGTCATCCAAAATCAGGAAGGGTGCCTTCTTTAAAAGAGCACGCGCAATAGTCAACCGCTGGCGTTGGCCTCCTGAAAAATTTCGACCAAAGGCTTCCACTGGCTCATCGAGTTGTCCTTCTTTTTCACGGACAAAATCAGCCGCCTGAGCTGTTTCTAGTGCCCACCACAAATCATCATCCGTCACAGTTTCATCCATTCCTAGTAAGAGATTGGAACGAATGGTTCCGCGAAAGAGCTCTGCTTTCTGTGGAACTACAGCTACCCACTCGCGCCACTCTTTGAGAGTTTGAGGAGAATGTCCTTGATGGTAGAGAGCTAATTGACCTTGACTAACGGCATACAAATGACTCAAAAGCTGAACCAGGGTTGATTTCCCAGAACCGGTACCACCGATAATCCCCAGCATCTGTCCATGATCCAGATCAAAGGAAATACCATCCAGGGCTGGGCTCGAAGCTGTTGGATAGGTGAAAGAAACTTCCTGGGCACGGATCACTTCCTGCCCTCTTGCAGTTTCTTCTGCCAAAGCTTGTAGGAGGTCTTCTTCTTTTAAATCAAAAATTTCTTGTACCCGTTTGGCTGAAATATAGCTGACATTCAAAGACGTTACCAGCATAGCAAGCTTGATCAATTCTGTTAGAATTTGTAATAAGTAATTGACTAAAGCAACCAACATCCCTTGGGTTAGAAGACCAGCAGAAATATTGACTTGTCCCTGCCAAATGACACAAACCAAGGTTGTATTAACCACAAGGAAGGTCAAAGGACTTACCAAACTAGACCAGATACCAGCCCGAATTTGCCAGATCTTATAGTCTTGATTGACTTCCTTAAAATCGTCCAATTCACTCTCTTGCTGTCCAAAGGCCCGAATCACCCGCATTCCTTGGAATTGCTGACGGGTCACGGTGACCATCCGGTCTGTAATTTTTCGGATTTTTGCAAAGAGAGGATTGACAATCCGGGACATGAGGACAATAATCAAGGTTAGAATCGCCACCATCCCCAAGAACCAAAGGGTTAATGTGGGACTGATGGTGAAGGCCATGATAATAGATCCAAAGACAATAATGGGCGCTCTCAAAAAGAGGCGCAAGAATTGGTTGATGCCGACCTGGATTTGATAGGTATCAGAAGTCAGGCGAGTAACCAAACTAGAAGTACCAATTCTATCTCGCTTGTCCTTTGGAAGGGACAAGATCTTGTCATACAAATCCTTGGTCATCTCTCGAGTAAATCCGACAGCCGCCTTAGAAGAAAAATACTGGGCCGTAATAGCAACAATAACCCCAAGGCCAGCAAATAGAAATAAAACACCGACCGTCATCACTACTCCACTGGTTTCCTTTTGAGGAATCACCTTGTCAACCAAGTGGGCAATGATTAAGGGAACACATAATTCAAAAATGGCTTCTAATAGTTTAAACACAGGACCTAAAATAGTTTCCGTTAGATAGCCCTTAAAATACTTCAATAATGATGTCATCGTCTCCCCATTCTCTTTATCTGGATATATGATTGATCAGTCAACTTCTTCTTTGGCCTGGTTCATCTCTTGACGCAATTGGGTCACTTGATTAGACAAAGAAACCAACAATTCGGTTTGCAACTTTTGAATCTCTAGTAGATCCGTCTGATCTTGTTGCACCATATGGTCAATCTTTGTATGGAGCAAACGAATTTCTCGTTCCGACTCCATATTGACGTTAAAGTCATTTCGTGCTTGCAAGCGATCATAATCTGCTGCCCTATTTTGGCTCATCATGATCAAAGGAGCTTGAATCGCCGCAATAGTAGACAAGGCAAGATTGAGCAAAATGAAAGGATAAGGATCAAAATTCCAACCAAAGGGATGCAAGACATTTATCAACATCCAAATAGCCATCATCATGATGAAGCTAATAATAAAGGTCCAAGAACCACCGAAACGAGCAACAGAATCCGCCACACGCTGGCCGAAGGTATAACTGGCTGTCAAGCGGTCTTCAACGTTAAAGGGACGTTCACTTTCAGGCATGACAGCTGTTACCTGCTGTTTAATCGCTTCGTTCTTATCATTGGCTCTGTCAATAATCTGACCTAGATAATCCATGCAATATTGGCTTAAATTTTTGTAAGTAATAAAATCATCCATTTGACTTTCAGGATAAGAGGACTTGAGCATCTGTTGAATGGTGTGGTCTAGATCTACAATCAAAGACCCTTGTCCATCCTCGTATTCTTTCCCGTCGATGATGTCTATTTTCAGCATAGAAATTCCTTTCATAGTTTTTTGGACCAGATAAAAGTTAAAAACGCCTAATGGCGTTTTAACGTCTATTAAGGTTTAATACGGTGCAACATACGTGGGAATGGAATAGCTTCACGGATATGTTTTGTACCAGCCGCGAAGGTGACCATACGCTCGATACCGATACCAAATCCTCCGTGTGGTACTGTACCGTATTTACGAAGATCAAGGTAGAATTCGTACTCAGTGAGATCCATACCAAGTGATTCCATCTTCGCTACAAGGGCATCGTAATCTTCCTCACGCATAGAACCACCAATGATTTCGCCATAGCCTTCTGGGGCAAGCAAGTCTGCACAAAGCACGCGCTCTGGATTTCCAGGAACTGGTTTCATGTAGAAAGCCTTGATGGCTGCTGGATAGTTCATGACAAAGGTTGGCACACCAAAGTGGTTTGAAATCCACGTTTCGTGTGGTGAGCCGAAATCATCTCCATGTTCCAAATGCTCATAGTCTGCATCTTCGTCATTTTCATGCTCTTGCAAGAGATCAATGGCTTCATCATAAGTGATGCGTTTGAATGGCTCTGCAATATAGCGTTTCAAGAGTTCAGTATCACGTTCCAATGTTTCCAAAGCTTGAGGAGCACGATCCAGAACACCTTGAAGCAAAGCTTTTACATAAGCTTCTTGCAAGTCAAGTGACTCATCATGTGTCAAGTATGAGTACTCAGCATCCATCATCCAGAACTCAGTCAAGTGACGGCGAGTCTTAGATTTCTCGGCACGGAATACTGGACCAAAGTCAAAGACACGTCCAAGAGCCATGGCTCCTGCTTCAAGATAAAGCTGACCTGATTGGCTCAAGTAAGCTGGTGTTCCAAAGTAGTCTGTTTCAAAGAGTTCTGTAGAATCTTCAGCTGCATTTCCTGAAAGGATTGGGCTATCAAATTTCATGAAGCCGTTCTTGTCAAAGAACTCATAAGTTGCATAGATAATGGCGTTACGGATTTGCATCACTGCTACTTGCTTGCGAGAACGCAACCACAAGTGACGGTTGTCCATCAAGAAGTCTGTCCCGTGCTCTTTTGGAGTAATTGGGTAATCTTGCGATTCACCGATGACTTCGATGTCTGTAATATCCAGCTCATAACCAAATTTTGAGCGCTCATCTTCTTTGACAATCCCAGTCACAAATACAGACGTTTCTTGGCTCAAGCGTTTGATGGTATCAAATTTTTCAAGACCCACTTCTTCACCGAATTTTTCAATAAAGTTTGGTTTAAAAGCCACCCCTTGGAAAAACGCAGTCCCGTCACGCAATTGCAAGAAAGCAATTTTCCCTTTTCCTGATTTGTTGGCCACCCAAGCACCGATGGTCACTTCTT
>CAUUAM010000097.1:0-5647 GCA_963543165.1 uncultured Streptococcus sp. | reverse complement strand
AGACCAGATTTTCTGGTCTTTTGTTATCTAATGTTGCTATTTATTTACCCATTATAAAGAGAAGTATTGGCACTTATCAAATATATTTTTCAAAAGTATATACTTTTTTAAAAAAAGTATATACTTTTGAAAAAGGATGTGCTATAATCTTATAAAAGATATCTTTAAAACAACAAAACATAACAACGGAGGAAATTCTGATGAAAAAAAGCTTGTTAGGTATTGGTGTGATGACTCTAGCTTCAATGCTATTGGTAGGATGCTCAAACGGAGGATCTCAAGAAGCGAAAGATGGAAAAGAAACAATCACTTTTATCAATAATCGGACAGATTGGGAAACAAATGGCAAATGGGATGAATACATTAAAAAATTTAATGAAAAGTATCCAGATATCAAAGTAGAGGTTCAAACCATTACCGATTACGCAGGTCAAATTAAAACTCGTATGAACAGTGATGATTACGGAGATTTGTTGATGATTCCAGGTGATATAAATGCTCAAGACTATGCAACTTTCTTTGAACCACTTGGACAAACATCAGAACTATCTGAAAAGTATCGTGCCGTGGATGACCGTTCATATGAAGGGGTTAGTTATGGTATTCCAAGTCAATTAAACGCAACGGGTATGGTTGTGAATATGAAAGTCTTTGAAGATGCCGGAATCAAAGAATTTCCTAAAACGCCAGAAGACTTTGTCAAGGCTTTGAAGACGATTAAAGAGAAAACACCTGATGTAACGCCACTCTATACAAACTATGCTGCAGGTTGGACCTTGTCAAACTGGGATTTTGTTAAAGCGGGCGTAGCGGGAGATATGGACTATAGTTTTAAAATGACTTCTGATAAATCTCCATTTGACTCAGGCAAGCCACTAAATATTATTTACAACTTGCTTTATACTGTAACAAAGAACAAATTAGTTGAAGCTGACCCAACGACATCTGACTGGGAACAATCTAAAGTAGACCTAGCAAATGGTAAAATTGCGGTCATGGTTTTGGGTAGCTGGGCTGTCCCACAAATTCAACAAGCAAATCCTGATAATGCTAAAAACATTCAATTCCAAGTATTTCCAACAACAGCAGCTGATGGAAAACAATACTTGACAGTTGCAGGAGACTATAACTATGGTATAAATGTTCATAGTAAACACAAAGAAGCAGCTCGTAAGTTGCTGGATTGGTTGGTTAATGAGTCTGATTATGCCAAAGACAATGGTGGGATACCAACTCTTAAAGGAGCAGAATTTCCAGATTCACTTCAGTCTATCCAAGAAGCAGGCGTTCAAATCGTAGAAGAAAATCCAGCACCAGAAGGGAAAGAATCACTCTTTAGTGATATAAACAATGAATCAGAACTTGGTATTGGTACAACAGATAAAGAAAAACAACGCATTATTGATGCTGCACTTGGCAATACAAATGAAAGCTTTAATGATATCATGAAAGACTTTAACAAACGTTGGTCTGATGCGATTTCAAAAGTAACAGCAAATTAATCTAATGAGGGAGTGGACACAATGGGATGACAGGTGTTTCCTCCCTTATCCATTGAAGGAGAACCTGTATGGAGAAAAAATCATTTGGGAAAAATTTCGAAAAGAATCTTGTGATTTTTAGCTTCACTATTATTCCAGTATTATTAATTTTGACTTTTTCCTACTATCCATTATTAAAAATGTTTCAATATAGTTTGCAGGATTGGAATGGTTATAGTACAAATCCAAAATTTGTCGGTTTTGAAAACTATAAAACTGTTTTGACAAATCCAAACTACTTTACCGTTTTTAAAACAAGTCTTTACTATTTCGTTGCAACCTTCTTCCAGTTAGGAATAGCCTTGTTTTTTGCAACCATCCTTTCATTCAAGGTAAAATTTGCAAATCTATGGAAAGGAATCCTATTTTTCCCATATTTGCTTAATGGAGTAGCAATTGGTTTTATATTCCTGTACTTTTTTAAGGGTGGCGGGACACTTGATACAGTGCTAAAGACAATTGGACTTGGAGATCAGATTCGTTTATGGTTGGGAGATCGATCCATTAATAATATCTCTCTGGCCTTTACTTCAGTTTGGCGCTACACTGGATTTAACTTTCTTGTGTTTTTAGGGGCTATTCAGTCTATTACCCCGGAGGTATATGAGGCAGCTGAAATTGATGGAGCCAATAAATGGGGTCAATTCCGCTACATCATTATGCCAAGTATCCGCAACATTATCTTTTTGAATATCATTTTAGGAGTTAGTGGCTCACTCAGTGTATTTGATATCCCGTATATCATGACGGGTGGTTCAAATGGGACAACGACATTCGTCATTCAGACTATCGATACAGCCTTTAAGTATAATAAAGTCGGATTAGCTTCTGCTATGGCGGTTATATTGTTAGTGATTGTCATCGTTGTTTCACTTGTTCAAAAATACGCTACGCAAGAAAGGAAACGGAAAGCATGAAAAGTCATAAGATAACAATAGGAAAATGTTTTCAATATCTTGTCTTAATAGCTGGATCCATTGTAGCTCTATTACCGATTTTAGTCGTCTTTATTGGGTCCTTTAAATCTAACAAAGAGTTTTTAACTAGTGGCGTTTTAGAATTACCCAAGACACTTGATTTTTCTAATTACAAAACAGCCTTCGTCGATGGTCAAATGTTATTGGGCTTTAAAAATACTTTGATTATATTTGTAGTAAGTATGTTAGGAAAGCTGACCTTGGCTTCAATGTTTGCTTATGCTATGAGTCGATTTGATTTTAAATTGAAGAAACCGATTTTAGCATTATTCGTACTGGCAATGCTGATTCCTGCAATTACTAGTCAGGTGGCCACTTTCCAAATCATTAATTCTCTTGGATTGTTCAATAAGATCTGGTCAGTTATTTTACTGAATCTAGGTACAGATGTTATCTCAGTCTATGTATTTCTTCAATATTTGGATGAAATCCCAATTTCCTTGGATGAGTCAGCTTTTTTGGATGGTGCAGGGTACTTTGGAATTTTTTGGAAAATCATTCTACCAAATTTGAAGGCTCCAATCGTTACTATGCTTATTATTTCTGGGGTTGGAGTTTACAATGACTTTTACAGTCCTTTCTTATATATGCCTGATCGGAATTTGAAAGTTATTTCAACTGCACTCTTTGCTTTCAAGGGACCATATGGAACAAACTGGCCAGTTATTTTGGCTGGCGTCGTTATCGTAATCTTGCCAATTTTGCTTGTATTCTTATCTCTTCAAAAATACATCTACAATGGAGTATCTGGTGCGGTCAAATAATCAGAAGGGGTAAATTTGATGACAGAGAAAAAATCGAAACTGAAACTATTTGCAGATGCTTGTCTGACTATTGCACAGGCTTCGCTTGTTTTTTGGGTAACTCTTTTTGGAAAAGGTTTTGTCTATGCATGGGTTCCTGCCATGAAACTGACGAGTTCCTTTATTAGTAGCTCAGGGGGTTCGTGGACGAAGTGTTTAAAACAAGATATCCTAGTAACGGGTATGGATCGATTTTTCTCTTTTCTCTTGTCAACAAGTTTGACTTTGAGTGTGGCTTCTTGGATTTCGTTTGTCCAGCGATTGGGAGATCGCTCTCGTATCCTCTTTCTTAGTGCGACTATTTTATGGGCGGTATGCTTTGTCTTTACTAGTATCTATTCTCGCTTTAAAAAAATTGGTACGAAAGAAATCATGAGCTGGTTGATCCAGAGAAGCGGTTTGGTTATTGGTTTATTTCTTGCTCTACTCATATTGTTTTGGTACTCCCTAACGCAAAACATTATTGGTTGGCTATTACTTCCTGGTCTCTACTTCCAGATTCTTCAATTTTATCAAAAGCTTGAAAAGAGAAATACAGTATGATTTTTGCCGATGATGATAAAAAACTATTTCACTTACAAAATGAACAAGTAAGCTATATCTTCCGTGTAATGGAAGATACGGGAGTGCTCGAACAATTGTACTTTGGAGATAGGATTCCCCAACAGGAGGATTTTAGTTTTCTTATTGAACGTGAGATACGTCCTTCTAATAATTTGATTGAAGCAAATCACCTGACTTCCTTAGAGCATATCAAACAAGAGTTTCCAAGTTTTGGGACAACGGATTTTCGTTACCCAGCTCTGGAAATTGAATATGAATCAGGGGATCGGATTACCCAATTTCAATACCATTCCTATAAAATATCAAAGGGGAAAGTAGTAAAAAAACCTTTGCCAGGAACTTTTGGTAATAAAGATCAGGTAGAACAACTAGAATTGAAACTAAAAGATCGCTATTCGGATGTTTATCTCATTTTAGTCTATTCACTTTATCATGATGAGGCGGTCTTAACAAAGCAAGTAAGATTAGAGAATTTAGGGCAGGAAAACATTTTTATCCACCGCCTGTTAAGTTTAAATTTGGATTTGCCTAACGAGGATTATGACTGGCTTCACTTAAATGGTGCTTGGGCTCGAGAAGCCCATATCAGTAGGGAAGGTGTTCATATAGGTGTTCAACAAGTATCAAGTACACGCGGTGCTAGCAGCCATATGCACAATCCTTTCGTGGCTTTATGTCAAAAGACCACAACACAAAGCCAAGGACGAGTCTATGGTTTTAACTTGATTTACAGTGGCAACTTTCTAGCTCAAATCGAACGAGATAACTATGATATTTTGCGTATTCAGCTTGGAATAAATCCATTTCAATTTAGATGGACTTTGAGAGCAGGTGAAGAGTTCGTTGCTCCAGAGGCAGTAATGGTCTTTAGCAACCAAGGTTTTAACCAGATGAGTCAAACGTTCCATCGTTTCTATAAAAAGCATTTAATTCGCAGTTCTTGGAAGAACAAGAAGCGTCCTGTTTTGATAAATAATTGGGAAGCAACCTATTTTGATTTTACAGAAGATAAGTTGTTAGAAATTGTCAAAGAAGCTAAGGGATTAGGCATCGATTTATTTGTCTTAGACGATGGATGGTTTGGAAAACGAGATAGTGATACAGGTTCATTAGGAAATTGGGTGGAAAATCGTTCTAAGCTCCCATCGGGATTGAAAGATTTTTCAGAAAAACTACACCAAGAAGGTCTTTTGTTTGGTTTATGGTTTGAGCCTGAAATGGTTTCAAAAGATACTCCTATTTACCAGCAACATCCAGAATGGGTGATTGGAAATCCTGTAAAAAATATCTCCCATGGTAGAAACCAGTATGTTTTGGATTTTGGGAATCCAGCTGTTGTAGAAAATATTTTTCAACAGATGAATCGGGTTTTGTCTGCTGTTCAGATAGACTATTTGAAATTAGACATGAATCGCTACATTTCAGAAGCTTTTTCACAATCAATGCCTAGTGAACAGCAAGGGGAAGTGCTACATCGTTATATTTTAGGGGTATACTCTTTATATGAACGCTTGGTAAAGCATTATCCGGAAATCTTGATTGAATCTTGTGCAGGTGGAGGAGCTCGTTTTGATGCAGGAATGCTTTATTATAGTCCTCAAATTTGGGCCAGTGATGATACGGATGCGGTCGAGCGCTTATCCATTCAAAGTGGTCTATCTATGGTCTATCCAATCTCTAGCATGGGAAGTCATGTTTCTGCAGTCCCAAATCATCAGGTAGCAAGAATAACTTCTCTTGAAATGAGAAAAGCAGTTGCCTT
>CAUUAM010000096.1:0-5692 GCA_963543165.1 uncultured Streptococcus sp. | reverse complement strand
ACGAAATCGAATTCTAACGAATGACCGATTTCTGTCCCACTCTCATCATCTCTTATTGTACACTATGTGTCAAACTAGATAATAAACGTTCAAATGAGTATTCATAGGTTTGAATATCTCCAGCTCCCATAAAGACATAGACCGCATTGTCATGGTCAAGAAGAGGAGAAACATTCTCAGCTGTAATAATCGCTGAACGTTTGACAATTTTTGCTTCCAAATCTTCAACCTTCACATCTCCGTGATCGACTTCCCGTGCAGAACCATAGATCTGTGCCAAGTAAACAGCATCTGCTTGATTCAAAGCCTCAGCAAATTCATCTAAGAGGGCAATGGTCCGTGTAAAGGTGTGTGGTTGGAAAATGGCTACGATTTCTTTACTTGGATATTTTTGACGGGCCGCATCCAAGGTAGCAATAATTTCTGTTGGATGATGCGCAAAGTCATCGATGATCACTGTTCCGTTAACCACTTTTTCAGTAAAGCGGCGTTTCACTCCAGCAAAAGTCTTCAAATGCTCGCGGACCAAATTTAAGTCAAATCCTGCAATGTAAAGCAAGCCAATGACTGCTGTAGCATTCATGATGTTGTGGCGACCAAAAGTTGGGATATGGAATTGCCCCAAGTCTTCTCCACGGAAATGAACATTGAAGGTTGAACCAGTCGTTGAGCGAAGCAAGTTGCTTGCCACAAAATCGTTAGTCTCCTTATCAAAACCATAGTAATAAATTGGTGCTGATGAGGTAATTCGACGCAATTCCTTGTCTTCCCCGTAGATGAAAAGTCCTTTACTAATTTGTTTGGCATAATCGTTAAAGGCATTAAAGACATCTTCTAAACTTGTGAAATAGTCTGGATGGTCGAAGTCAATATTGGTGATGATACTGTATTCAGGATGGTAAGGCATAAAGTGGCGTTCATACTCATCTGATTCAAAAACAAAGTATTTAGCTGCAGCAGAGCCACGACCTGTCCCATCACCAATCAAATAACTGGTATCGGTGATATTTGATAAGACATGCGAAAGCATCCCTGTTGTTGAGGTTTTTCCGTGTGCTCCGGCAACCCCCATGCTGACGAAGTCACGCATAAATTCACCAAGAAATTCATGGTATCGTTTATAGGTTAGGCCGTGTTCATCCGCATAAGCAATCTCCACATTGTTGTCCGGACGGAAAGCATTCCCAGCAATGAGGATTTTGTCGCCTTCTAAATTTTTCACATCAAATGGATAAATTTGAATTCCTGCTTGTTCCAAGCCACGTTGCGTAAAGTAATACTTTTCAACATCTGAGCCCTGAACTGTATGTCCCATTTGGTGAAGCATGAGAGCTAAAGCACTCATCCCTGCCCCTTTAATTCCAATAAAATGGTATGTGTTAGACATGTTTTCTCCTTAATCTTGATCTAGATGGGTTAAATCCAATTCTTGCTTGATCGGCTGTGGTTTCAACTTGTGCTGATCTTTATTGTATATTTGGCTGGTCTTTAAGAAATCATAATTGTTTTTCCTTTCAGTAGGTTCTGCCACTTCTGGTTCTTCTGCAGATTCGAACTCAGCAAGGATCAACTGATCTTGTCGCAAGCGTTTGCTATATTTCAACAATTCGCCCGGGTTTTCCTTTTGGAAAGGAGCTGTTGGCTGACCAGGTTTCCGTTCTGAAATAAACGGTTTTTTCCGCTTACTTGTGGTAGCCACTGGCTCTGTAGTCAGGTAGGGAGCTGTACGTTTCTTTTTCAAATCTTCACGCGCACGCTCTCTAGCTTCCTCTGCATAACGATTGGCAGGACTTTTTTTATCAATCGGTTCTTTAAAATCAGGTTTTCTTACTGGCCGTCTTTTTGGTAGGGGTTCTTCTAATGGTTGATGATAGGGATGCTTGGGTTTGGTATTTTCAGCAATTGGTTGCCATTCCAAATAATTTTTATCTACATAATCACCTGTAATGTTACTAATCAAGTCTGTTTCATCATACAGGTTCATGTGGGGCATCTCTGTTAACATCAACTCATTATCCCCTACTTGAGGAAAATATTTTTCTGTCATGCTTTCTTCCTTTCGACACTCCTTTAATTATAAACTATTCACAGAATTTTTCAAGCTATTCTGATTGAATTCCAAGAATCTCACGAATTTCCTCAACAGATAAACTAGATCGTGTTTCCGTTCCATCTAGAATCGTTGAGACTAAGTGTCTTTTAGATGCTTGGAGTTCCTGGATTTTTTCTTCAATCGTTCCACGGGTGATCATGCGGTAAACTTCAACATTTTGTTCCTGACCCATTCGATGGGCACGGCCAATAGCCTGGTCTTCCACTGCAGGATTCCACCACAAATCGACTAAGATGACGGTATCGGCTCCAGTGAGGTTCAATCCGACTCCTCCTGCCTTCAAAGAAATGAGAAAAGCATGGCGCTCTCCAGCATTAAAGGCATTGGTCATTTCTTGACGATCTTTAGCCGGGGTGGAACCCGTGATTTTAAAGGAAGTCATGCCGAGCTGATCAATCTCTTGCTCTAGGATATCCAACATACCTCTGAATTGGGAGAAAATCAAAACTCGATGGTCACCATCCTTGATTTGACCCAAAAGATCTCGAAGGCTCTCCAATTTCCCACTATCTCCTTGATAGTCTTCCATAAAGAGGGCTGGAGTATCACAGATTTGACGAAGGCGCATGAGACCTGAGAGAATTTCAACCTTACTCCGATTTAATTCTTCCTCACTAGAACTTCGAACCCGATCTTGAATTTGTTTTAATTGGGCTAAATAGATCGTTTTTTGGCTTTCGTCCAGCTCATTGTGATAGGTTGTTTCAATCAAGTCTGGTAATTCTTGGAGCACTTCATCTTTTTTCCGTCTCAGGACAAAAGGTTTGACAAATCGCGCAATGGTCTCAGGACTCAATTTTTGAAATTCTTTTTTAGCTGGAAACAGACCAGGAAGAACAATTTGGAAAATGGACCAAAGCTCTCCCACATGGTTTTCAATCGGTGTCCCAGATAGCGCAAATATATGTGGCACCTCAAATCCACGTAAATGTTGGGCAATCTTGGTTTGGGCATTTTTCATGACCTGAGCTTCATCTAGAATGAGGTAATTATATTGATTTTTCTGGTATTCCTCCACATCCTGACGGAAAGAGGCGTAACTCGTAATGACTACCTGAGGATTGGTTGCAATGAGTTCATCGCGATGTTGCTTGAGGCCGTAGACGACTGCCACTTCCATCTGAGGAGCAAATTTTGAAAATTCTTGTTTCCAGTTGTAGATGAGACTGGACGGAGCTAGAATCAAGATTTTAGTTTCTTTTTTTGCAACACTGGTCAAAAAGGAAATGGTCTGCAGGGTTTTCCCAAGCCCCATATCATCCGCTAAAATACCACCAAAACCATAATGATTCAGCATAGAGAACCATTTGACCCCGATCTCTTGATAATCCCTTAGGATTGCTTGGATTGTCATCGGAGGAAGTTGGTAATCTTCTGGATGAGTCAGATCATGAGCCAAATTTTGAAATTCTTCTGAAAAATGAACATTGTCTTGATCTGCTAACAAATCAGATAGCTGATAAGCAGCAATCCGGCGAGCTTGTAGTTTCCCACCCTTGCTCATCTTAGCACGCAGATCTGCTAAAGCGCGACTGATCTTCTTGGTTTCTTCATCAAAGACAAGAACTTTCCCTGTATGGCTGACAAAATAATCTTCTTGCCCCACCAGTGCTTTGAGGACCTGGTCCACTTCAGCTGGATCTACACTCTCAAAGTCAAAGCCAATCTCCAGCAAACTGCCATTAGTTTTCACATCAATTTTTGGACGCTCCACTTGATAAAGATCTAAAAGGCTATCAGACAGGGCAACCTCTCCTAAAGCTTCAAAAGTCGGGATCTGTTGGTGAAAGAATGGATAGATTTGCTCACTTGATAACGGACTTCTTTGAGAAGAAAAATCATCCGTAAAACCTGCTGCTAGCATGGTTGCAAAGACTTCTTGCTCCTTATCGAAATCACTGGAATAAGGAAGATTGAGAAGCTCCTCACGCGTGGTCACCGCACGATCTTCGTATTGAAAGACCACATCTAGTAAAACGGTCTGGTCTTGTGCCAAATCAAAATGAAATTCTGGAGTGAAATCATGGATTAGAAAGCTCGTCGGAGCTGTTATTTGTCCCAGTTTTTTAAACTCTTTTAAACTATAGGAAAGTTTGGTCTGGTCCGTTGGATCAAAATGCAGGCGTTTTTTGCGATCCTGGTCCATTGGCAAATCTTGAATCGCCCTCCATAAGATCCGCTGTTGGGGCGTCAGGTGATAGAAGACACCATTTCGAAACAGATAAACAGCAGACTCGACGACCTTCACCTGTGGCTCCGTAATGATCAATTCGTAAAAATCACCATGGTCTTCCACCTGAAAATGAAAGAGATCTTCCTCCCCATGGACATCCTGAAAATAGACCTCTGAAAAGTCATACAAGCTATATTGCAGGAGAAAAGAGTCCAAATTCATCAGTAATTCCACAGCTTCTTCAAAAAGAGTCGGTGGGAAATAAAGATGGCGACCAGCATTTGGAAAGAAATCTTGCTCTTTCGATCCCCCATCTGTGACTAGGCCCTGTAGGTAATTGATCACATCCTGGCTAGCCCCATCAAATTCTAAGTAAGAAATAGGTTCGTAGTAACTTTTGCCAATTGCAAAATGGCCTTCTTTCTGAAGGGTCTGCAAAAAAGCTAGCACATCTCTGATCACATAAGAGCGCTCATCTGGTAAGCGACGAATGCGAAGGGTCCACAAGAATTGACCAGAGTATTCGTCCTCCTGTCCAACAGCTGATAAGGCATAGCGAGTTTCTTTTTTCTCGATTTTTGGAAGGACCTGGTCTAAAAACAAACTTCCAAAAGAGACCTTCTCCTGGGTTTCCTCTGTCGCAGTGGCATCTTCTTCAAGACTTTCAAGAGCTGCTTTCCCACTGTCATCATTCTTCAGATAAGCTTCTACAGCTGCCAAATGCGTACAGAATTTTTTCTTTTGAAAGAAAGCACAGCTACAAAAAACGGCATCGTCATCCAAACTGTAACGCAAGCTTTCTTCTTCCACCCGAAAATACAGGTATTTTTCTTTTACTTCCTGAAGGGAAACTTTCCCAGCTTCATAGAGAAGACTCCCTTGTGAACGAACCTTCCCAGGAATTAATTTTGCCATGTTTACCACCTTAGATTAATCCCTTTATTATACCATATTTCAAAGGTTAGTTAAAATTATTTCGATAAAACTTATTAAAATAGGCGTTTTTGGGCTATTTACTATTCAATGATCCCTACTTAAATCGTTCTCAAAGTTCTTTTTTAAAAAAAACGACCCTCAAGGGGTCTATCAATTAGTGAGTTCAAATAAATGTTGCGCTTATCTTGCAATTTATCATATAAGAAAGGACTCTTCTTGCCTCTTGCGGTTGACAAAGAGTCCTATTTGGTTCTTTTTTCACAGTTAGAATGATCCATTCATCTTCTTTTCCAAAGGACACATGAGACCATCTTGGCGCCTCGACTATCTAACTGTTAAGAGAAGGATGGCAAGACCAGCAAATAGTCTACTAATAGTAGTCTCATCCTACTTCCGTTTTCGTGCGATCAAATGGATTGGAGTTCCTTCAAAAACAAAGGCCTTGCGAATTTGGTTCTCCAAGAAACGGA
>CAUUAM010000095.1:0-6020 GCA_963543165.1 uncultured Streptococcus sp. | reverse complement strand
TTCATAGAGCTTGCGATGACAAAGTAGTCTGTCACGCTGGTCAAGCTTTGAACATCCAAAGCCACAATTTCTTCCGCACGTTTTTCATCTGCTGCTTTGACAACCAGTTCAAGTAGTTCTTTTTCTTTCATGTAATCCTCTTTCTTTAAAAAATTGTTTTGTAGTCTAAGACATCCGCAAAACGTTCTTCCCAAATATTTTCATAAAATTCATTGAGCGTTTCTGCTGGAATGTCATCCCCATCAAAGGTTGTAACAGCTCCTTCTGGAATGACCAGCTGATAGCCGTATTCAAAGGCAACCTTGACAGAGGTATCCACACAATATTCTGTTTGCATACCACACAGGACCAGTTGTTCAATCCCTTGTTGATCCAAGTATTCTTTTAATCCGGTCTCTTTAAACATGCTATTGTATCGTTTCTGAAAAACCTTTTCATTTGCCTGTCTCTTCAACAGTGGCGATAATTGCCAATCTTCTGATGTTTGGGCTTCAGGGGTCTCAATATGTTGAACATAGATAATTTCGATATTCTTGCTTCTAGCCTGATCTTGTAAATAAGTAATCTTCTCTAAGAGCTTTTCTGACTCAAAGCCTGTTTCCACTAAGATATTTTGTACATCAATAATGATAAAAGCTGTCTTCACTCACTGCTCCTCTTTCAAATAGTTCACAAAGGCATTATAGGTTTCAAGAGTTTGGGGATAAATGGGCAATCCTTGGTGGGCTAGGTGTTCGACTGTGCGAGCCGTCTCATAGGCCACTGCACGATCCAAGGAGACTTGAGCGATGTCGCGCGCTTGCTCCACCCCTGGAAAGGCCCGGTTGTGTTCAATGTAATCTGCTACATAGACAATCTTGTCTAAGGTTGACATCTGTCCACTCCCAACCGTATGAATCTCAATACTGCGAAGAATGGCTGGATCTGTCACCCCTAGATCTTCTTGGATCTTGTAAATCCCGACCATCCCATGCCAGACATTGTTGCCCCAGTTTTTTAACGCTGGATCTAGCTCATAGCGATCGATCAAGTCTAAAAATTCCTGATCCGATAATTTCTTGGCATAGTCATGCAACAAACCTGCTAGGCCAGCCTGTTCTTCATCTGCACCATAGCGTTTGGCCAAGTCACGAGCAGCCTTCTCAACTCCAAAACAGTGGGTTAGCCGCTTTTCTGGCAGGATTTGACGCATTTTTTCAAGCAAGACCTCACGAGAAAAGCCTAGATAGTTTTCATAGGTCATTGATACAATCCTTCTTTCTTGATGTAATCCAAGACTGGTTTTGGCAACATAAAATTCGGCGTCCGACCTTTAGCAAGAAAATCGCGCACCATACTAGAAGAGATGTCCATTAGGGGAACATCCACCCAGATCACGGGGTAAGAAGTCCCCGCCTTATAGCGTGGTCGCTGTACCCCGACAAATTGCACAATCTCCACCAATTCATCAATGCGATGCCATTTGGGTAAATAATCCACCATATCTGCACCAATGATAAAGTAATAATCTGTGTCTGGATCGCGTTCATTGAGCAAAAGCATGGTGTCATAGGTATAGGAAATCCCTTTGCGTTCAAGCTCAATCGTCTCGATTTCAAGACCTTCAATCCCTTCAATGGCTAATTCCAACATATTGAGGCGATGGTGCTCCGCAATCGTTCCCTTGGCATCGACATGTGGTGGCTCATACTCAGGCATCAAGAGCACCTTATCTAACCCTAATTGTTGGCGCACTTGATCCGCAACGACCAAATGGGCATTGTGGACCGGATTAAAATTTCCACCCAAAATACCAACTTGTTTGCGTTTCTTGTCTTTGATCTCTGGCTCTAACTCTACCTTGGTAAAGGGAGTCAATAGTTCAATTGCCATAGGTTTGCTCTCCTTGATGTCTTAGATTTCTTTTACTTTGACTGAAATCTTCCGGTTTTCTTTTTTGCTTGATTGTTTGTACAAGATGAGGATGCGTCCAATTTTTTGAACCGTATCCACACCGATTTCTTCTTCCAATATTTCTGCTACTTCATGGATATTTTCATCCGTATTTTGAAGAAGGGTCACCTTGATCAGTTCGCGAGCGTCTAACGCTTGGCGAACACTGGTTTTGATTTGGTCATTGAGCCCGTTTTTCCCGATTTGGATAATGGGTTTGAGGCTGTGGGCTTGGCTATTGAGGAAAGCCCGTTGTTTGGATGTTAATGTCATGTTTTTACAATGTTTCTTTTTTGATACTTTTCTGTTGTGGTGGCGGTCGTCAGCGACCTCCTTACGGAGTTCCATGACTTAAATTTGAGCCTAGGTCTCAAATTTTCCGCGCCTAAGTAGTCATGCATCTACTTAGGCTTTCACCACAGCGAAAAGTATCCTTTCTAGGCTCGTTGCACTCGCCCCTGTCTAAAAAGAAACTGTTTCCTTTCATATTTTTAAATGATAGCTTTGCGAGTTACGACGGCGACGCCTTTTGGTGCCCAGACGGCTACTTTGGCTTCTCCATTGACGCGAATCCAGCCAAGTCCAGAGATGACGAGATCCGTCTTGTCCTTGATGGTAAACTCATGGGAAACCAATGCTGGGAAGTCTTCTTTTTCCTTGCTGTTAGGAGGGGTTAGTAAGCCACCGACATGCTTGTCATAAAAGGCCGTCGCTCCTTCGAGCTTGGTTCTATGAAGCTTGAGTTCGTTATCAAAGAAGGCGGTGAAACCTTGCTTTTCCCCCTTGATAAAGTCAAAGCGTCCCAAGCCACCCAAGAAGAGGGTTTGCTCTGGATTGAGCTGATAAGTCTTGGGCTTGATTTCCTTTTTAGGGCTGACATACTTGAGGTTTTTAGCCGTCAAGTAGTGAGCCATCTGGTGACGATGGATAATCCCCGGTGTATCGTAGATATAGGATCCATCGTCCAGTGGGATTTCGATCTTGTCCAGGGTCGTTCCTGGGAAGCGAGAGGTCGTGATGATATCTTTGTCCCCAGTGATTTCTTGAATAATCGCATTGATCAGAGTCGATTTCCCTACGTTAGTCACACCCACTACATAGACATCACGGCCTTTGCGGTGCTCTTCAATCTTTTCCATCAAGTCCTTGATGGCACTCTTGTTTTGGGCAGAGGTGAGGACCACATCGACAGGACGCATGCCCTCTTCGTGGGCTCGTTCCATCAACCAATGAGTCACCTTACTATCCTTGACAGACTTGGGCAAGATGTCTTTTTTATTTCCGACCAAAAGCACATCATTCCCTGCTACAAAACGAGGTAAGCCAGGGATAACGGACCCATTAAAGTCAAAAATATCAACTACATTGACCACAAGAGCATCACTATCTCCTACTTCGTGAAGCAATTTTAGGAAATCATCATCTGTCAGATGAACATCTGTGATTTCATTGTAGTGACGGAGACGGAAACAGCGTTGGCAATAGACTTCGCCTGTCTCCAAGCCCTTTTCAAGAGCCGATTGGGGAGTATAGCCTAGTCCCTCTTTATTTTCTGTCTGAATGGGGGCTCCACAGCCAATACAGAATAATTCTTCCATTCTTAAATTCCTTTTTTGTATACAATCGGACCATATTTTGCGGCCATTTGCTTCATCACACGGCGTTCACGCGCTCGGTTGATTTGCGTCTTGATGGAGTCATGCTCGACCAAAGGCTTGACCAAAATCGAACGAATGCCCGCCCGATGGGCAGCGCGAATATCGGTCATCAATTGATCTCCGACCATAACCACTTCATTTTTTTCATAGTGGAAGCGTTTGAGAGCACGATCAATCCCAAAGGTAAAGGGCTTGAGTGACCAAGCTTCATAGTCAATATCAAATTTCTCAACCGCACGTTTAACCCGTTTGGGACTATTATTGGACACCACGATAACCCGAATTCCGCCATCACGAAGGTCATGCAACCACTGGCGCATCTCAGGAGTGCCGTCCGGATTGTTCCAAGCAATCAAGGTATTGTCCAAATCCACGAGGACTGCCTTGATGCCCTGTTTTTTCAAGTCTGCAACGGTGAGATCATAGGCTGCTTCCACCGCAAAATCTGGTTTGTAATTTTCGATTGACACGTTTTTCTCCATTTTTTATACTCCCTTCATTGTAGCATAAAATGGCCCAATTTGCACCCGCTTCACGACTAAAACAGCGATAGACTCCGATCAGGTCGCTTTCTAAACTCAAAAAATAGACAAAATCCTTACAAAGTTCCAAAAACATGGTATAGTAGAAGAAAAAGAACTCGGAATTTTTTATGAAACAAACAACTTTGAAAGAGGTCTCTCCTCTTCTCCAGCGTATCATTAATTGGTCGTCCATCATTGGAGCTCTTGGGACTTTGGTCTTTTGTATCTGGGCCTACTTTTCTGGCATCCTTCAATCCAAAGAAACCCTATCTGCCTTTATTTTGCAAGCCGGAATCTTCGGGCCTCCTCTTTTTATCTTGCTCCAAATTCTCCAGACAGTGGTGCCGATTATTCCTGGCGCCCTGACCTCTGTAGCAGGTGTTTTCATCTACGGACATATTATCGGGACCATCTACAATTACATTGGTATTGTGATTGGCTGTGCCATTATCTTCCACCTCGCGAGAATGTACGGACCTAAGTTCGTCCAATCCATGGTCAGTCAGAAGACCTATGACAAGTACATTGGCTGGCTCAATGAAGGCAAACGGTTCGATCGCTTCTTTATCTTCATGATGATCTGGCCCATCAGTCCTGCCGACTTCATCTGTATGCTGGCAGGTCTGACCAAGATGACCTTCAAACGCTACATGACCATCATCATCCTCTGCAAACCCATCACCCTGGTCATCTACACCTACGGCCTGACCTATATCATTGATTATTTCTGGAAAATGGTCTAAAGCATGACACCACCTCCAATTCTTTTGGAGGTGGTGTTTTTGGTTAATAAAGAGGAGAGTTTCCATTTTTTCTTGTTTTTTATTCTCCCTATATTTTTAAGAGTATTAAAAGATTTTTATACACCATTTAGTCTTAAATAACCTATGGCCAATATAGATGACAGCAATAAGCACCGCTACGTTTACATTCATTAATACAAATCTTCCAAACTTCTATATTCAACGACTTCATTTTTAATAACATTTTTTTCAAATTCAAAATGTTTAAGTGGGTTATCAATCAATACCAGTTTGGGAATATCGTCGAGATTGGTAACTAGAGATAGAATAAAATCTGATTGATATTCCTTAGCTTTCTCAAATTCTTTAGCGGTCAAACGAATATGTCCTTTAAGTTTTCGAATACCTTTCACTTCAGCAAGGTATGAATGTTCTTGAACATCTACTTGGAAATCATAACCATCACCATAAAGCCGGGCATCGGTCAATTGTCCACCTTGAAATTTTTCTTCCTTATCAAAATGGTGTATGAAATAGTTCTCTGCTTCCATTCCAGTTTCTTGTAGGCGTTTGAATTTCGTACGAACGATTGGCTTTTCAACGATGGTTATACCTGTTTTCTTCCCTTCACTTGCAAGCAACATTTTAACGATTTCTGCATAACTGTGAACATCTTCATTTCCAAACATCGTGTCAATTAAATCTTTTCGAAAACGGTAGACTTCAGCTTTTTGCCACCAACCTTTTCGATTGTTATCAAAATAGGGGTCGAATAAATCCATTCTATTTTTGACTACACCCGTTGTTTCTGCAACGCCTAAAGAAACTATGTAACGATAAAACTCGGATTTACTGGAGCATTGAAATTCCTTTATAAAAGTATCATCAAACTTAGCAAGACCATAGCCAATCAAGTTTAACAATTCATAGTGAGGGTGTTTAGACATAACTTTCTCCATCAGTAGATATTGATTTCATTATACCAAAAAAACACGGCATACCGCCGTGTTTCTAGGTTTATCCCACCAACTTCTTCATCTCATCAATACGTGCTACGGTCGCATCGTATTTTGCTTGATAGTCAGCTTGTTTGTCGCGTTCTTTTTGGACGACTTCTGGTTTGGCATTGGCTACGAAGCGCTCGTTAGAGAGTTTCTTACCAA
>CAUUAM010000094.1:0-6082 GCA_963543165.1 uncultured Streptococcus sp. | reverse complement strand
TCTCAGCCTAGAAAAAGGATCTGTACACAACTATCGTTTGTCCAAGTGGATAACTTATCCTTTGACCGCTCCCATGGTAATCCCTTGAGTGAAGGATTTTTGGAAAACGAGGAAGACCGTAACGATTGGCACCGCAGCCAAAGCTGCTCCAGCCATGATCAAGCCATAGTTAGTAGCCATTTCAGCCTGCATGGTCGCAACCCCTAGTGAAATAGTCAAGTTTTGACGAGAGGTCAGCATTACCAATTGCATAAAGTAGTCGTTCCAGGTGTTGATAAAGGTAAAGATGGCAAGGGCTGCAAATCCCGGTTTGACAATTGGGAAGGCAACGCTCCAGAAAGTTCGCAACTCTCCACAACCATCGATCTTAGCAGATTCTAAGAGTTCTGTTGGGATGTTTTCACTAAATTGCTTCATCAAGAAGACCCCGAATGGCCATCCAACCAATGGTAGAATAACCGCTGCAAGGGTATCATGGATTCCCATAAAGTTAATAATCCGTACCAATGGAACTAAGACAACTTGTTTCGGAAGGGCCATGGCCGCGATAAAGATAGCAAAGAGAATTCGTTGCCCATAGAAGCGTTTCTTAGCCAAGACATAACCTGCCAAGGAAGAGGTCATACACACCAAAAGCATGGTTGCTAGAGAGATGAAGACACTATTCCACAACCATTGTAGGGCTGGGTTTTGTACCATCAACTGTTGGAAGTTTTCCATGGTTGGTGTCTTTGGCCACCATTGAGGTGGGATCATAATGGTATCTGGCTGAGACTTAAAGGCCCCTGTCAAAATCCAATAAAATGGGAAAATGAACAAGACTGTCAAAAGGAGCAAAATGATCGTTGAAATCACTGTAAAGGCAGTGATGGGTTTCTTTTGTGTTGGTTTCATCTGAGGCTCCTTTCTTTAGTATTCTACGTCGTTTCCAAGGATCTTGAATTGCGCAAAACTGATAATGGCAATCATCACCGCAAGGAAGACACCCATGGTGTTGGCATAACCGTATTCAGAGAGTTTAAAGGCTTTTTCATAGAGGTAGTACATAAGGGTACTCGTTGAGTAGTTAGGACCACCAGATGTCAACAATTGGATCAAGGCGAAACATTGGAAAGAGTTAATGGTCGTAATGATCGCAATGTACAAAGTTGTTGGCAACAAGCTTGGCCATTTGATCTTCCAGAAAACTTGCAGTTCTGTCGCACCATCCACACGCGCTGCTTCTACGAGAGAATTATCAATATTTCCCATAGCCGCGATGTAGAGGATGATCGGTTGACCAACTGAAGTGGTCAACAAAATAATGATGATGGCCATCAAAGCCCAGTGTTTGTCCCCCAACCAAGAAATGTTTTGGTTAATGACATGTCCAGATTTCAATACAAAGTTCAAAATCCCCGATAGTGGATCATAGATCCATTTCCATACAACCGTTACCGCTACACTCCCTGTAACAACTGGAAGGAAGAAGACGAAACGATAGAAGGAACGCGCAATCGCATTTTGATGGTAGGTCTGAGAAGCCACAAACAAGGAGAACAATACTACGATCGGAACCGAGCCGATAACGATGATGACAGTATTGATCAAGGACTTCACAAAGACCTTATCCGCAAACATGCGGGAATAATTTTCTAAACCGACAAACTTAAAGGATGTCATAGAATAGTTGAAGAAACTTGTCACAAAGCCCATGATCATGGGTGCTAGGACAAAGACCGTAAAGAAGATTAAAATGGGTGCTAGGAATGCGTAGGAAACGAGTGTCTCCCTCATTCGGATTTTGTTTACCTTCACAGTAAGGCACCTCCTAGTGTTCTTTTTCTATTTTCTTTTCTAAACATATCTTACGACTTAAGAAAAGAAGATCCAGAAAGAATGAAGACCCCTTCGTTCCATTCCAAATAGAGAGATACGGATTCGAAGGGGCCTGCATATTCTCGTTTCTATGAAAGACTTAGGTCCGCTTCATAGACTGATTATTTTTTCGTAATGGTTTCGTTTGCTTTTTCAGTAAAGGTCTTCAAAGCTGGTTCTGCTTTTTCATCCCCGTTTGAAACAGATTGCAACATTGGGAACCATAGGGTCCGCATTTCTGCAAAACCGTCGATTGTGTTGTAGTATGGTGAGTAGTATTTTGTCCAAGTGCTGATGGTTTCCATCCGTTTGTCATCGTACAACTTACCAAATGAACTACGAACTGGGAAGGCTCCTGTACGCACAACATCTTTTGGACCCCATTCTTTGTCGTCTGCGATGAACTGTACAAATTTCTTAGCAGCAGCAATTTTCTTTTCATCTTTATTATTGAAGACTGCAAATCCATTGACAAGGTATTCCAATTTTGGCTTGCCTGAGTCAGATGGGAATGGCACTTCTACTACTTCGACCTTACTTGCATCCAACAATTTAGCTTGGATACCGTTTTGTGAAGGCGCCCACAAGATGGTGTAAGAAGTTTGACCATTCGCAAAGTTTTGGATGTCTGCTCCACCATCGAATTGAGAACCATTCATCATCAAGCCATCATTGATCCATTTAGAAGCTTTTTCCAAACCTTTGACAAATTTCGCATCATCGGTTGTATACTTGGTTACTTTTTCATCTGTAACAGAACCGCCGTAAAGGTTAGCAATGAAGGCACGAGTACCTTGGTCTCCACCTTGACCGTTACTGAAGAGTGATCCTGGTGTGTAGCCCTTGTTTTTCAAAGCTTTCAAGACTTTTTCAAAGTCGTCTGTTGTCCAACCTTCTTTGACAAGGTCTAGAACTCCTGCATCTTCCAACATTTTCTTGTTCATGGCCATGTAGAATGGTGCTGAACTGATTGGGTACATGTAGGCAGTGTCGCCAGCCTTGCTGGCTTGGATGATATTGTCGTTGTTGACATCTTTTACAAAATCTTCTGTAAAGAGATCGTTCAAGTTAGCCAATTTACCATTTTTACCGTATTGAATGATCCGTCCTGGGGCGTCAAAGAGCACGTCTGGAGCAGTTCCAGCTTCAATAGCAGTTGTGATTTTTTCAGGACCAGATTTGAAGTCGATGGTTTCTAGTTTAACTTTGATATCTGGATTGGCTTTTTCAAAAGCTTCGATAATTGATTTTTCGTAGGTTCCTACACCATCATCAGCTTTCTCTTGAGTAAAGACTGGGAAAGCCCACCAAGTGATTTCTGTTTTACCAGAGTTATCGCTTGAAGATTCTGTTTTTGATCCTCCGCCAGATCCACAAGCTGCGAGTGCTAGAAGAGCTGCACCAGCTACCAACGAGCACAATACTTTTTTCATTTTCATGTGATTTCTCCTAAAAAGTGCGGTAAGATTGCTCTTACAGGGGGTTGTCCTCAACGAGGACGCCTATTCTTGTTTCAGATTCGACTACTCTCTATTGGGTCTCCTCCTTCAATCTTCTATTTTGTTTTCTCATTTTAAGGCTGCGACGAAGCGCTCGGTGATCTCTTTTGGTCGGGTAATAGCACCCCCTACGACGATGCCGCGAACCCCGAGATCATGGATTTTCTTGGCCTGATCAGGATAGTGGATCTTGCCTTCTGCGATGACATCCACTCCTGCTTGGCAGAGGCTATGAATCAGTTCAAAATCAGGACCATCGACCTTTGGACTGTAGTCCGTATATCCGGATAGGGTCGTTCCGACAAAGTCTACACCCGCTTCAACAGCCGCTAATCCTTCTTCCAAGGTAGAGATATCGGCCATCAAAAGCTGATCGGGATATTTTTCTTTGACTTGATGGATAAAGTCAGCAATCAAAAGGCCATCATGACGGGGACGTTTGGTACAATCCAGAGCAATGACCGCGATATCCAAAGCTGCTAATTCATCGACTTCTTTCATGGTAGCCGTGATAAAGGGTTCTTCAGGTGGGTAGTCACGTTTGATAATCCCAATGATTGGTAACTTGGTCACTTCCTTGATTTCCTTGATATCCCGGACACTGTTGGCTCGGATTCCGACAGCTCCACCCTGCTCAGCCGCTTTAACCAAGAGAGGAATGACTCCTCCTGTTTCTGTATAGAGCGGTTCGTGAGGGAGAGCCTGACAAGAAACAATGATGCCATCTTTGATTTGCTGGATCAGTTCATCTTTTGTAATCTTTGACATAACTCCTTCTCCTTTTATGCTAAGGCAACTCGAGTACTTGTAAATTGATTATAATCTATTTTTAAAGCGCTTACAATATTAATCCTACAATTGGATTATAGTTTCACATTTTAGGGAAAATAAAAAGATCTCTGAAACTAGTTTCAGAGATCTTCGTTTTTATGATTCTCTATGCCATCTTTTGAGTCGCTTTTTCTTTTACGACAAATACAAAGCCAATAGAGCCGACAACGGCACCAAGCAAGATCCAATAGAGCATATCTGATGAAGCAATTGGTCCTGCCAAGAGACGTGCTAATAAAAAGAGATCGATATACAGTCGGGTATCCCGGTAGAAGTTCCAATTGAAATGGTAGCTACCTTCTGGGTACTGCCGTGTCGATACAGACGGTTGAAAGACCTGCAACAGAATCAAAATCCCTACAAAAGCAAGATAAGCTAGGCTAACTACCGAAAGCGGGGTCTGCATCGTCAACATCACAACCACCAAAAGCAAAACCAAGATCCAGAAATGAAAGTCCAGCCAGAATTCACGATGATAATGAAACCCTTTCATAAGATCACACCTTCCTTTTATTGTAATCGTTTTCTACACTTATATTATAAGATAAAGAATTTTTTTTGCAAGGTGAAATCGGTTAATTGGGGCTGAAAATAGGACCAGAATATCTCTGGCCCTTCTAAAAAAACTATGAACAAAGATTAGTTAGCACGTCATTGACTAATGTCATTTTCGATAATGACCTTAAGCGCATTGTTTTCACCCGCATGTTTAAAGACATCATAGGCCTTTTCGACTTCTGAAAGTTTGAAGTGGTGGGTGATGAGTTTGGTCGCGTCAATTTTGCCGGATTTTAAGACATTGAGCAACATTTCAGTGGTGTTGGCATTGACAAGACCAGTGTTGAGAGTAATGTTCTTAATCCACAAATCATCTAAATTGAAGCTAACTGGTTTTCCGTGAACGCCAACATTGGCAATGTGACCACCGACAGAGATGACGTTTTGGCAGACATCAAAGGTTGCAGGATAGCCCACACATTCCATAGAAATATCGACCCCACGACCATCCGTCACTTCATTGATAAAGGCCTTGATTTCAGCGATATCACTGGAGCAGATGGTGTGAGTTGCCCCAAATTTCTTAGCTGCTTCAAGACGAGATTCAGATAAGTCCACCATGATAATCGTAGCTGGCGAGAAGAATTGAACGGTCAAAAGAGCCGCAAGTCCGATCGGACCAGCTCCAACGATACAGACATTGTCTCCTGGTTTCACATGAGATGGGAGCACCCCAATTTCATAAGAAGTTGGAAGAATATCTGAGAGCATGACCAAGGCTTCGTCATCCACAGTTTCAGGTGCATGATAGAGACTGCCATCCGCGTGTGGAATATGCACATATTCTGCTTGGGTTCCGTTGATCAGGTGACCCAAAATCCAACCACCATCTTCACAGTGAGAAGGCAGGCTACGTTTACAGTAATAGCAAGTATTACAAGCTGTAACACAAGAGATGATGACCTTGTCCCCCACCTTGAAGTTGGTAACCGCATCGCCGACTTCTTCGACAATTCCGATCCCTTCATGACCGAGAATCGTGCCTTCCTTACAAGCTGGAACATCTCCTCCTAAGATGTGAAGGTCTGTTCCACAGATGGTTGTCTTCAAGATACGCACAATGGCATCTGTTGGGTTCTTGATCACTGGTTTTGGTTGATCGATCAGTTGCAGATTGCCTGCAGAGACATAGGTTGCAGCTTTCATAAGCAACTCCTTTCTTTCTTAGGTTGATAAACTATTTTATTTTTGTTTTCTTTGTGAATATTATAACATACTAAGTAAGCGCTTGCAATATTTTGTAGCCATATTTTTAAAAGTTTTTTGAGCAAAATAAAACATCCCTCTTATCTCTACCAGAGGAATGTTTCAATCACCTTGTTCTAATTGTTGGCGCT
>CAUUAM010000093.1:0-6351 GCA_963543165.1 uncultured Streptococcus sp. | reverse complement strand
GGGTGGAAGTAGAAACAGGGATTTTGGAAGCAGAATGTGCAGCCATCATGCAGACTTTTTTCCGCCAAGGCCGGGAACGAAAAAAACAAGCCAAACTCGCAGCCAAGGCCGAAACACAAGAATAAAAACCGGACCTTTGCAAATCCAACAATTTATGATATAATACCTATCGGAGCAACAGTTCTGCGTGAAGCGGGTCAGGGGAGGAATCCAGCAGCCCTAAGCGAAGTGAACTGTGTGCTCTTTTTCTATAGCTCTTAGTGAGGTAAGCCTGTAAGGCGCAACCGAGTTTAGAGATATTGATCCTGAGGAGCGAAGCGACGTGAGGGCTATCACTCACCAGAGTCATGTGGAAATTACTTTCATATCCAAAGAATAAAAGAGATAAAATAGAGTTTCGTGAGAAGCTTTTTTTGATTTCTTTGCCAAAAATAGTGCAAATATGCAAACGATTGCTATTGCGCCACTGCTTGATTTGTGAAAATAAAAAAATTAGCACATGAAAACGTTTTACAGGATGGTTTCCCTTGATAAAATCCCTGTAAAGCGATATCATAGAGAAGAAGAAATTTTGGAGGAATAACATGTCTCATATTAAATTTGACTACTCAAAAGTTTTGGGTAAATTTGTTGCCCCACATGAAGTGGAATATATGCAACCACAAGTGACTGCGGCTGATGAATTGATCCGTAAAGGAACTGGTGCTGGTAGCGACTTCCTAGGATGGTTGGACCTTCCTGAAAACTATGACCGCGAAGAATTTGACCGCATCTTGAAAGCTGCTGAGCAAATCAAAGCAGACAGCGATGTTTTGGTCGTGATCGGTATCGGTGGATCATACCTTGGAGCGAAAGCTGCCATTGACTTCTTGAACCACCACTTTGCAAACTTGCAAACAAAAGAAGAACGCAAAGCGCCACAAATCCTTTACGCTGGAAACTCAATCTCATCTACTTACCTTGCTGACTTGGTAGAGTATGTTTCAGACAAAGATTTCTCAGTCAACGTGATTTCTAAATCAGGTACAACAACTGAACCAGCGATTGCTTTCCGTGTCTTCAAAGAACTCTTGGTCAAGAAATATGGTCAAGAAGAAGCCAACAAACGGATCTACGCAACAACTGACCGTGCCAAAGGTGCTGTAAAAGTGGAAGCAGATGCCAATGGTTGGGAAACATTTGTAGTTCCAGATGATATCGGTGGACGCTTCTCAGTCTTGACACCAGTTGGATTGCTTCCAATTGCTGCATCAGGTGCTGATATCAAAGCCCTTATGGAAGGTGCGAATGCAGCCCGTAAAGAATACACTTCAGACAAACTTTCTGAAAACGAAGCTTATCAATACGCAGCTGTTCGTAACATCCTTTACCGTAAAGGTTATGCAACTGAAATCTTGGTAAACTACGAACCATCACTTCAATACTTCTCAGAATGGTGGAAACAATTGGCTGGTGAGTCAGAAGGAAAAGACCAAAAAGGGATTTACCCAACTTCAGCTAACTTCTCAACAGACTTGCACTCATTGGGTCAATTTATCCAAGAAGGAACTCGTATCATGTTTGAAACAGTTGTCCGTGTTGACAAACCACGTAAGAACGTGATCATCCCTACCTTGGAAGAAGACCTTGACGGACTTGGTTACCTTCAAGGAAAAGATGTTGACTTTGTAAACAAAAAAGCGACTGACGGTGTTCTTCTTGCTCATACAGACGGTGACGTACCAAACATGTACGTGACTCTTCCTGAGCAAGATGCCTTCACTCTTGGTTATGCCATCTACTTCTTCGAATTGGCCATCGCCCTTTCAGGCTACTTGAACGCGATCAATCCATTTGACCAACCAGGTGTTGAAGCCTACAAGAAAAATATGTTTGCCCTTCTTGGTAAACCAGGATTTGAAGAACTTGGAGCAGAACTCAACGCTCGTCTTTAATCAATAGACAAAACGACTTCGCAAGAGGTCGTTTTTTTGCCTACAAAATAGTTTCGTAAAATTTCCCCCTAGATTCAATTATAAAAAACAATAACTAGTTTTTTATCTCTATCATTTGATAGTCTCATTGCTAAACTACTGATAATATCGGGTTTCTAGATGGGCAACAGTTGCCAACATTGATTTTATACTCAAATCCTTTAATATAAAAAGTTATTTGAAGATAAAAGTTGTCATTTGTCGTTTCATATTATAAAATGTAAAGCGAATGAAAAAGATTGAAAAAGGAATGGAAATCATGAAAAAGAATGTCGCTAAATTCTTGTTACTTTCGTCTTTGCTTGGTGGAATGGCTGTTACTCACCCAGTATCTGCAAATACAAAAGCTGCGATTTATGAGTACAAGAATGGTCAACTAGATCTTGTTCAAAAACCAACATATGAAAGTTTCGAATCAAATCAGCTTTCTTTGAAGTTGAAAACAGGTCGTGTCGATGTAGTGGGAGCGCGTGAAGGCAAGAAAGAAAGTGCGCATGATGCTGGTGCCTACCAATTTGCATTGATCTACAAATCTGAAGGTGGCGAAGAGGAAACAGTTGCTACAGGGCAAAATACAGCAGATGGGACCATCGCATTTGATGATGTGGATCTCTCAGGGCTAAATTCGGGAACTGTTAAACTCTACATTCGTCAAACCACCAAAGATGATGGCCGCTTTAAACAGTTGGATAATGGCGAAGGGGAAGTAACAATGTCCCTTGCTTATGATGCGTCAGGACACTTGATCATGGATTCACTTGAAAGTTCAAATCCAATTTATCGTAATTTCATTGCAGGCTATAACGGTTCTGAGACAGGAGGATCCACTTCACCAAGTACAACGAGCCCTTCTTCAAGCTCAAGTAGCTCATCTTCAAGTTCAAGTAGTTCAAGTAGTTCAAGTAGTTCATCTTCAAGTTCAAGTAGTTCAAGTAGTTCAAGTAGCTCAAGTAGCTCAAGTAGCTCAAGTAGCTCATCTTCAGGTTCCTCAAGTTCGACTTCGTCATCAAGTTCAAGCAACTCTGTCGTCGGACGCTTATTGCCAAAAACAGGTCAAGAAACAGGTATTGTTTTAGCAACCTTGGGCTTGCTCTCACTTGCAGGAATTGCAATTGTCTCCCTTCGCAAGAAATTTTAAGATAAGCATCTAAAAGGTCGGATATTTCTCCGATCTTTTTTAGTCTATCAAGACAGGAGTTGGTCCTTGCTTGGTTTTATGTTATAGTAGAAGAGAAGAATAAAAAGGAGAATTCGAAATGTCCGAGAAAGATCAAGAACCATTGATGAAACATACTCCCTTAGAGGGTGCGCCTCAATTTGATGTGGCTGCGCCAGCCTTTGTCCCAAAAGAAGAAGCCGAAGACTTGGTCGTTCCAGAAGCTAGTGGCCTTTCAGTGACGGAGACGAAAGCAATGGAAGAAGAGGCAAACGAGCCTGTTATTTCACAAACAGTAGAGCCCCCAAAAGTGGATAAAACGACAGTTGAAGAAGACGCGGTAGTGCCTGCTGCTCCCCAACCGACCCCTCTATTCCAGCCAGCACCTGAAGCTCCTCAGAGTGTGGTCGTTAAACCAGTTGGTCCACAAACAGCTACAAGTCTTAACATGCAGATTCCACAAGCTCCTCTTTCTCCTGTTGGAAGACCGATGGATACTGCAGACAAGAAGGCTATTCGTTTTGCCCTTGGGATTTTAGTTGGGCTTCTTATCGGTGGCGTCAGTGGCTATTTGATTGGTCATGCCAGCCCTAGTACGTCACCATCTAGAAAGCACACTTCTTGGTCAGGCAACCAGTCTGGTTCTTCATCCAATATTGATTTGGACCAATTGACCGTAGAAGATGCGGAAGCCGATTTTAGCTGGGAGCAGTCTGATATCGAGCAACTTCAATTTTTGACTGGAAAGGATGATGGGGAGACTCCTGAGGAAATGGTCGACGCTTATGGAAAGGCTAGTTCCGTTCAATTTGATAGTGGAGAATTGAAATTATTCTGGGATGACAACTCTTATAATAAAGAGGTAAAAGCGACCTATTCTAAGAGAGGAAAAGAATTACAGCTTGTCAAATTTGAATTTAATCAATTTGGGAAAAATCTTACGGTTGAGGATAACTTTGCAGATGGGTTCAAGGTTGGAGATAGTGAGACCGGTGCTGGAGGGACCTCTTACAAAGAGCTTTTAGAAAAATACGGTGATGCAGTCAATCTGACGGTGAGTTCATCTGATGATTCAGACGTGATAGAATTGGTCATGGACTTCCAAAAGAAAAATGGGGACTATGTAGATTTGACCTTTATTCGCCAAGAAAATGGAGATTTCCTCTTGAGCAGAAAAGACAGCGACTAAAAGGATAAGACAAGAAAGAGGCGTAAGCCTTTTTTCTTTCAGATAAGACAAGACAAATGCGCTAATTTTCTATACAATAGAAGGAGTTTGAATAGAAAGAGCATAAAGGATGGAAGAAATGAAACAGTGGATAGAACATCATAAGCGGATCCTCCAAAAAGCTGCAAGGGCTTTGCTAGCTTTTGTCGTTGGGGCTTGCTTGGTGTTTATGATTCATCCGGTTAAAACCTTACCAAAAGACCGTTTGCTGAGCCTATCTCGAATGCAAGAAGCTAGCCAACAATTTGTCGCTCCTTCTTCAAAAGAGCCGGCTCTAGAAGACTTGTTGTCATTAGAGCTTGCAAGGGGAGAAGGAAAGGTACAAAAAAGTTGGGTGACTTTGTCTGCATTCGTCAAAAAATTTGGAAAAGCAGCGAGCTTTACACAAGAAGATACGAGTTTTGGAGCACAAGTCCAGTTAAGCTATGGGGCTTCTGTGAAGGGGCTCTATCCTTATACCATAGAATTTCAAAAGCAGGATGATGATTTTTATTTGAGCTCGATTCAAGGATTTGCGCCCAAGTCGTCTCACTATCAGAGCAAAAAGGACTTAAAACAGGCAGATTTTACAGGCTATCAGACTCTAGATGGGAAAAAGGAAAAGGGAACGGCAGTAGAAGAAGTCTTGAAAAAATCAGGTCTTCCCAATTCTCTTAGTTTGACCTCTGTAAAGGACAAGCAAGTTTTAGCCTTGTCTTATCAGGTGACAGATGGATTGGTCTCTTTGACCTTTGAACGCGACCAGAGTGGTCAGTATCGTTTGACGAAGAAGGGGTAAAGCAAATGATCGAGTGGATGAAAAAAAATCGAAAAGAACTCTTGCTGCCGTTTTTGTGTTTTGTTTTAGGGTTGTTACTTGCGATTGCAAGCATTCAGGTGCAAGAGCAGGGAACCGATACCAAGGAGGACCAAACGCTTTCCCATTTTCAACCAAAGGATTACAAGAATTTGGTCAGCAACGATCAAGAAATCAAGCAGTTTAAATGGACCATCGAAGCTGTGGTGGATTTGAAAGTCCGTCTTAAGCAGAGTCAGCAACCAGGAACCCGCTTGGAAACAGTTGTGACTGAATGGGGAAAAGCACAAAAAGTTCGCTACACAAAGACAGCTCAAGGGGAACAAACCGTTCTTATCTTGACTTATGCAGCTGAGCAAACAGATCAGGGCAAGAAAAGTGTGAACTTATGGTTTGAAGAAGTGAAAGACCAGGGGTATCGCTTGACGATGGTGGATGCGACGAATTTGGTGGACGCAAAAGAGAAGACAAGCAGTGAGAAAGAAATCATTACTGAAAAAGAGCACAAAGGTGCAGAATTCGCCCAGCTTATTAAGAAACTAGGAAATCCTCAACGCTTAATCTGGGGGGAAGTGTCAGATGGTGGAATGGGGTATCGCGCGACTTACCAGCTACCAGGTCGACCAGAAGTGGTGATGGAATTCAAGAAAAAAGGCAAGAAATTAGTGTTGGTATAAGAAGGGAGATATCATTGGACGATCAACGGACAGACATCAAGGCAGCTTCCTCTCACCAGGGTGGGAGTCGCTTGATTTCAGAAGCCGATCTGGCTTCATTAGGGGGGAGACAGTCATTCAGAACCAAGACAAATTGTACTAGACTCCCAATCGGATAGGACGAAAACCTATTCTCCTTCCTCTAAGAGTGAAGGGTCTTCGCTGGCAGCTTTTTTTGGTTTATTGGCATTTGCCTATCTGGCTTCAGGAGGTATTCATAGCGAGGAACATCCTTCTTCTACCACTAGTGAATATGGAAGCACTGGCCTGTCTTATGGAACCAGAAAGGGAACCTTGAAGGGTGGTACGAGTACCTTGATTGCTCCGGAGGGGGAATTTCAGTTTCAAGTGACCTATGAGAAGGCCATTTCCCTGATTCCTGGTTTAAGTGAGGGGGATCAAGGTCGTCATTATTCAACTTCTCTGTCTCCACAGGAAGTGGTAGCTGTACTGGGGAAGGCTAGCAGTGGGGAAGAAACCTA
>CAUUAM010000092.1:0-6369 GCA_963543165.1 uncultured Streptococcus sp. | reverse complement strand
TGGCAAGCAGATTTGGAAGAAGATCCGTGTTTCACTTGCCCCATCGATCCGAGCGGATTCAAGAATGGCTTCCGGAATGGTCCGTTTAAAGAAGGTCCGCATCAAGATGATGTTAAATGGGCTAAGCAACATTGGAATAATTAAAGCCCCGATAGTATCACCCAATTGCAAAAGTTGAGTGGTGACAATATAGCTTGGTACCAACCCTGCACTAAAAAGCATGCTGAGGAGCGAAAATACGGTAAAGAACTTGCGGTATTTAAAAGTACTCCGTGAGATAGCGTAAGCATAGGTTGTTGTGATAAAGACATTACATGCTGTTCCCACAATGGTCACAAACAAGGTAATGAAGAGGGCTTGCAAGATTTTTTCCTTGAACTGCACCAAGAAGAGGTAGCCATCAAATCCAAATTTTGCTGGCCAGAATTGGAAACCATGCACTGCCAAACTCTGTTCGTCTGTCAAAGAGATCATGACAACGAAGATGAAGGGAAGCACACAGGTCAAGCCGACTAGGGTCAACAATAAGGTGAAGAAGAAGTTGCTCTTCTTACTGAAAGAATGGATCCCGACATTATCAATTTTTTCTTTTTGAATGGTTGATTTTTTCATACGATCCTCCTTTCTAGAAGAGAGCAGCATTCTTATCAATGCGACGGGCAATGATATTTGAGATTAAAACAAGAACCAGACCGACCACAGATTGGTAAAGACCTGCTGCTGCTGTCATTCCGATATCCCCTGACTTGGTCAAACCGTTGTAGACATAGACATCAATCACGTTGGTCACACTATAAAGCGCTCCAGCATTGTGTGGGATTTGGTAGAAAAGACCGAAGTCTGCGCGGAAGATATTTCCGACTGCAAGAATGGTCAAGACCGTAATCAAGGAAGACAACTGAGGAATGGTGATGTTGCGAATGCGTTGCCACTTAGACGCACCATCCACGGTCGCTGCTTCATAGTAAGTTGGGTCAATTCCCATGATAGTTGCATAGTACATGACACTGCTATAACCAAAGCCTTTCCAGATCCCTAGGAAGAGGAGAAGCGCTGGCCAGATCCACAATTCCGAATAGAAATTGATGGCCTTCATGCCAAGTGAAGTTAAGATGTGGTTGACCAATCCTTTGTCCACGTTAAGGAAGGCATCGGTGAAGAAGCTGATGATAACCCATGATAGGAAGTATGGGAAGAGCATGGAGGTTTGAAGCACCTTGACCACTCTTTTTGATCTCAACTCACTAAAGATGATGGCGATCCCAACGGAAACAATCAATCCTAAGAAGATAAATCCTAAGTTGTACAAGACCGTATTTCTTGTAATAATGTAGGCATCTTTGGAACTAAAGAGGAACTTGAAGTTGTCAAAACCAACCCATTTACTCTTCATGACACTGTCGATGAAGCCTTCTCCTGTAATATGATAGTCCTTAAATGCTACAATATTCCCAAAAACCGGAATATAGAAGAATAAGATTAACCACGCTGCACCAGGTAAGACCATTAAAAGAAAAATGAAATTTTCTCTCAGAGTTCTTACAAACTTTTTCATTTAACTCCCCCCTTTGAGCCTTGAGCGTGTTTTTGCTTTGGTAGCGTTTACAATACCTATTATAAGATAGCCATTTTCTATTTTCAAACTCCTAATTATAGAAAAAATTCTACAAATTTATGACATAACTTTAAAAAAGGAGTAAAAAAGGGCGATTGTAAACACAGCTCCTCTTCTACTCCTATCCACCGTGGATAAGACATCTGTCACCCAACTTGGTATTTTTTACGTTGTATAAATGGTTGAGGCAGTCGCAATGGTATGCCACTGGTTGGCTGTCGTTGCTGCGAAGTCCTTGTCTGCGTAGAAATCATTAAATGGCAAAATCTCTACTTCCAACTCATCAATACGTGAGATAGAACCAGCTAGATAGTCTTCAATACGACTTTCTGCTCGCTTAATGCGTTGTAAAAGCCCACCCATACGAATATCGACCGTATCCAAACCAAAGACCTTGTTTTCTTTCAACCATTGTTGGCTAAAGAGGGCATGGAAGTTTTCAATCTCACTTCTGAGTTTTGGCAATTCTTCTCTGGCAATTTGTTTCAAGCCGTCTTTATCATCTACTTGATAGGCTTGACGGATGCGTCGTCCTACATCCACTTTGCTACTTAAAATAGCATTCAACTGAGCCTGAGTCTCAAAGAGATAAGCGTAGGCGCCCGCTTTTTCTTTAATGTCAGAAAGTGTCTCAGCAGCATGAGCGAAGTGAGGTTTATCCTGTTCAGGTGTCATATGCTGATCAAGAATTGGACAAAGAACATCCTGATAAAAGACATAGCGGTTGGGATTGATTCCACTGAGATTTCCTGGTAGGTCTGGCAAGAGGTTAGCTAGGTCGATCTGCATGAAGTCTTCCACAGATAGACCTGTATTGGTCTTGAAGTGAGTAGATAAACGCTCTAAGTCGTTGCGGTAGCTGAGTTCTGCCCAGATTTGCAAGCTAGGTAAGATAGAGAACTGGGCTGTTTCACCACCATTATCTCCCCAACCCGTCACAATGACTTCTTTGATTTGATTGGCACGGCAGGCTTTATTGGCTTCAAGAGCGATGAGGCGACTGAAGTGATTATGAGGCGTGAAACCAATCCACTTCCAAGCTCCACCTGCAAAGGCAATATCCTGGCTAATCTTGTGGTGGTTTGTAAAGTTACGGTTGTATTTCTCCTCGCTATCTTGGTAATAATCCCAGTAAACCAAGGTCACACGGTCTTTGAGACGGTCTAAATAAACGCGTGTTTCCTCCGGAATTTCCACATCACGGTCGTATTGTCCATCTGCTGACATGAGTTTGAAGAACATATCACTCCACATCTGACAGTGGAAACCATACTTATCTGCGATATCCAGCACGCGCTCCAAATGTTGGCACATAAGGAGACTACGATCGACAACGCCGTTCAGGATGAGGTAGCGTCCCAATCCAACCAAGTGGGCTTCGTCCATTCCGATATTAATCTTGCGAGTTTGTAATTTAGACAGCGTCGCAAACATGCCATCAATCAGGTCATACACTTTTTCTTCGCCAATAAGGAGGATGTCCTCTACATCACGGAGCTCTTGCACTTCTTTGACACCCCATTTGACAAAGGCTGACAAGTGGGCCAAGGTCTGAATACAAGGAACAAAAGTCATATCAAACTGCTGGGCGTAGGCTTCGATTTCCTGTAACTCTTCAGCTGAATAAGCTCCACGGAAATAACCAAAGTAAGGTTGCCCCTCGATTTGATAGGTATCTTCCATGTAAAGTTCAAAGGTTGAGTAGCCCATGAGAGCTAAGACCTCAATCATCTGCTTGGCAGAGGCAACATTCATTACAGCATTACGGGAACAATCTGCCATGTAGGCTAACTCTTCATAAGCCGCCTGCTCCTCAATCTCCACCTTGTCACCTTCTGCTAAAGCTGTTGCTAGCACAGACAAGGCGCGGTAGAGTTGGTGAGGTTTGTCATAAGTCAATTGATACTGTCCGCCCTCACCCTTGATAGAGATAGAGGCTTGCTCAGACTGAGCAACTGCCACCTCTACATCTGGTAGAGAAATGTGCTTTTGAAGCAAATCCAAAGCTTGAGCTTGTTTATTACTAATTCCGGTAAAAATCACCATTGGTTTTCCTCCTGTAACCAATTGACCAGGGCACCGTAGAGATTGGCATCTGCCTGATAGGTGCAAGCTTGAATGACTGGTGCAATTGTATATTCTTCATATCTTTCCACAAAGACCTCTACCGCTTTTTGCACCCCTTTGATAAAATCTGGGTTCTGACTGATAGAGCCACCTAGGCTAATGACATCTGGGTCGATCAGGTACTGAATATTGAGAAGGCCTTGAGCAAGATTGCGGTTCATACGCTCAATGGCTTCTTGGCAAAGGACATTGCCTGCTGCAGCCTCTTGGTAGATCTTGCGTCCATCCCAGTCAGTCTGACCAGATTGTTCAATCACGTAACGTACCATGTTTCCTGTAGAAGCTAGTTGCGACCAGTTGTTGAGCTTTTCTGCTGGTTCGAGGGTTGTCATATAGCCAAACTCACCACCCAAACCATGACGACCTCGGTGAAGCTTCCCATTGATAATCATGGCCCCACCAATACCAGTACCAATCACAACACAGGCTGCATTTTCAATCTCAGGATGAGCTAGCAGTTCACTGAGTCCAACACAGTTGGCATCATTTTCTAAATGGACAGGCAACTGGTGATGAGCAAGGGCCTCGTACCAAGAAAAATCATGAATGTAAGGAATGGCACTAATTCCCTCAATCACTCCTGTTTCTTGATTAACCGCGCCTGGCACACTCATAGCAATCCCACGATAGTTTTGTTCTGACAAACGTTGGTCCAACCAAGCCAACAAATCTTCTAGAGTCTCTGGAGTTGGGGTGCTCGTCTTATCTAAAATCTTTCCATCAGGAGTTAGACTAGCAAACTTAATCCCAGTTCCCCCGATATCAATCGTTGCAAGTGTCATGGCTTTCACCTGTAAAAAGGAGCGAATCAGCAGTTGGTTCTTACTTTTTCGCTCCTCCTTTCTGTTTATGTTATCTTTTTGAAATTAAATTTCTTATTTTTTGATCAATTCTGTACGAATTTCCTGTGGTGCCAATAATCCTGTATGGATAGGATACGGTTGCTCCAGAAGATCGACAACCGTTTGTTGCCCTTCTGACACGCGCACATTTTCTTGGCTCATATTGTAATAGCGAAGGATGTAACCTTCGTCATTTTCTGCTACCTTAAAGGCTGTTGGGCAAACCTGAGGATGCGTCAAGGCTGTATGCTTGAGTAAGCTACCAGAAGCTGCTACACTTCCTTCATGTTTTTCAACTTGGAGGCTAGTCATCGGTGTCTGTAATGCCTTAGCCCGACGATAAGCGGAGAAGCGACCCTGAGCTTGATGGCATTCCACTGCATATTCCACCTCAAAGTCCCGCAAGCATTGTGCTTCTGGTGTTGGGAAATAGCCCCAGTCACCAAGTTCTCCAGAAGCCCGAAGAATGGTCACGGCAATGGTATCATCCCCTAAAATTTCATATTCATGTAAACCTTTATTGGCTACTGTGACCCCCTTGACATCATCATACAAGCTGACGAAAGCTTGTTGGTGTTGGGGATTTTCAGGATTTTCCCAAGAAGCTGCTGGTTTGTTTGGTCTTGTCACCACCTCATAGATGCTTTCAGAATCATTGCTCGGACGGGTGTTATGAGTCTTGACCAAGAGACGGATGCGGTGGTCTTTTGCAGTATTGGTAAACCGAGTTTTAAAGCGGATCTGCGGATCATCTACAAAGATGGTCATCTCCGTTTCAAGAGGGATGGTTGTCAGCTCTTCTGATCGTCCTGCCTCTCGGTTCATAAACTCGATAATGCCTCTTTGCTCCGCATCCAATTGTTCATCTGCACTAACTGGAATGGTCAAGTCATGCTTGAGCAAGACCTTAGCATAGCGAGCATTGTTTTCCAAGACCTCATAAGCTGTTAAGTCCGCATAGATCGGCTCTGTGCCTTTTGGTTGGAAGTAGATATATTCATTTCCGATATCACCGCGGTCTTCGAAGCGAAGAAAATCCTCATAAGCCTCATTGGTCGTTTTATCATAGAGGGTCAAGCCATCATCGATACTAAGGGTTACAAATGGCGTATCGATCACCCCATTTTGGAACAGACCATCATGATGAGGTGCTTTACCTTCTAAGAGCTGGAAGGTCGTCCAAGACAAGGCCGCCAAATGAACCGGAACCGTCACGCGCACTTGACGTGCAATATAAGGTTGACGGAATTTATCCTTCGGCAAGGTATATCCAAAACTTGCCCCCAAATCTTCAATCTCCGCTTCTACAAGATGACCATCTAAATCCTCTACGTGATAGTCTGGCAAGGTCAAAGCGGCCATTTTCTTGAAGCCCTCTGTCGGGTGCAATTCCTTAAATGGACAAACCGCTACATCAACAACCGTGCTGACAGTGTCCACCTTTCCATGCAAGCCAGTGTTCATCACTGTAAAGAGGTGTTCACTTTGGGCTTTCTGAGTCGCTAATTTCTCTTTCCACTCATTGAGAAGGTTTGTCTTGACAAAGTTTCCGACTTGATTGACCTTGGCAAAACGAACTTCCATTTCACGGTGAACCTCATCCACACTACATCCACAAATACTATCGTGTGGTGCATTTTGCAAGAGGGTCTTCCAAGCATAGGTCAATTGATCCTTGTGGTTGTGGCCACCAGTGATGATGGTCAAAGGTTCCACCACCTGCTCGAGCAAGTTACTATTTTCTTGGAAGGCTTGTTTGAGGTAAACGCGTGAAGAAGAGGTATT
>CAUUAM010000091.1:0-6485 GCA_963543165.1 uncultured Streptococcus sp. | reverse complement strand
TGCCACAAAATGATATCTCTGAAGTCCGCGGTATCGTGGGAGCAACCCCACTAGCGTCTACCATGGAAGACATCAAGGGACGCGCGCTCATGAAGCGTGACGAAGTCGATGTCGTCCAGTTCGCCCTACCAGTCGCAGGGGACAATGATATCCAAATCATCAACAACCTCCGTGACCAAGTGCAGAGCCTCAAAGAGATGTGGACTGGCCACACCCCAGCAGGAATCCCAATGGTGCCAGATGAGTTGACAGAAGCAGCCTTCTATGGACGTGAGGATGTGAAAGCATCTATGGAAAATCTAGAATTTCCAATTGGACTTGACTTTGAAATGGTCAAAACTATCAAGATTCCATTTGACCGCTTGAAAAATCTGGTATTTATGGCAGACTCTCCAGAATCACTGGAAAATCAGCAAAAACATTTGTTAAATACAGCACTTCAATTTGGATCAAAATTACATATTATGCTTGTGGATCCATTAGAAGAATGCGTTGCTTATAAGGATAAAGTTTCTACTTATATTAGTAGCAGTCAAGAAATTTCTGAAATTGCCAAACAATTAATCTATGAGGTTGATCGACGTCTTGAAAAAGATCTGTATTCAGATTGGTTGATCATGATGCCAACTATTAAGGCAATTGTTGATCAAGGACTTACAGAAAAAGATCTACGCTATCTATTTGATAATGGACCACGAGTTGGTATGCACTTTGTAATAGGAAGTGAGTATTCCTATCTTGGAAATAACATCAATGAGGTACCGAAATATCTCAAAGGGAATGCTCAATGGTTTATGATCGGTATGAGATTGATGGATCAAATGTTCCTAGATAAGCCTTATAATAATCGAGAAGCGCGTCTTGCTTCAGATGAAATCTATTTGCATGATCGCAAGCAAGCTATTAAACTTAAAATCACCAAGAATGGATAGGGAGGTAACTATATGACACCAATACAGAGTAGAGAAGAAGTCGCAAGTACAAACGCGACAGACATAGCGGGTGCGGCAGCAGAAATTACAGCACCTAGCCCAGTCACACTAGATGGATCGAGTGAGTATCCAGGAAATAGTACAGCAGCAGAAAAAATTCCAGAGGAAGCCAACTATGCAGCCTCAATTAGTGGTGTGCTAAATGATTTTGTAGAATTGATTCATGGGGTTGCGGCAGAATTTGTAGTGATGGATAGTAATATCGCGTCTAACATCGATGCCAATACATCTAATTTACCAGAAACCAGTGCAGCTCCTGGTGAGAGTGGAGAGTTTGTACCAAATTCAGGATACTTTGCAGAATAATGAAACCAATCACCTTAGAAGAGATCGATAAAAAGAAGAAAAACATTGCCCAATCGCTCGATCAACTGAACCTAGAAAAAAGGAAAGTAGAGCGAGCAGAAAAGGAAATGTTTGAACTACATCGACAAAGCTTAAAACCTCTTCGTCAGATCTTAACGCTTCCTATATCTTCCAAAGACTACCAAGTCTATGAAAATCTAATCGTGAGTGTAGAAGGCATCGGAGCTATGGTTGAAGAATGGTCTGAAGGACGAAGAGCGGATATTAAGAAGCGAGAAAATCAGCTGGATGAGCAATTAAATGAACTCTACCACGCTAGAAAGAAACTATTAATAGAACAGGAGTCGAAAAAGTAATATGGTCAAAATGGTATTAGGATCATCGGATGCACAAGGACAGACTATGTCTTCCGTTGGAAAGGCTAGGGTAACCGCCTATAACTCAGCAGTCACAGCTCTCTCTAACTTTAATGGAGCAGGTGACTTGCAAGGGAGTGCTTATGACTCCGGGAAACAATATGGAGTGAGTGTGATTACGCCATTAATTAAAGGGGCAATCATGTATTCTGAGTACCTCAGTGAAGCTGTACCCAAACTTCCCTCAAAATATCGGTCAGAAGTTGGTGGAGAAGATTTGGATTCAGCCGTACTTGAAAGTGAAATCCAAAGCCTTGAAAGTAGCATTAGTAGCCTCAGAGGTACTTTTCGTGCTATGGAAAGTAGTGATCATGCGGATAAGAGTCTCCTGCAAAATATATCTTCTCGCATGGATAGTTTAACATCTCAAAAAAATGAGAAGCTGGATAAACTTCGCAAGCTGAATCTATTTGCGGGAAGTTCCAATGAAGTTTTCTCAGGAGAAGGTGCTAAGAGCATGGACACTGTGGTGAAAAACTTGGCTTCCGGATTGAATATGATACAGGGAGATTTCGCGAGCTTCGGTGGGACATTCCCCAAACATTCTGGTAAAACGTTGAATTGGGCTAAGAGTATCGAAGGCGAATGGGATAAGAAAGCTAAGATAGATGAAGATTATCAGAAGGTTCTTGAAAAGGCAAATCAAGGTAAAGAACTATCTGATGATGATGTGAAGAAGATCAATGCTTACAAGAGTCGATATTCTAATAGAGAATTGCCGGAAACAGTTCAAGTAGCTCTCGATAAACATAAACAGGCTATTGAAGATAAAAAGCTAAAAGCTGCAGCTAAAGAAGTATCTAAAAAGGAAGGGATTCCTTATGCAGATGCTTTGAAACTTATTGCATCCACAAGTACTGAAGAAATTTCCACATCGTATCTTAAAAAGATTAAAGTCAATTATCCAAAACTCGCAGACTATATTCAATATTTTGCTAAAACAGACAAAATGGGAAATATGCATATATCTATGAATTCAAATATAAAAGGATATACTAAAGCTGCATCAAATGCGACCACAAAAAGTTTTCTAAAAAGTTTAGTCAAGGGACCGGAGATTCCAATATCAGGTACTAATTCATCTGTTAAGATTTCAGCAGTAAGTTCGGCATTTATCGGCCTTGATTATTATAATAATTTGCATAAAGAGAATGCAGGACGTGCCTTGACACATACTGTAGCAACGACGGCAATGACAGCAGTAGGAGTATCCAGTTTAGAAGCTGGGATTGGTGGATTGGCTGTAGCATATGGAACAGAGGCTTCCATGGGTTTTGCTGCATCCATAGCGCTTGGAACAACTCCTGTAGGCTGGTCTATTGCGGCGGGTATTGGGGTTGGTATGTTAGTTGACTATGCTTACGACAAAAACTTTTTAGGAATCAAAGATATAGCTAATAACATGGGAGATAGTCTTAATAAAGGATTTAAAAATGTTGGAAATGCAATTGATTCAGGTTTTAAATCAATTCAGAAAGTGTTTGGGTGGTAAATGTGAAAATTAATTTTAGAGGATTAGATGTTGCTTATTTTGATGTGTTAGAGATGGGAGAGAAAAAGTATGTTCTCGATTCCAACTCTACGACACCAAAGAGTTATTATTGGGGACTTTCCCCTGAAACTCTTGAAGTGGATTTGATAGAACTTGATAGTCAGAATAAAAATTTTGACAAAAGAATTAATATGGGTCCTTCAGGAATGAGTATGGTAGCTGGTTGTTTTGGCCTTCTTTTGTATAGAGTAGCAACATCAATTTTTAGATATTATGATATTAGTCATGATCTGTATTTAAAAGTATCTTTATTTCCTATATCTATTTTGGTAGCTTATATTGTCTATCAAAGTATTTTAATGAAATCGAGGAAGGAGATTTCAAGTCGTTTATCGCAGGAAAAGAAGAGGATTAAAATAGTCTTTCAGAATACTAAGAAAAAAAGACAATTCCATGCCTATCTGTTTATTCTTTTACATGCAATTGCTTTAGCCATTTATATGGGAGAAGATGATGGAACAGAAGCTGCCATTCTAGTGTTGAATGGTATGTTGGCTTATGTATTTATTTGGATTGAATCTGGCGCTATTCCATTGATTTATGATTATAACAAGAAATACTTAGAATTTAAAGAACTGAAAGAGGTATAACAAAATTCAGAAAGTGTTTGGATGGTAAATGAATAATTAAAAGTTCAAGACTGCTAATATGATAACGTAGTGTATTTTAGAATTAGAGAATTATAAATTGAAAGGAAATGAAAATGTCAATATTACCAATCGGAACAATCGTATATTTAAAAGAAGGAAGTCAAAAACTCATGATTCTTAATAGAGGTGTGACTATTGATCAAAATGGAGAAAGTGTTCTTTTTGATTATTCTGCTGCATTTTATCCAATAGGATTAAATCCAGAACAGTTATTTTATTTTAATCGTGAAGATGTAGATAAAGTTGTGTATCTGGGTTATAGCGATGAAGAAGAGGAGCGATTTGCTGAAATCTATCAACGTTGGCTTGATGAGAACTCAGAGACTATTAAAAAAGGTGTAACGAAATCTAAATAACACGATAGAATTTTATCATCAATAGTTTATACTGAAAATCTATAAATATTAATTTTAGAGAGAATCACGGTTCTCTCTTTTTTATCCCTCAACTCTCTCCACCTAGTGACGAACTTGCTCTTCAAACTAAATTCCGGTATGATAGTAGAGAATGTTTTTTGAATCTAACTCAATCATAAAAGAAGGGAAATGATCCATGAAAAAGATGATGGTATTGATGGCGAGTGTGCTTGTTTTAACAGCCTGCGCTCAGCCGAAAAAAGAGGCCAAGGAGTTGACCACAAGTAAAACGGAGCAAACCTCAAAGGCCTCCTCGTCCGCTAAAGAGGAAAAGGGCTTGAAATTTGTAGTCGCCCCTCAATTTGAAGGAAAAACATCTGATTTGATGGAACTGGGGAAGAAGTTGGTTAAGGAGCATCCGGAAGTTGGCGATCAAGGGGATGTCACTGTATATTATACAGGGAACACCTATACTGTAGAGCAACAGGAGTATGCAGTATTTATGTTGGTCAACAAAACGACAACGAATATTGATCGTGATGCGACCTTTAAAATTAGCTGGAGTTATGATGGGCAATCTGTTTACCAAGATCAAGTGGTCCAGTATAGTCTATCGAACAATCCTAAGTTACCGACTCAATCAGCGACTCTCTTGTTGCTCCCTTTGACGAGTGAACAAAGCTCGATCGTAGAGAAGATATCGGATGAAACGAAGATTAGTTTGAGCATCACAGATATTATGATGAAGTAGGTGATGGGGATGCCTGATATTAGAATACTTCTAGTAATTGCTGTGGCTGTTATTGGATTTCCTTTGTTTACCGTACTCTTTTTTGGACATTTTTATAGAAGAGAAGTTAGGATTAAGACCCTCTCATCAAAGAGCGTTGAGGGAGTGGTAGTTGACTATAAGAGAGCACAAATTGTAGCGGCTCCAATTGTAGAATATAGAGTGGATGGTCAGACCTATCGTAATAGCCTGAAATATTATCGGGTGGTGCGGGCGACACTTCCTTGGAAAACAAATCAATCGGCTAGAGATATCGATTTGATGGCGCAAAGGATAACCATCTACACCAATTCTACAGTCTCAAAGGGCAATCTTTTTTTCCACTGGGATCGAGGATGACGGTCTGGTATAATCCAACCTGTCCAAAAGAATCATACGTTGAACACTATAGTGGGCTAGATAAATCTTATAAGAGGGAAATGTGGATTGGAATCTGGATGTTGATATTATTGCCTATTTTGACAGTTGTGGCCATTATCATGGGGATGCATTATAAGTGATGGGTCAGGCCTAACTGAATAAACGAAAGATGAAGAGAAATCACCGTCCTATCGGTGATTTTTTCGTCTTCACTTCTCCCTCGAATTAATCCTTAAATTGTGATAAAATAAGGGTTACGAATGTTTTTGACTGGTCTATTTTCCAGCTATAAAGTAGGTCAGTTAAAAGCAAGCAAAAGAATCAAGATCAAGGGAGAAACAATGTCCAACACCTTTGAAATTTTAATGGATCAGCTGGATATGCCGCTGGAGATGCGATCTTCCAGTGCCTTTTTGCATGCGGAGATTCAGGAAGTCGTGGTGCACAAGGTCAGTCGGATTTGGGAGTTCCGCTTTGCTTTTGCGGAAGTCTTGCCGATTGCTTTGTTTAAGGAATTGCGTCAGCGCTTGAAGGACGAATTTTCAAAGACGGGAAACCAGGCAACCTTTACCATCCAAGTGGCCAATCCGGACTTTTCTGCGGATGTATTGCAGGCCTACTACCGGGAAGTCTTTGAGGAAGGACCTTGTGCTAGTCAAGGCTTTAAGGGGCTCTACCAAGACTTGCAGGTGCGCGCGGAAGGGCAGGAATTGATCATCTCAGGGCCTTCTTCGGTCGATACGGAGCATTTTCGTAAGAACCATTTGCCCAACCTTGCCAAGCAGTTGGAAGCCTTTGGTTTTCCGCATTTCACCTGTCGGGTGGAGTCTGATGAGGAGTTGACAGAGCAAGAAGTGGCGCGCTTTGAGCAGGAAAATGAAAAGATTTTCCAAGCGGCCAATGAAGAGACCTTGCGGGCCATGGAATCCTTGGCCCAGATGGCTCCGCCACCAGCAGTTGAAGAAAAGCCAGCCTTTGACTTCAAGGCCAAGAAGGCTGCGGCGAAACCCAAGCTAGACAAGGCCGAGATTACTCCGATGATTGAGATCACGACGGAAGAGAA
>CAUUAM010000090.1:0-6659 GCA_963543165.1 uncultured Streptococcus sp. | reverse complement strand
GGGACGACGAAATCGAATTCTAACGAATGACCGATTTCTGTCCCACTCTCTTTTTCTTTTATCATGGATTAGGCAATTTTACGTGCGATGGCACGATTCTTCTGTCCATCCAGAGCAGATTTGACCGAAATCCAAGCACCACCAAGGGTAAAGACAGCTAACATTCCTAGATTCAAGTAAAATTTATCTGGGACATCCCCTTGGAACGTTGCTTCATTGATAAGCGTCCAGGACATACCAAATGGCAAATCCAGTTCACTCATAAGCGCCAACACATAATCTAATTGGTTGACCAAAAAGACCGTCAAGACCATCAAAATGGCTGAAACTACCACCCCTTTTTTGGTCAATTTCTTACCAAGGATCTCATAACCTTTAATGGTACAAAAACCGAGGGCTGCACCTGCTAAAACAGACACATATCCGAGACGCGCTACCAAGAGGGCAACTGCTCCACCGATGATGGCACCGATCACAGCCCCAATAATTCCCAAGAGGAAGTTTTCTTCCCGCGCTTCATAAGACTCCACCGTGTCTTGCACTTCAGCTTGGTAAGCTCTAAAGGTTGTATCGTCGATTAAAAAGATGGAATCACCGATTTGGTACAAACCGATCGGTTCTTGCTCGCCCGTTGCCGCATTGACTTGCACGAATTGGTGGTTGAGCAAGAAATCGACAATATCTTGAATAGCTGTCCACAAGGTTTCGACAGCCTTCCCTTTGGTCATCCCCCCTTTGACGACGATGGTTGTTAGATAATCATTGAAGGAAATCGCATGAATGGCTTTTGATTGGTCTTTTAATTCATTCCAAAGAATCTCACCGTCTTCGATCAAATCTCCCTCTGATCCTTGCTTGGCACTGAATGAAATGTTAAAAACATTTTTTGTTTCCGTTCCTTCGATGACTAATAAAAATCCTTCGCGCTCTCCATACATGACACGCGATTCACTATCAAACTGCAGACCAAGATCGGTAGCAATACTATATAAATATTCTGGTTTCATATATCCCCCTAAATTTTCAGAAAAGCTTGAGCTTTTCCCCATACAGTTCCCATTCTACCATAGAAGAGTTAAAAAGGACATATACATTCGTATACATCCTTTTTTCATTTATGTTACATTCTGTCCTATTTCTCAACACGAACGCCAAATGTGTCAATTTTAAGTTGGAAAATCTGGCCATCTAGCCCGAGTTTTTCGAGAGCTGCGACAAAGGCTGCGGTATGCTCTGGTGCCAAAAGGTTCATGATCGTTGGACCTGCTCCTGAAAGGTAAGTCGCGTAGGCAGCATGCGCATGAGCCACTTCTTTGATCTGAGGAAACTCCTTGACCAAGGATTGACGATAGCGCTCATGGAAATGATCCGACTCGATAGAGCGACCAGCCGTTACCAAATCTCCCTTTAAGAGAGCTGCGATGGCAACATTCGCCACGCTACTAGCCGCAACAGCTTCCTTATAAGACCATTCTGTTGGCAAAACATTGCGACTATCACTGGTCTTCAATTGGTAGCTCGGTACAAAGGCCACCAGATCACAAGTTGGAAAGTCAGCTGTCACATATTGGACATCTTCACCGATGTAGCTGGCAATGACCATATTCCCAAAGATAGCTGGAGCTACATTATCCGGATGACCTTCGATCTCGGTCGCGATGCGTAATTTTTCAGCATCTGACAACTGGAGGTTGGCTAACTGGTTGGCCAATTCAATTCCTGCTACAATGACAGAGCTAGAAGACCCAAGACCACGCGCCAAAGGCACTTCACTGGTCATCATGATCCGATGGGGCTGCAGATCTCTTGAAATTGAAAGGGCTGTTGAGAGCAAGAGATTCTTCTCATCTGTCGGAATTCCTGCTCCTAGATCATGCTCAATCAGCCACGCATCTGCTGGCTCAAGGACTTCAATGGTTAAATAGCGAGTCACGGCAATCCCAACAGAATCAAATCCTGGCCCTACATTGGCACTGGTTGCTGGAACAATAATCTTCATGCTTATTCTCCCAAGACTTTAAATGTATTCAAGAGTTCAAAATTCGGCTCTGAATCCAGTTTTTCAACCAAGTTCTTGAATTGGGTTTGGTTGACTTGGTGGGTAATGATAACCACACTTGCAAATTGACCATCTGAGTCTTCTTGGAGGATTTGCTTGAAGGAAGCTCCTTCTGCATTAAAGATCTCCGCAAGACGCAAGATTTGACCAGTCGCATCTGGTGCTTTAATCGAGAAGTAATAATTGTTCTTCACATCTTCTGGTTTAGCCAATTGAAGTGGGCGGCTGTATTCGTTGAAGGCTTTTCCAATCGTTCCTTCATTTAGACGACGAACAATGCGAACGATGTCGGCTACAACACTTGTCGCAGTTGGTTTTTGACCTGCACCTGGTCCATAGTACATAGACTCACCAATCCCGATCGATTCCACATAAACCGCATTCATGACGTCGTTCACGCCAGCAAGTGGATGGTGTTTTGGAAGGAAGGTTGGTGTCACCTCTGCTGCGATCCCTGACTCTGTTTCAACAATGGAGCCGACCAGCTTGATCACATAGCCAAGGCTTTGAGCGACAGAGACATCTTGTGGAGTGATCTGGCTGATCCCTTTGTGACCTACTTGGTCAAATTGGATGTTCATCCCAAAGGCAAATTGGCTCAAAATCACCATCTTATAAGCTGCATCGATTCCTTCAACATCATTGGTTGGGTCACTTTCAGCGTAACCAAGGCGTTGCGCTTCTGCTAAGGCATCCTCATAAGTCCAGCCTTCTTCGACCATTTTGGTCATCATGAAGTTAGAGGTCCCATTGACTACACCGAGTACTTTGGTCACCTTGTCAGAAACCAAGGAATTCACCAAAGTGCGAAGGATTGGAATCCCACCTGCTACGGCAGCTTCATAATAAAGGGCTACTTGGTGTTCTTTTGCAATCTCTAGCAACTCGCTTCCATGAACAGCAAGAAGGTCTTTGTTGGCAGAAACCACATGCTTCCCTGCTTTTAGAGCACGGGTGATAAAGGTTTTTGCTGGCTCGATCCGTCCCATCAATTCGACCACGATGGCAATGTCTTTGTCTTCAATGATCTCATCGACATTGGTTACAAAATTGTAGTCATGACCGGCTGCTTGCAATTTTTCCTTCTCCGCATCATCTCGAACCAAGACTTTGGCAATCTCAATATCGTCATGAGCAGCCTGGGTGATCTTTTCATGGTTTTCTTTTAATAAAAATGGTACGCCACTGGCAACAGTACCAAATCCTAGTAAGGCAATCTTAACAGACATCCTATTGACTCCTTGAATTTTCTATAGTAGCTCCATTATAACAAAAACTTGAGCGTTTGACAGCCAATTGCCTTAAAAAGTCTGAATTTTCATGACAGGATCTGCCTGTAGCAAGTTCTGGAAAAAAACATAGAATTTGTGGTACAATAAAGAAAATATTGAAAGCGGTGACACCATGAGTAAACGAAGAGTCCCTAAAAAAATTAGAATCTTACTTGGGATCAATGCCCTCCTGTTGGTCTTTATCTTTATTTGTAGCTTTCTTCTAATCAAGCGCATCACCCAACCAAGTGACGGAAATACAAGTGGCACTGACATGACGCTCTCTCTAGAAGAAAACAGCTCCTCTATCGAGTGGACCCGGGTGAAAAAGCCGGTCAAACTGCCCATCCTCATGTACCACTCCGTGCACAATATGGCTGAGTCCGAAGCTGCCAATGCCAATCTGATTGTCGATCCAGAAACCTTTGAGAGCCAACTCAAGGCCCTGAAAAAAGCGGGTTACTACACACTGACACCTGAGGAGGCCTATCGTATCCTCACTAAGAACGAAGTTCCAAAAGGAAAGAAATATGTCTGGTTGACCTTTGATGATGGCGTCGAGGATTTCTATACCATCGTCTTTCCACTTCTTAAGAAATACAAGATGACCGCTACCAATAATATCATCACAGACTTTACCCAAAAGGAAAAAGAAAACGTCCTGACCTTTGACCAAATCAAAGAGATGAAACAGGCTGGCTTGACCTTTGAAAGCCATACGGTCAATCATCCAGACCTAGCCAATTCCAGCCTCGAGACTCAAAAGAATGAGCTCGTCGCTTCTAAACGACTGCTAGATAAGGTGCTGGATCAAAATACCAGCGTTATCGTCTACCCATCTGGTCGCTACAGCCAGGTCACGATCGATCAAGCAAAGAAAGCTGACTACAAACTAGGCCTCACCACTAAAAATGGACTCGCCAGCTCTGCTGATGGCCTCTATTCCCTCAAACGAGTTCGGATTCTTCCCACCACTACAGGAGAGGACCTCCTAGCCATGATCCAAGAATAAAGAAAGCCCCCTATCTGAAATCATTTCAGACAGGGGGTTTTTGTTACAGTTCTTTCTCTAGTTCATTTAGAAAGGTGATTAAAAATTGATGACGACTTTCTGCCATTTGTTTAGCAGTCTCCGTGTTCATTTTATCTTTTAAGAGGAGCAACTTGTCATGGAAATGTTGAACGGTGTCAGTGAGGGACCTCCCTTTGTGGCCACCATAGGAAAAAGTTCGCGCAATTCCTACAGCTCCTATTGCATCCAGGCGGTCTGCATCCTGGACAATCTTGCCTTCTAACGTTTCTGGATGTTTACCGCGATTTTTGCTGAAAGAAACTGCATTGATCACCCGACAAATCTCCTCTATTTGATATTTAGGAATACCGATCTCTTCTAAAAACTTACGAGCATTCGCATTATTCTCTGTTTGAAACAATTTATCATCATCAGCATCGTGAAGAAGAGCGGACAAGCCCACTATCTCCAGATCACATGGACCTTCCGCTTGCGCAATTCTCATGGCATTGGTATAGACGCGGAGGGTATGTTCCACATCGTGGCCATCCGCTCGATCAGCAAATAAGGTTTTAATATACTGCTTAGCAGCAAGAATTCGTTCTTCAATCATCGTTCTTGTCCTTTGTATAATCTGTGTACAGTTCTATCTATTCATTTGAGCTAGTTATAGAGAGGGGCAGTTTACTAAAAACCACCTCTCGGTGGTTCTTACTTCTTCTTTTGTGGGAAAAGGGGCAGGCCAAGGGTCGCAATTTTTTCAGCGGGAATCTTCATGCCATCCTTGATCCACTTGGAGATCACAGAGACAATGGCTGAGCTCCAGAAAGAATTGAGGTAGCTGCCAGCGCCATTCGAGGAGTTGCCATTTCGTTTCTCTAAAAAATCATAGACTGCCTTGGTCAAGAGTCGCTCAAAATTGTAATCAATGGCTAGGCTGATAATCTTGGCTTCTTTCTTGACTTCCTTAAAGAGGTAGACCCAGACTTGGTAGAGGTCTGTCTTGAGATTATAGCCATCTAAAGACTTGGTAATCTTTGCGATACTAGATTGAAAGATGGACTCTAGAATCTCTTCTTTAGAGCCATAATTGCGGTAAAAGGCTGCGCGAGAGACACCGGCACGCTGAACCAGCTCAGAGATGGTGATCTTTTTCAGATCTTTTTTCTCTAATAATTGCAGAAGAGAGATTTCGATGGATTCTCGTGTAATCGCATTATTTTCTTGGTTAAATCGTTTCAGATTTTCCAAGGATTTCTCGGATATTTTTCTTTCTGCCATAACATTTACTTTCTATCTGTCTCACCTGATGATATCTGCTTGGATAGCATTGTACTTCATGATATAATTGTAAAAGAAGACAGACTACTTGTCAATGTACATTTTTATATAACCATGAGGTGAAAACTAATGAAATGGAAAATTATTGCGGATTCAGGCTGTGACTACCGCTCTTTGGATCATCTGGCACCGGATACGGAGTTTATCAGTGTCCCATTGACCATCCAAGTGGGTGAGACCATCTATACAGATGACGCCCAACTCAATATCGATCAGATGATGGAGGAGATGTATGCGACCACGACTGCTTCTAAGTCTGCCTGCCCGAGTCCGGATGACTACATGAAGTCTTTTGAAGGGGCGGATAATATCGTCGTTGTCACCATTACAGGTACCCTTTCTGGTAGCTACAATAGTGCTGAGGTGGCCAAGAAGATTTATCTGGAAGAGCATCCCAATACCAATATCCACGTCATTAATAGCTTGTCTGCTGGTGGCGAAGTGGACCTGATCGTTCGTAAGCTCAACCAATTGGTTGCTGAAGGTCTCGATTTTGATCAAGTGGTCGAAGTCATCACAAAATACCAAGAAAAAACCAAGTTGCTTTTTGTTTTGGCCAAGGTTGATAATCTGGTCAAAAATGGCCGTCTCAGCAAATTGGTCGGGACTGTCGTCGGACTCCTCAATATCCGTATGGTCGGGAAAGCTAGTAAGACTGGTACTCTTGAGTTGCTTCAAAAAGCTCGGGGGCAAAAGAAAGCGATCAAGGCTACTTTTGATGAATTAATCAAATCGGGTTATAAGGGCGGACACATTACCATCGCCCACCGCAACAATGAAAAATTTATCGAGCAGTTCTCTGAATTGGTTCGTGAGAAATTTGCACATGCAATGATCGAAGTCCTCCCTACTTCTGGACTTTGTAGTTTCTACGCCGAAGAAGGCGGACTCCTCATGGGGTATGAGATTTAAGCAATCATTAAAAAGGGGCTCTTTGTCAACTGTAGTGGGTTGAAGAAAAGCTAACATCTGGAGA